>NZ_JBNJLK010000003.1:0-339732 GCF_051195255.1 Falsirhodobacter sp. 1013 | reverse complement strand
GGAGGCCGCCGTCAAGCGCTTCCACTACGACAGCCATGACCAGCTCCGCGCCCACCTCGCCGACGTCATGGCGGCCTGCAACTTCGCGCGCAGGCTCAAGACCCCCGGCGGCCTCACGCCCTACGAATACATCTGCAAGATCTCGACATAAGAGCCAGACAGATTCATCCTGAACCCGATCCAGAAGATGCCGGGATAGAACACCTAGGCCCTCTGCAGCGCCTGCACGCGGGCGGGCGGCATCAGATGCAGTTCCACCCCCGTGAAGACGTGCATCGTGTTCATCTGCCCGTCCACGACGGCATGGTCCGACACCCATCCCCCCATCAGCAGATAGCTGCGCAACAGGGGCGGCATGGACCGCATCGCCCGCTGCATGTCGATCACGTGCCCGTCCAGCAGGGTGGCGTAAGGGAAGACCTGCGGCGCCTTCTGGCCGGGGGCCCAGGGGTCGGGCGCCAGATGCGCCTGCCGCAGCAGCGCGAAGGCGTCGGCATAAGGCTCCGGCTGCGTGCCAAGGAACGAGGAGCAGCCGAACAGGATCCGCGCGTCGTATTCCGCCACGTACCGCGCCAGCGCCCGCCACGCGAACCGCACGATGGACGCCTGGTGCCGGTCGGGATGCAGGCAAAAGCGGCCGATCTCGATCATGTGACCGTCGTAGTCGCGCAGCGCCGTCAGGTCGTAATGCTGGGCGGAATAGCTTTGGTCCACCTCCCCCGGCGTCAGGTGCAGGATGCGGAAACAGGCGACCAGATCCTCCCCCTCCTCCACCAGGACGTGGGTGCACAACTCGTCGAAGCGGTCGCGGTCGGGTTCGGCCAGCTGAAAGGCCAGCGTCCGCAAGGCCTGCGCGCGGGCCAGATCCTGCGGCTCCGTTGCTTCGCGTGCGGTCAGGCGTCCCCGGGTCAGGCTCCGCATGTCGGTCGCTCTCCTTGGCGTTGGCCGTGCCTGACCCTAGATATCGTTGCAGCGGCGGGCCGGCACAAGCGATTGCCGGCTCCGCGCAAGCAGGAGATCAGAATGGTTGAAAAAGTCATCAAGAGCGATGCCGAATGGCGCGAACAGCTGACGGATGAACAGTACCGCGTGATGCGCAAGCATGGCACCGAACGTCCGGGCAGCCACGAGGATCTGCCGACGGAAGCCGGCACCTTCACCTGCGCCGGCTGCGGCGCCCCGTTGTTCGAACAGGAAACGAAATTCGAAAGCCATTGCGGCTGGCCCAGCTTCTATGCCCCTGCGGGCGAGGACGCGGTCGGCATGTCGCGCGACAACTCGCTGGGGATGCAGCGGATCGAAGTGCATTGCCCGCGCTGCGAGGCGCATCTGGGTCACGTCTTCCCCGACGGCCCGCAACCGACGGGGCTTCGTTACTGCATCAACGGCGTGGCGCTGGATTTCGAACCCCGCGATCAGTCGTCCAGCACCTGATCGGCGCGCAGGCGGCCCACCGAACCGAACAGCTGGCGCAGGAAGCTGCTTCCTTCCACGCCGCTGTCGGTGACGCGGCGCGAGAGAGGGACGATGCGGCCCTGCTCCAGCCCAAAGCGTTCGACGTTGCTGACGCGGCCCTGCGGGTTGAAGCTGACGGCCACCACCTCGCGCCCGATTTCGCGACGCGACAGGCCGAAGGTGCGGAAGCGGCTTTGCACGTAGAACCAGCCGGAATCGTTGGCAAGGGTCGTGACTGCGGGCATGCCGATGACTTCGCGCACCTCATCCCGGGTGGCGCCGATCTGGACCCGCCCCAGATCCTGATCCATCGGCACGTAGCCGTGGTTGCGATAGATCGGCGCGCAGGCCACAGTGGCCACCAGGGCCAGCCCCGCCACGACATTCCGCAGCACCGCCGTCTTTCGTCCTGCCAAAGCCATGCCCACCCCTTGCCTTGCGGGCCGTGGGCCCATATCGACCTTTGGCTTAACAGAAGGTCCCGCCCCTGTTCAAGAAAGGAAGCGCATCCATGACCGACGAACCGCAGAACCACACGTTCCGGGTCGCCACCCTGCCCGCGCGCAAGCCGCAGCGGTTCCGCCTGACGCCGTCAGCCAAGGATCGCGCGACGCTGGCAAAGGATCTGGACATCACCGCCATCGCCGCCCTGACCTTCGAAGGGGAAATCCGGGCCGAGGGGCGCGAGGATTACCGTCTGGACGGACGCCTGAAGGGCACCGTGGAGCAGCCTTGCGTTGTGACGCTGGCCCCCGTGGTCACGAAGATCGACGCCCCCGTGCGGCGGCGCTATTTGGCCAGCTACGTCGCCCCCACGGGCGAGGAGGCGGAGATGCCCGAGGACGACACGCTGGAGCCCATCCCCGAGGTGATCGACCTGCGCGACATCGCCGCCGAGGAACTGGCCCTGGCCCTGCCCGACTGGCCCCGCGCTCCGGGCGCCGAATTGGGGGAAGCGGTTTTCGCGGCCCCCGACGCCGCGCCGCTGCGCGATGCGGACCTGCGGCCCTTCGCCGGGCTTCAGGCCCTGAAGGACAAGCTGGAAAAGGACGGCTGAACGGCCTGATTGGGGCTTGCATCGGGGCGGGATTTCGCTATGTTCCGCGCCTCATCGGACATGCAAACCCGCATTCGGGGGCTGTTCGGATTCTAGGAAACACCAGGGGACTTGTCCCCTCATAAACTGAGGTGGAGACAATGGCTGTCCCGCAGAACCGCGTTACGAAATCCCGCCGCAACATGCGCCGCTCGCATGACGCCCTTGTCGCTTCGAACCCGGCAGAGTGCTCCAACTGCGGCGAACTGAAGCGCCCGCACCACGTTTGCGGCGCCTGCGGTCACTACGATTCGCGTGAAGTCGTCGCGACCACGACCGAGGTCGACCTGGACGATGACGCGGCGTAAGCCGCGCCATTGATGCAAGGATGCCGAGCGAGACGATGACCCAGACGTCGGGCGCAGAGCGCAGGATCGTCATCTCTGTCGACGCCATGGGCGGCGACCGAGGGGCGGCTGACGTCGTGGCCGGTCTTGCCGCATCCGCACAACGGAACCCCGAGATCCATTTCATCCTTCACGGAGATGAGGCGGAGATCGGGCCCCTTCTGGAAAAGCGCGCGGATCTTGCAGGCCGCTGCGAGGTGCGCCACGCGCCCCGCGTTGTCACCATGGACGACAAGCCCAGCCAGGTGATGCGCCACGGTCAGGGCACGTCGATGTGGTCGACCATCGAATCGATCCGCTCGGGCGAAGCGCAGGCCGCCGTGTCCTGCGGCAACACCGGCGCCCTGATGGCCGTGTCCATGCTGCAACTGCGCAAGATGCCGGGCATCAACCGCCCGGCCATCGGCGCGCTGTGGCCTTCGACCAATCCCGCCGGTTTCAACGTCATCCTGGATGTCGGCGCCGATGTGCGCGCGGACGCCGAGGACCTGCTTCAATACGCGCTGATGGGCGCCTCCTATGCCCGCAACGGCCTGGAACTTGTGCGCCCCCGTGTCGGCCTGCTGAACGTCGGCACCGAGGAGCACAAGGGCCGTCCCGGCATGAAGGAGGCGCATGACCTGATCGCCGCCCGTGCCGAGGCCGGAAGCTACGATTTCGTGGGCTTCGTGGAAGGCGGGGACATCCCTTCCGACCGTTGCGACGTCATCGTGACGGACGGCTTCACCGGAAACATCGCGCTCAAGACCGGCGAAGGCACGGCCAAGCTGATCTCGGCCTTCCTGCGCGAGGCCTTTGCCGCCACCTTCCTGTCGAAGATCGCCGCCATGCTGGCTCTCGCCTCGTTGAAGCGGATGCAGAAACGGATCGACCCACGTCGCGTGAATGGCGGGGTGTTCCTTGGCCTGAACGGAACGGTCGTGAAATCGCACGGATCGGCGGACGCGACGGGCGTCTCCTCGGCGGTGAAGCTGGCCTTCCAGCTGGCCAAATCCGGCTTCAACGAACGGCTGGCGGCGCGCGTTGCGCCGGCTGTGGCAGCGGGACAGGATCCCGCCATGACCAAGGACGGAACCACCGGATGACATTGCGTGCCGTCGTGAAGGGTGTGGGGCATTACCTGCCCGACCGTGTCGTGTCCAACGCCGAGCTGGAAGCCAGGATCGAGACGTCCGACGAATGGATCCGGACGCGCACCGGGATCGAACGCCGTCATCTTGTGGCCGAGGGCCAGACCACGACCGACTTGGCCACCCGCGCCGCGCGCGCCGCGCTGGCCGATGCCGGTCTGGAACCCGACGACATCGACACGATCATCGTCGCCACCTCCACCCCCGACCTGACCTTCCCGTCCACCGCGACGATGGTGCAGGGCGAATTGGGAATGACGCGCGGCTTTGCCTTCGACGTGCAGGCGGTCTGCGCCGGCTTCATCTTCGCGCTGACCAACGCCGACGGGCTGATCCGTTCCGGCCAGGCCAAACGCGTCCTCGTCATCGGGGCCGAGACGTTTTCCCGCCTGATGGACTGGGAAGATCGTACAACGGTCGTCCTGTTCGGCGACGGCGCCGGTGCGTTGGTTCTGGAAGCGGCCGAGGGAGAGCGCGGCATCCTGTCTTCGGACCTGCACAGCGACGGGCGCTTCCGCGATCTTCTTTATGTGGACGGCGGCACCTCGACCGGCAAGACGGGCTACCTGCGGATGCAGGGCAAGGAAGTCTTCCGTCATGCTGTCAGCAAGCTGGCCGAAACCGCCCACACCGCGCTGGACAAGGCCGGTCTGACCGCCGACGAAGTGGACTGGATCGTGCCGCATCAGGCCAACCTGCGCATCATCAGCGCGACCGCGCAGAAGATGGGCCTTCCGATGGAGAAGGTCGTGGTGACCGTTCAGGATCACGGCAACACCTCGGCCGCGTCTATTCCGCTGGCGCTGTCGGTCGGCAAGGCGCGCGGGCAGATCAAGACGGGCGACGTCATCGTGACCGAGGCCATTGGCGGTGGCCTGGCCTGGGGTTCGGTCGTCCTTCGCTGGTAATCAACGCAAAGTTGTCCACCTTGACAGGGTACCACCCGCGCACCATCCTTCTTGCGGGTATAAAGGGGGGTGAGGATGAGCGGTAAGACTTTGACGCGCATGGATTTGAGCGAGGCCGTTTTCCGCGAGGTGGGGCTGTCGCGAAACGATTCGGCGCAACTGGTGGAAAGCGTGCTGCAGCACGTGTCCGACGCCCTCGTCGCCGGGGAGCAGGTGAAGATCTCCTCCTTCGGGACGTTTTCGGTGCGCGACAAGGCGGCGCGTGTCGGACGCAACCCCAAGACCGGGGATGAGGTGCCGATCAGTCCGCGCCGCGTGTTGACCTTTCGCCCCTCGCACCTGATGAAGGAACGTGTCGTCTCGGGGACGAAGAAGTAACACGAGGATTCCGATGGAGAAATCGGCCGACGCCTTCCGCACCATCAGCGAGGTGGCCGACGTTCTGCAGACACCGGCCCATGTGCTGCGTTTCTGGGAAAGCCGGTTTCCGCAGATCAAGCCTGTCAAGCGGGCCGGGGGGCGCCGATACTATCGGCCCTCCGACATCGCCCTCTTGGGGGGCATCCGCAAGCTGCTGCACGATGACGGGATGACGATTCGCGGGGTCCAGAAGATCCTGCGCGAACAGGGCGTGCGTCGCGTGGCCGAAATGGCCCGCGTCGAGGAAGCCGGCTTCATCGAGGTCGAACCCGAAGACATCCTGCAAACGGCCGAGGTTCACGCCTTCCCGCAGCGCCGCGCCGTGTCCCACGTGTCGGCCGAAGACGCCGGCTGGACCTTTACCCCCGCTTCCGATTCAGAGGATGACACCGTGACCGAGGAAGAGTTCTTCTCCAAAGTCGAACCCAAGAGCAGCGGGGCCACCGATGACGCCGCACCCCCGCCCCTTGGGCACGGCGACGCCGCCCTTGCGCGCGAGCGGGCGGAGCGCTTACGCGACCCCTCGCCCAAGGCACCTGTTGCGGATTCGGGCCTGCGCCCCCTGATCAGCCGCCTTCTGGCGTTGGAGCCCGGCAGCGTCGAGATGGCCGAAATCCAGCCGTTGGTGGCACGCCTGACCGCCCTGCGCGACCGCATGACGCTTGTTGAAAGATAGTGACGTCTTTTCGCAGGTTTCGGCTTGCCCCCGCCGCGAATATTGATATGTATCCGCCCAGTGTCGGGCCGTGGCGCAGCCTGGTTAGCGCGTCCGTCTGGGGGGCGGAAGGCCGCGAGTTCGAATCTCGCCGGCCCGACCACAACAGAAAGCCGTCCGTGAAAACGGGCGGCTTTCGTCTTTTCAGGGGTATGGCATGATCGGTGTTCTTCCGTCGCAGCGTCTTCGTCGCATGATCGCAGAAGGCGCCCTTCGGGCCGAACCTGCAATCCTGCCCGAACAGGTGCAGCCGGCCAGCCTAGACCTGCGGCTTGGCACGCAGGCCTATCGCGTGCGGGCCAGCTTCCTGGCCGGCAAGGGCCGCACCGTCGCCGAACGCCTGACGGAGTTCGAGATGCACCGGATCGACCTGTCGGACGGCGCCGTTCTGGAAAAGGGTTGCGTCTACGTGATCCCGCTGATGGAGCGTCTGCACCTGCCCCCCGATGTCGCCGGCGTCGCCAACGCCAAAAGTTCCACAGGCCGCCTGGACCTGCTGACCCGCACGATCACGGATGGCGGGGTGGAATTCGACCGGATCGCCGCCGGCTATCATGGCCCCCTCTATGCCGAGGTATGTCCCCGCAGCTTCTCGGTCCTTGTGCGGCCGGGGATGCGGCTGAACCAGCTGCGCCTCCGCGTGGGGCAGTCGGTCCTGCACGATGACGAGTTGCGGGCCCTGCACGCCAACACGCCGCTGGTGGACGGCCCTGCCCTGATCGCCGACGGTCTGGGCTTCTCGGTGGATCTGGAACTGGGGCACCATGTTGGCTATCGCGCGAAACCGCACAGCGGGGTGATCGACCTTGGCCGCATCGCCCATTATCCCGCCGCCGATTTCTGGGAGGAGGTGACGACCACCAACGGCCAGATCATCCTCGATCCCGGCGCGTTCTATATCCTTGTCAGCCGCGAGGCGGTGACCATCCCCCCCGACCAGGCGGCCGAGATGGCGCCCTATCTGGCGATGGTGGGGGAATTCCGAGTCCATTACGCCGGCTTCTTCGATCCGGGCTTCGGCCACGGCGTCGGATCACGCGGCGTGCTGGAGGTGCGATGCCACGAGGCGCCCTTCGTGCTGGAACACGGGCAGGTCGTGGGCCGCCTGGTCTACGAGCGCATGGCCGAGGTGCCGGACGTCCTTTACGGCGCCGGCATCGCGTCCAACTATCAGGGCCAAGGGCTGAAGCTGGCCAAGCATTTCCGTTAACGCAGGCGGTTGGTGATCCGGGCGATCTTGCGCGCCTTCTGGGCCATCATCCGCGTCTTCTTCGCCCGTGCGCGTTCTTCCGGCGTCATCTCCGCCTCGCTTTTGCCGCGGCGGGAGGCATAGTCGATGCCCTTGTTGATGACCTTGCCCATCACCATGCCCACCAGCATCCGTTGCAGCACCTTGAAGTTCATGTTCAATCCTCCATCCTGTCCGGCGTGTCCCCCTCCGGGGCCGCCGGACCGCCGGGGGCGGGACGGTTCTCCAGAAGGCCTGCCTCTCGCAATTCCCGCAGGCCGGGAAGGTCGCGGGCAGTCTCCAAACCAAACTGATCCAGAAACTGTTCCGTCACGATGAAGGTCACCGGCCGCCCGGGCGTCATCCGGCGGCGGCCAAGGCGGATCCATTCCATCTCCAGCAACTGGTCCAGCGTGCCACGGCTGACGGCGACGCCGCGGATTTCCTCGATCTCGGCCCGCGTGACGGGCTGGTGATAGGCGACGATGGCCAGCGTCTCGATCGCGGCGCGGGACAGGCGGCGCGTTTCCACCACCTCGCGCTGCATCAGAAAAGCCAGATCGGGCGCGGTGCGGAACGCCCACGACTCGTTCACCCGTACCAGCCGCACGCCACGCCCTTCGTAACGTCGCTGCAAGGCCGCCACGGCGCCCGCGGGATCACACCCCTGCGGCATGCGCGCGGCCAGTTCCGCCAAACTCATCGGTGCGGCCGACGCAAAGAGCATGGCTTCCACCATCCGCTCCTGCTCCTCCGGGCTGGGTGGGGGGATGGCTGTCATTCTTTCTTCCGTATCTGAAGGGGGCCGAAGGTCTGGCCCTGCCGCAGGTCGATCTGCCCGCGCTTGGCCATCTCCAGCACGGCGGCAAAATGCGACGCCGTGGCGGACCGCCGGCGCATCGGATGCGTGTCCCACCCCGAGGGTAGCCAGTCGTGCAGGTCGCCCCAGTCGCCGAAATAGCCCAGCATCTCGCGCATCCGCTCCAGCGCCTGCTCCATGGTGAAGACATGCTCTCGGTCCATCACGAAGGGGCGGAATTCATCCTTCGTGCGCAGGCGGGCATAGGCGCGCATCAGCTCGATCAGGCTGGTGGAATACACGCTGCGCTTGTGGCGGATGACGGTTTCGGGCTCTCCCCTCGGGAAGACGTCGCGGCCCTTCTGGTCCCGCGCCATCAGGGCGGCGGCACGGTCGCGCATGGCCTGAAGGCGTTCCAGCTGCCAGGCCAGATGGTCGGCCATATCCTCGGCCGAGGGACCGCGTTCGGCCGGATCGGGCGGCAGCAGCAGGCGCGACTTCAGATAGGCCAGCCATGCCGCCATCACGAGGTAGTCGGCCGCGAGTTCGATCCGCAGGATCTTCGCCCGTTCCACGAAGGTCAGATACTGTTCCGCCAGTTCAAGGACCGAGATCCGGCGCAGGTCCACCTTCTGCGTGCGCGACAGCGTCAGAAGCAGGTCCAGCGGCCCCTCAAAGCCCTCGACATCGACGATCAGCGCCTCGGCCGCAAGGCGGTCGCTGACGCTTTCAGGCAGGTCGGTCATGGGTCAGGCGTCCAGAAGGTCCGACAGTTCCGCAGACAAGGCGGCCACGTCGATGGCCCTTGCCGGTGTACGGAGGGCCAGCGCCGCTTCGGCGCGGCGGCGGGCGTCGGGGCCCATTTCCCCCGCCGCCTCGGCCACGGCGCGCCGGGCGGGCATTGCGCCGTTGCAATGCAGGACCACGTCGCAGCCAGCGGCCAAGGACAGGCGCGTGCGTTCGGCGACGCTGCCCGACAAGGCCTCCATCTCGATGTCGTCGGTCATCAGCAGACCGTCGAACCCGATGTCCTGCCGGATCAGGTCGATCATCACCGGCGAACAGGTCGCAGGACGGTCGTCCAGCGCCGAGAAGACGATATGCGCGGTCATCGCCATCGGCAGGTGGTTCAGCGCACGGAACGGCGCGAAATCGCCTTCCAGCGTGGCGCGGTCGGCGGTCACGGTCGGCAGGTCGCGGTGGCTGTCGGCAGTCGCCCGTCCATGGCCCGGCATGTGCTTGATGACCGGCAACACGCCCTGCGCCAGATGCGCGTCGGCGGCCACGCGGGCAAGCTCCGTCACTGTCGAGGGGTCAAAGCCATAGCAGCGGTTGCGCAAGAAGGGATGCGTGGCGTCGGTCGCGACATCGGCCACGGGGGCGCAGTTCGCGTCGATCCCCACCGCCCGCAGTTCCGCCGCGATCAGGGCGAAGCGCAGCTTCATCGCGCGGTGCGGATCGCGGGCGCGCGTCATCATGTCCAGCGCAGGAAGATGTTCCGCCCAGTGCGGCGCGCGCAGGCGTTGAACCCGCCCGCCTTCCTGATCGACTAGGATCGGCGCGTCGCGGCCAACGGCCTCGCGCAGCTCGGCCGTCAGGCGGCGCAGCTGCTCCGGCGCGTCCACGTTGCGCGCGAACAGGATGAAGCCGAAGGGGTCCGCGTCGCGAAAGAAGGCCCGCTCCTCGGTCCCCAGCGTCAGCCCGTCGCAGCCGAAGATCGCCGCGCCGCGTCCGATCATCGGTTCACGATCGCGATGCAGGCGGCGTTTTCGGCCAGCAGCGCCGAACAGAAGCGCCGCGCGTCGGCCGCATCCTCGAACCCGGCGGCGCGCAGGCGATAGAAGGTGCGGCCGTTGCTGACGGCCTTCTGCACGATCAGGTTCTTCGCGCCGATCAGGTTGCCGAACTTGCCGGTCAGACGCGCCCATTCGGTACGGACCTGCTCCTCGTTGTCGAAGGCGCCCAGCTGGACCAGGTGTTCCCCGGATTTCAGGGCGGTCACCGGCATCTCCTTGGCCGGTGCGGCCACGGGGGCCGCGGGCGCGGTCGTCGCCGCCACCATCACGGGCCGCATCGGGGGACGAAGCGAGCGGATCACGGCACCCGGCGGCGCGGGCGCGACCTCCGGCTCTTCCTTCAGTTCCGGCGGGATGAGGGTGGGATCGATGGCGGGGGGCGCCACGGCGATCTCTTGGATCGGGTCGCCTTCCACGGTGCTCGACAGGCCCTCCTCGGGGTCGGGAACCATGGTGGCGGGGGCGGCCTGCTGGGCCGCGGGGATCAGCACGGTGCCGGTGGCGCCCGTCGCCTCGGCCACGGCGTCCATGATCTCCTTCGAAGGCTCCGACCCTTCCAGACCGGGGCCGTCGGCAAGGTCCAGTTCGGCGGGCTTCGGCGCCAGCAGCAGTTCGTCCGGCATCACGCCGGATGCGCCCGTGGCCGCGATGGCGTTGACCGCCAGACCTTCGCCATCGGTGATCTGACCGCCGGGGTTTTCGGGCGTGACACGCATCGGCCCTTCCAGCGCCCGCACCACGGGCACGCCCTGAACGTCGCGAACGGCGGTGTGATAGCCCCACCATCCCAGCGCCATGACCAGCGCCACCGAACTGACAGCTCCGGCGATGTTGATTGCGCGCTGAACGCGGTAGGGTCGCCGTGGCGCATAGTCCACGGCTCCGAATTCGTCGAAGTCCACCTCAGCCATGTCACTGCCCCAGTGCGGCGTCTGCGCGCCACGATCTTGCCCGTTTTCCACGCCCGGTTTTCGCCTTTTCAGCGCATTTCTTCGACCGGGGTGACACCAAGGATACCCAATCCGTTGGAAATCACAACGCCCGTGGCCCGGGCCAGACCGATTTTCGCCTGCGACGTGGCGGTATCGTCCTGAAGGAAGCGCAGCGACACCTCGTCATTGCCGCGATTCCACAGCCCGTGGAAGTCCGAGGCGAGCTCGTACAGGTAGAACGCCACGCGGTGCGGTTCGTTGTTGCGGGCCGCGATCTCCACCAGGCGGGGCCATTCGGCCAGCTTGCGGATCAGCGCCAGTTCCGCTTCATGGGTCAGGCTGGCGAAGTCGGCCGCGGCCAGCGTCAGGTCGTCGACCTCCACCCCCGCCTCGCGCGCCTTGCGCAGGACGGAGTTGATGCGCGCGTTGGCGTACTGGACATAGAAGACCGGGTTGTCCTTCGACTGTTCCAGCACCTTGTCGAAGTCGAAGTCCAGCGGCGCGTCGTTCTTGCGCGTCAGCATCACGAAGCGCGTCACGTCCGCGCCCACCTGATCGACCACGTCGCGCAGGGTCACGAAAGTGCCTGCGCGCTTCGACATCTTGAACGGCTCGCCGTTCTTGAACAGCTTCACGAGGTTCACGAGCTTCACGTCCAGCGGCACGCGGCCGTTGGACAGCGCCGCCACGGCCGCCTTCATCCGCTTGACGTAACCACCGTGATCCGCGCCGAAGATGTCGATCAACTGGTCGAAGCCGCGTTCCACCTTGTCGAAGTGATAGGCGATGTCGGGCGCGAAATAGGTCCATGTGCCGTCCGACTTCATCACCGGACGGTCCACATCGTCGCCATGCAGGGTGGAGCGGAACAGCGTCTGCTCGCGCGGCTCCCAATCCTCGGGGGTCTTGCCCTTCGGGGGTTCCAGCACACCTTCATAGATCAGGTCCATGTCGCGCAGCCGTTGCAGCGCCGCCTCGATCTTGCCGGTGCCATAGAGCGCCTTCTCCGAGGAATAGACGTCCATCTCCACGTTCAGGGCGGCCAGATCCTCGCGGATCATCTCCATCATCTTCGCGGTCGCGAATTCGCGCAGGTCGGCCAGCCAGACGCTTTCGGGCTGGTCCAGCAGGCGGTCCCCATACTTGTCCTTCAGCGCCTGCCCCACCGGGATCAGGTAGTCGCCGGGATAAAGACCCTCGGCGATCTGCGGCTCCAGCCCGTTCGCCTCGCGGTACCGCTCGAACGCGGAACGCGCCAGCACGTCCACCTGCGCGCCGCCGTCGTTGATGTAGTATTCGCGCGTGACGTCAAAGCCTGCAAAGGCCAGCAGCTTGGCCAGCGCGTCGCCCACCACGGCACCGCGCGTGTGCCCCACATGCATCGGACCCGTGGGGTTGGCCGACACGAATTCGACGTTGACCCTCGACCCCTGCCCCAGCGCACTGCGGCCGAACTCGGCCTGCTGCGACAGCACGGCGCCCACAAGGCGCTGCCACAGGTCAACCTTCAGGCGCAGGTTCAGGAAGCCGGGTCCGGCCACCTCCGCCGCCTCGATCCGCGGATCTTCGGCCAGGCGCAGGGCCAGCGCGTCGGCGATCTTGCGGGGGGGAAGGCCGGCGGGCTTGGCCAGAACCATCGCGGCGTTGGTCGCCATGTCGCCATGGGCCGCGTCGCGCGGAGGTTCGACCGCGACATTGGCCAGATCCAGCCCCTCGGGCAGTTCCCCGGCCGCCTGCATCGCGGCGATCGCCTCGGTCACGACGGTGCGGAGTTCGGTAAAGAGGTTCATGTCATTGTCCTGTCTGTCGCCTCCGGGATTGCCAGAGGCGACAGGCAGGGTCAATGCTTAGAGCTTCAGCGACAGGACCGTCGCCATCGACAGCTCTCCAAAGCCGTTGAAGCGGGTGTTCGTGGCCGCCGAATAGGCGCCCATGCCTTGGAAGATGACGAAGTCGCCTTCCTCGATGTCCACCGACAGCGACAGCTCTCCGGGAAGGCGGTCCACCGAATCGCAGGTCGGCCCGAAGATGATGCGGTCCGAACGATCACCCTCGCGCAGCTGGCCTTGCGGGGTCATCACCTCGATCCGGTCGATCACGCCGATCATCGGCAGTTCCGTGAGCGAGCCATAGGTGCCGTCGTTCAGGAACACGTGCTGCCCGTCGCGGACGGCCTTCACGCGGGCCGCCAGCGTGAACGCGTCGCCGCACAGGCCGCGGCCCGGTTCGCAGACCAGCTGCGGACGGTGGTCGCCGAAGGCTTCGGTCGCGGTGCGGTCGATCAGGTCGAAGATCGCGTCCAGATCCGGCGTCACGGCCGACAGGCGGTGGTTCGGGAAGCCGCCGCCCACGTTCAGGCGGGCGATGGACACCCCTGCCCCCTGCGCGATCTCGGCCGCGGCACTGATGTAGCTGCCCCAGGCGGCCGGATCGGTGCACTGCGTACCGGGGTGGAAGGTGATCGACGGGATGAAGCCCGCCTTCGCCGCCGTCGCCAGCAGTTCGGTCGCGAGTTCCACCGTGGCGCCGAACTTGGCGCCGAAGTTGTAGGCCGCGCCCGCCACCGGCAGCTTGAAGCGGACGGAAATCTCCGTCCCCTCGGCCGGAACCAGTTCGATCAGCTTGGCCAGTTCCGACGCGGAATCGACGCTGTAGCTTTTGACTCCCAGTTCGACCGCCGTGCGGATTTCATGCCGCGCGCGCACCGGGTTGTTGTAGTGCAGTGCTGCGTCCGGCACGAGGCGCCGGATCAGCCGCATCTCGGCCGGGGAAGCGACGTCGAAGCCGCGCACGCCCGCGGCGGCGAGGTTTTCGATCACCACCTCCTCGGGGTTCGACTTCACGGCATAGGTCACCATGCCCGGGAAGCCGTCGATGAACTTCCGCGCCATGCCCTGAAGGACAGAGGGGGAGAAGAACAGGATCGGCGTATCGGGCGTCAGCGTCCGAATATATTCGGCCGGCGATGTCCAGATTGTTTTCGAGAGTCCCATCGGCGTTTCCTTTCAGCCAACAAGACGCAGCACCCGCCCGTATGTTCCCGGGAAGCGGCACCTGCGCGGTTTCAAAAAACCAGGCCAGGTGCGTATGAGCCGCCCTTTTCCTGAAAACAAGGACGCCCCTATGCAGCACATCGAAGCGTTTGCAAAGCGTTTTTTTACCCCCGTCGCAAAAAGCCGCTTTTGCCAAGCCTGACAGGCAAAAGCGACGTTTTCACGACGGGCTTTTCCTTGGGGGCAATCGCCTGTATCCCTGCCCCCGACAGTGCATGAAGGGGCCCGGACATGGCGATGGAAAAGACGTTCAATGCGGCAGAGGCGGAAGCCCGCCTGTCGGCCATGTGGGAACGGATGGGCGCCTTCCGTGCCGGTGCCAACGCCTCCCGCCCCGAAACCTTCTGCATCATGATCCCGCCGCCGAACGTGACGGGTTCGCTGCACATGGGCCACGCCTTCAACAACACGCTGCAGGACATCCTGGTGCGCTGGCACCGGATGCGGGGCTTCGACACCCTTTGGCAGCCCGGCACCGACCACGCCGGCATCGCCACCCAGATGGTGGTGGAGCGTGAGCTGGCCCGCACCCAGCAACCCTCGCGCCGGGAACTGGGCCGCGACGCCTTTCTGGAAAAGGTGTGGGAATGGAAGGACAAGTCCGGCGGTACCATCGTGGGCCAGCTGAAGCGGCTTGGCGCGTCCTGCGACTGGGATCGTGAAGCCTTCACCATGTCCGGCAACTTCCCCGAAGCGGTGACCAAGGTCTTCGTGGAAATGTACCGCAAGGGCCTGATCTATCGGGGCAAACGCCTCGTGAACTGGGACCCGCATTTCGAGACGGCAATTTCCGACCTGGAGGTCGAGAACATCGAGACCCCCGGTCACATGTGGCACTTCAAGTACCGCCTCGCCGACGGCGCGACCTATGAATACGTGGAAAAGGACGAGGACGGGAACGTCGTCCTGCGCGAAACCCGCGACTACATCTCCATCGCGACGACGCGGCCGGAAACCATGCTGGGCGACGGCGCGGTGGCGGTGCATCCGAGCGATGAACGCTACGCCCCCATCGTGGGCAAGATGGTGCACCTGCCGCTGTGCGACCGCCTGATCCCAATCATCACCGACGAATACCCGGACAAGACCTTCGGCTCCGGCGCGGTGAAGATCACGGGCGCGCATGACTTCAACGACTATCAGGTCGCCAAGCGCGCGAACCTGCCGATGTACCGCCTGATGGACACCAAGGGCGCCATGCGCGACGACGGCGCCCCCTACGAGGCATCCGTCCAGCGCGCCCGCGAGATCGCCGCCGGATCCCCCACGAATGAGACGGAGGTCGACAGCCTCAACCTCGTGCCGATGAAGTATCGCGGGATGGACCGATTCGAGGCACGCAAGGCCGTGATCGCCGACATCAACGCCGCCGGTCTGGCGGTGACGGAACTTGTCACCTCCCTCGACGAGGAGACGGGGTCCGAGCATCTGGAACGCCACCCGGTCGTGGAATCGAAATCCATCATGCAGCCCTTCGGCGACCGGTCGAAGGTGGTGATCGAGCCGATGCTGACCGACCAGTGGTTCGTAGACACCGACAAGATCGTCGGCCCTGCACTGGACGCCGTGCGCAACGGCGACACGCAGATCCTGCCCGAGCGTGACGCCAAGACCTACTTCCACTGGCTGGAAAACATCGAGCCGTGGTGCATCAGCCGCCAGCTGTGGTGGGGTCACCAGATCCCGGTCTGGTACGGCCCCCGCCGCATCGGAGAGGAAGAGGGCGTCGCCCCCTTCGACTGGTCCGAAACCGTGTCCTTCTGCGCCGCGACCGAAGAGGACGCGCGCCAGCAGATGCTGGACTATTACGGTGACTTCGCGCTGGTGCCCGTGGCCGACCGCGACACGGCGCTGGCCCATGTCCAGACGCCGGACTCCGTCTGCTACTGGCGCGACCCGGACGTGCTGGACACGTGGTTCTCCTCCGGCCTCTGGCCGATCGGGACGCTGGGCTGGCCCGAACAGACGCCGGAACTGCAGAAGTACTTCCCGACCAACGTGCTCGTCACCGGCTTCGACATCATCTTCTTCTGGGTTGCCCGGATGATGATGATGCAGTTGGCCGTGGTGGAGCAGGTCCCGTTCAAGACCGTCTACGTCCACGCGCTTGTCCGCGATGAAAAGGGCAAGAAGATGTCCAAGTCGCTGGGCAACGTTCTGGACCCGCTGGAGCTGATCGACGAATACGGCGCCGACGCCGTGCGCTTCACCGTGACGGCCATGGCCGCGATGGGGCGCGATCTGAAGCTGTCCACCGCGCGCATCGCCGGCTATCGCAACTTCGGCACGAAGCTGTGGAACGCTTGCCGCTTTGCCGAGATGAACGGCGTGTGGGAGGGGCATGCGACGCAGGCTCAGCCCCCGCAGGCGACGGCCACGGTGAACCGCTGGATCATTTCGGAAACCTCCGCCGTGCTGGCCGAGGTGAATGCCGCGCTGGAAGGCTACCGCTTCGACGTGGCGGCCAATGCGCTGTACGCCTTCGTCTGGGGCAAGGTCTGCGACTGGTACGTGGAATTCGCCAAGCCCCTATTCGACGGCGAACAGGCGGATGAGACGCGCCGCACCATGGCCTGGGTTCTGGACCAGTGCATGATCCTGCTGCACCCGATCATGCCCTTCGTGACCGAGGAGCTGTGGGGCACCACCGGCACCCGCGCCAAACCCCTCGTCCACACCGACTGGCCCGAGTTCGCGGTGTCGGACGCCGAAGCGACGGCCGAGATGACTTGGGTCATTTCTGTCATCGACGGCATCCGGTCGGCCCGCGCGCAGGTGCGGGTGCCGGTGGGCCTGAAGCTCGCGGCGCAGGCCGTCGGCATGGACGCCACCGCCCGCGCGGCCTGGGACCGCAACGCGGCCCTGATCCAGCGTCTGGCCCGCATTGAAAGCCTGACGGAGGCCTCGGCCATTCCGCAGGGCGCGGTGACGGTGGCCGTCGAAGGGGCGACCTTCGCCATCCCGCTGGAAGGCATCATCGACATCGCGGCCGAAAAGGCGCGGCTGGAAAAGACGCTGCAAAAGCTGGAAAAGGACATGGGCGGCCTGCGCGGACGCCTGAACAACCCGAAGTTCATCGCCTCCGCCCCCGAGGAGGTGGTGGACGAGGCACGTGAGAACCTTGCCCAGCAGGAGGACGAGGCGCGCAAGCTCGCCGCCGCCCTCGCCCAGCTGTAACCCGACGAAAGGCTTGTCGATGCCCCGCTATACGCCCCTGATCCGCTCCCTGCCCTCCACCGTGCCCTTCGTGGGCCCGGAAACGCAGGAGCGGATGCGCGGGCGGCCCTTCGCGGCGCGGCTGGGCGCGAATGAAAGCGTCTTCGGCCCCTCGCCCGCCGCGATTCACGCGATGCAGCGCGCGGCGGGCGAGGCGTGGATGTATGGCGATCCCGAAAACCACGACCTGCGGCAGGCGCTGGCCGCGCATCACGGTATAAACCCCGCGAACATCGTGGTGGGCGAAGGGATCGACGGGCTGCTGGGCCTGCTGGTCCGCCTGCTGATCGACAAGGGCGACGCGGTCGTCACCTCGGACGGGGCGTATCCGACGTTCAACTTCCACGTCGCGGGCTTTGGCGGCGTGCTGCACAAGGTGCCCTATGCCGGCAACCACGAAGACCCCGACGCCCTGATCGCCCGCGCGCGGGAGGTGGGCGCCAAGCTGATCTACATCGCCAACCCCGACAACCCCATGGGCAGCCATCATCCGGCCGAGGTGCTGGAGCGGATGGTGGACGCGGTGCCCGACGGCGCCCTGCTGATCCTGGACGAGGCGTATGTGGAGCTGGCGCCGGACACGGCCATCCCACGCATCGCCATCGACGATCCGCGGGTGATCCGCATGTGCACCTTCTCCAAGGCCTACGGGATGGCGGGGGCGCGGATAGGATACGCCATGGGTGCGGCGGACCTGATCGCGGCGTTTGACAAGGTGCGCAACCATTTCGGCGTCAGCCGCATCGCGCAGGCCGGGGCCCTGGCCGCGCTGGGCGACACGGGCTGGCTGGCCCATGTCCGCCAGCAGGTCCATGCGGGGCGGGAGGAGTTGTCCGCCATAGCGCGCGCCCACGGCCTTTCGCCCCTCCCCTCGGCCACGAACTTCGTGACCATGGATTGCGGCGCGGACGGCGCGTTCGCCAAGAAGGTGCTTCAAGGGCTGGTGGCGCGCGACGTGTTCGTGCGGATGCCCTTCGTGGCCCCGCACGACCGCTGCATCCGTGTCAGCGCAGGCTCCGAACAGGACCAGAGCCTGTTCGCCGCCGCCTTGCCCGAAGCCCTGGCCGAAGCGCGGGGTTAGACCGCCGGACCGATGGGTCGTGCAATGCCTTCGGGGGCGTTGGCCACCGGCAGGGACTGAACCGCGCCCGTCGTCACCTCCACCGCGCCAAGCCGCGCCACGTCGTCGCCAAGCACGCGGCGGAACACCAGAACGTGCTGCAACGCCGTGGTCCGCCGGAACAGGCCCGACTTCTCCTCGGCCGGAAGGCTTTCGGCGCGCACATATTCCCAGCCGTCACGGCCCATGCGGTTCATGACCGCCGTCAGCGCCAGCGCGAACCGCTCCGTCCCGTTGCGGACGCCACGCGCCTTTTCCCCTTTGGAGGGGGCGGGAATGACCTGGTATTCAAAGCGCGTCATGACTGTCTCCGTATGTCTGCAAAGCGACATAGTCCTGCGCGGCCGTGAAGCCAACCGCGCAGGGGGTCAGGACAGCGTTTCCTTGCTTACACCGCGATGCGGCGGGCTTCGTCGCGGCGCGCCGACAGTTCCTCGGCCACAAGGAAGGCGAGTTCCAGCGACTGGCTGGCGTTCAGGCGCGGGTCGCAGGCGGTGTGGTAGCGGTCGGACAGGTTTTCATCCGTGACCGCGCGCAACCCGCCCGTGCATTCCGTCACGTCCTGACCCGTCATCTCGAAATGCACGCCGCCGGGGATCGTGCCTTCGGCGCGATGGATCGCGAAGAAGTCCCGCACCTCGGACAGCACGTAATCGAACGGACGCGTCTTGTAGCCCGAAGGCGACTTGATCGTGTTGCCGTGCATCGGATCGCAGGACCAGACGACGTTCGCCCCTTCCTCCTGCACGGCCTTGATCAGGCGCGGCAGGTGGTCGCCCACATTGCCCGCGCCGAATCGGGCGATCAGCGTCAGGCGGCCGGCCTCGTTTTCCGGGTTCAGCTTGGCCATCAGGACCTTCAGATCCTCGGCCGTCGTGCTGGGTCCGCATTTCAGGCCGATCGGGTTCAGCACGCCGCGGGCGAATTCCACATGCGCGCCGTCCGGCTGCCGCGTGCGGTCGCCGATCCAGATCATGTGCCCCGACCCCGCCACCGGCTTGCCCGAGATGCTGTCGACGCGGCACAGCGCCTCCTCATACTCCAGAAGCAGCGCCTCGTGGCTGGTGTAGAAATCGACCGTGGACAGGGTGTGCGCCGTGTCCGGGTTGACCCCCGCCGCCGTCATGAAGTCCAACGCGTCGCCGATCCGGCTTGACAGTTCACGATAACGCTCGGCCTTGTCGTCATTGGTGAAGCCCAACGTCCAGGAATGAACGCGGTGGATGTCGGCGAAGCCGCCCGTGGAAAACGCGCGCAGCAGGTTCAGCGTCGCCGCGGCCTGGGTGTAGGCCTGCAGCATCCGCTGCGGATCGGGAATCCGCGCTTCGGGCGTGAAATCGAAGCCGTTGATGATGTCGCCGCGGTAGGACGGAAGCTCGGTGTTGCCCACCATCTCCATCGGGGCGGATCGGGGCTTGGCGAACTGGCCGGCCATGCGGCCTACCTTCACCACCGGCACCTTCGCGCCATAGGTCAGGACGACCGCCATCTGCAGCATCACGCGGAACGTGTCGCGGATGTTGTCGGCGCGGAACTCGGCAAAGCTTTCGGCGCAGTCGCCGCCTTGCAGCAGGAAGGCCTTGCCCGCCGCCACATCGGCCAGTTGGCTGCGCAGACGGCGCGCCTCCCCGGCAAAGACCAGGGGGGGATAGCTCACAAGCTGCGCCTCGACCGCGTTCAGTGCCGCCGTGTCGGGATAATCCGGCATCTGGATGCGGGGTTTCGCGCGCCAGTCGGATTTGGTCCAGCCTTGTGTCATAACGATCTCCACCACTTTCGGGTTCACGCGTGATAACGCAGAACATCGCCGATGGAAACGCCGATGTGCCGCGGCCCCTCGCTCCCATTGACGGCGGCCGCGGGTTCGGGCAAGGCACGGGGCATGCTCCGTATCTCCGACATAAGCTATTCGATCGAAGGCCGACCGCTCTTCGAGAACGCATCCGCGACGATCCCCTACGGCCACAAGGTGGGCCTCGTGGGGCGCAACGGGGCGGGCAAGACCACTCTGTTCCGCCTGATACGCGGCGAAAACGTGCTGGAGGGCGGCGAGATCTCGCTCCCGGCCCGCGCCCGCATCGGCGGCGTCGCGCAAGAGGTGCCGTCCTCCTCCACCTCGCTTCTGGACACGGTGCTGGCCGCCGACACCGAGCGGGCGGAGCTGCTGGCGGAATCGGCTACGGCCACGGACCCTACGCGCATCTCGGACATCCAGACCCGTCTGGCCGACATCGACGCCTGGTCCGCCGAAGGCCGCGCCTCGGCCATCCTGAAGGGTCTGGGCTTCGACGCCGAGGCGCAGCTGCGCCCCTGCTCGGACTTCTCGGGCGGGTGGCGGATGCGCGTGGCGCTGGCCGGCGTGCTGTTCGCGCAGCCGGACCTTCTGCTGCTGGACGAACCGACCAACTACCTCGACCTTGAAGGGGCGCTGTGGCTGGAAAGCTACCTTCAGAAATACCCGCACACCGTGCTGATCATCTCGCACGATCGGGGGCTTCTGAACCGTGCCGTGCAGGGCATCCTGCATCTGGATTCGAAGAAGCTGACCTACTGGACCGGCCCTTATGACCAGTTCGCCCGCCAGATGGCGGAAAAGCGCGCCGTCCTGACGGCCGAGGCCAAGAAGCAGGACGCCCGCCGCGCCCACCTTCAGGCCTTCGTGGACCGCTTCAAGGCCAAGGCGTCGAAGGCCGCGCAGGCCCAGTCCCGCGTGAAACAGCTGGAGAAGATGGAGACGATCACTCCGCCGGAAGAAGCGCGGCAGATGGTCTTCACCTTCCCCGAGCCGGAGGAGCTGTCGCCCCCGATCATCAACCTCGACGGCGCTTCGGTCGGCTATGACGGCAAGGCGATCCTGCGCAAGCTGAGCCTTCGGATCGACCAGGACGACCGCATCGCCCTTCTGGGCCGCAACGGCGAAGGAAAATCCACGCTTTCCAAGCTATTGGCTGGTAAACTTGAAGCGATGGACGGGAAGTTCACCAAGTCCTCCAAGCTGCGGATCGGCTATTTCGCGCAGCATCAGGTAGACGAGCTGTTCATCGACGAAACGCCGCTTCAGCACCTTCAGCGGATGCGATCGGCCGAAGGCCAGCCGCGTCTGCGGGCGCGTCTGGCGGGCTTCGGTCTGGGCGCGGATCAGGCGGAAACGGCCGTAGGTCGCCTTTCGGGCGGCCAGAAGGCGCGCCTGTCGCTGCTGCTGGCCACGCTCGATGCGCCGCACCTGCTGATCCTGGACGAACCGACCAACCACCTCGACATGGAAAGCCGCGAGGCGCTGACCGAGGCGCTCAACAGCTATTCCGGCGCCGTGGTGCTGGTCAGCCACGACATGCACCTTCTGTCGCTGGTGGCCGACCGTCTGTGGCTGGTCAAGGACGGGGCTGTCACCCCGTTCGAGCAGGATCTGGAAGCCTATCGCCGCCTGCTTCTGGCGGGGGACGAGCCGGAAAAGCCCAAGGTCGAAAAGAAGAAGGCCACCGTCAGCCGCGAAGATGTCGCCGCCCTCCGCTCCGAGGTCCGCAAATGCGAGGAGCGGGTGACCAAGCTGAACGACATGCGCGACAAGCTGGCCAAGAAGCTGTCGGACCCGGTGCTGTACGAACGCCCGGACGAGGCCGCCGTCTGGCAGAAGAAATACGCCGAGGTCATGGAAGGCCTCGACCGGGCCGAGGATCTTTGGCTGCGCGCGCAAGAGAAGCTGGAGGCGGCGGGCTGACCTCCCTATATCAAGGGGCATGGAAAGCTTCGAATTCGGCCGCGTCGCCTATCTTCTTCTGCTGCTGACCTTTGTCGGCGGCTGGGTCGTCGTGGAATACCGCGGCCGCATGGGATCGGCCTTGCGCACGGCCATGGCCTGGGGACTGATCTTTCTGGCCGTGGCGGCGGGCTACGGCCTTTGGACGGAAATGGGGCCGACCCTGTCCCCCCGGCAGCAGGTGATGGAGGGTGGGGAGATCGACATCACCCGCGCCCCCGACGGCCATTACTACATCACGCTGAAAATCGGCGGCGAGCAGGTCCGCTTCATGGCCGACACGGGGGCGAGCGAGGTCGTCCTGTCCGCACGTGACGCCCGCAAGCTGGGCTTCGATCCGGAGGAACTGGATTACCTCGGCATCGCCTACACCGCCAACGGCCCCGTCCAGACCGCCCGCGTGGTGCTGGAGGATGTGCGGCTGGGCGATTTCGCCGATCCCCGCCTGCCCGCCTATGTGAACAGCGGAGAGCTGGACACCTCCCTTCTGGGGATGAGCTATCTGGGCCAGTTTGACATCCGCATCAGCGGGGACCGGATGATCCTGCAACGCTGAACGCCCGCGGATACAGGATGCGCCCCGTGGCCGGAATGTCGCGCAAGGGCTTCACCAGAAAGAACGGGCCGGCAAAGGCGCAGGCATAGCCCGCCGCCAGATCGGCGCGAAAGCCGAAGCGGCCATAGAAGGCCGGATCGCCCCGCAGGAAGATCGCGTCGCAGGTGGCCTGCCGGCACACCTCCCGCACAAGGGCGCTGCCGATGCCTTGCTCCTGCCACAAGGGCGCGACGGACAGCGGCGCCAGCGCGCAGGCGACAAAGGGCGCCTCCAGCCGGGACAGCATCGCGTGGCCGACGATCTCGCCCTCTTCCTCGGCCACCAGCGACAAAAGCGCCTCCGGCCTCAGCGCGTCGACCAGCGTGCTTTCGTCGGCGCCTTGAAAGGCGGCGGCCAGAAGTTCGGAGATTTTCTGATGATCTTCAGGGGTTTCGCTGCGGATCTTCATGAAGAAGCCGAACGTTCGGCCTTCTTCTCCCACCGGCCGCCTTCTTCGGACCAGTACTGGGCCGTGACGCCCGCACCGACCACCGCGCGCCACTGGTCCCGCGCCCGCGCCAGCGCGCGGTCGTCCAGCCCGTCGAACAGAACCCACAGGCGGTCCAGCGGTGCCGCCTCCTCCGGATCGAAGGGGGCGTTGCCCACGACCATCAGGCAGTTCGCCCCGTTTCCGATGGCACCGGTGCCCAGCAGCACCGGCTGCGCGGCATCATGCGGCCCGCCTTCCCGCCCATGGGGCAGGAAGCTGTCATCCGACAGGGTCCACAACGCCTCGTCCAGCCGGGCCAATGTTCCGTCATCCCCCCGCACCATGACGCGCCAGCCCTGACCCAGCGCGCGGGTCAGAAGTGTGAACGCCGTATCCTCGGTGGAGGAGTGCGACAGGTGATAGAACATCACCGCCACGGCATCACCGTTCGAAACGCTCGCGGATCAGCCGGTTGAGGGCGAGGACACCCCAGCCCGTCGCCCCCTTGGGCGCAAGGACGGTTTCCCCCTTGGACAGGGCGGTGCCCGCGATGTCGAGGTGGATCCACGGCGTCTCGTCCCTGACGAACCGTTTCAGGAATTGCGCCGCCACGATGGCGCCCCCTTCGCGGCCGGTGCCGACGTTGCGGATATCGGCCACCCGCGACTTCAGCACGCCGTCATAGGCCTCGCCCAGCGGCATGCGCCATGCGCCCTCGCCCTCCGCCTTCGCGGCGGTCAGGAAGGCGTTGCACAGCGGGTCGTCGTTGGAAAAGACGCCCGTATTCTCGTTCCCCAGGGCCACGACGATCGCACCCGTGAGGGTGGCAAGGTTGATCATGCCGGTCGGCTTGAAGCGGTCCTGCGCGTACCACATCACGTCGGCCAGAACGAGGCGGCCTTCCGCGTCGGTGTTGATGACCTCGATCGTGTCGCCCTTCATCGACGTCACGACGTCGCCCGGACGCTGCGCGCGCCCGTCGGGCATGTTTTCCACCAGACCCACCAGGCCCACCACGTTGGCCTTGGCCTTGCGCAGCGCCAGCGTGCGCATCACGCCCGCCACCGTGCCCGCGCCGCCCATGTCCATGGTCATGTCTTCCATGCCGCCCGCGGGCTTCATCGAAATGCCGCCCGTGTCGAAGACCACGCCCTTGCCGACCAGGGCGAAGGGCGCTTCGTCCCCGCCGCCGTTCCAGTGCATCACCACCAGCTTGGCCGGCGTTTCGGACCCCAGGCTGACGCCCAGCAGCGCGCCCATGCCCAGGGCGGCCATGTCGGCCTCCTCCAGGATCTCCACGTCGAGGCCGAGTTCCTGCATGGCGGCCAGACGGGCGGCGAAATCCTCGGTCGTGAGGATGTTGGCGGGTTCGTTGACCAGATCGCGGGTGAAGAACACGCCTTCGGCCAGCGCGGCCAGGGGCGCGGCCTCGGCGGCGACGGCCTCGGGACCGTTGACCATCATCGTGACGCCGCCGAAGGTTTCGGGCGGACGGCTCTTGCGGTCGGTGAACTGGTAGGCGCGCAGGGCAAGGCCGAAGGACAGTTCCGCCGCCAGCGTCACGGCATCGGCCAGCACCAGCGCGCCGTCGGTGCCCAGCATGCGGCCGATCGTGGCCCCGGCGCGGCGGGCAGCCGCCACGTCGTCCTTGCGGTCAAGACGGATCACCTGAAGCACGGGCGCGGCCAGCCCCGCCGGAAACGCCAGATCCAGCCCCTCACCCGCTTTCAGGCGGGCGAACGTGTCCGAAGCCGCCACGCGCTTCAGCGCGCCCCGTGTCAGGCGGTCCACCTTGCGGGCGGCGGCGCCCATCTTGCCGTCGGTGCCCAGAAACACGACCACGCGGCCCGCGGCCCCTTCAAGCCGGTCAAGATCCGTTTCGACGAACTGGATGGTCACGGGGGCGGTCATCGGCATCTCCTGGAAAGGCAAGGTTCCGCGTGACCCTAGCCCCAGCGTCCGAGGAAGGCCAGATAGCAGTTTTCCCTGCCACGGTCTTGCGCTACCTTGCCCCCAAACAACAAAAAGCATGAGGGCAGACGTGGCAAGATTCGACAGATACATGCTGTCGCAACTTCTGGCGCTGTTCGGTTTCTTCTCGCTGGTGCTGGTCGCGATCTACTGGATCAACACCGCCGTCGGCCTGTTCGAGGATCTGATCAGCGACGGGCAGTCCGCGCTCGTCTTCCTTGAATTCTCGCTTCTGTCACTGCCCAACGTGATCCGTCTGGTGCTGCCCATCTCGGCCTTTGTGGCGACGGTCTACGTCGTGAACCGCCTGATGGCGGAATCCGAACTGGTCGTGATGCAGGCCACGGGCTTTTCCGCCTTCCGGCTGGCCCGCCCCGCGGCCCTGTTCGGCGTGACCGTGGCGGTGATGATGCTGATCCTGATGAACCTGCTGGTGCCGATGTCGCGCACCATCCTGGCCGACCGCACGGCCGAGGTGCGCGACAGCCTTGCCTCGCAATTCGTGAAGGACGGGGAATTCCTGCATCCGGTGGACGGCGTCACCCTGTTCATCCGCGAGATTTCCCCGAACGGAGAGATGCGGGGCATGTTCCTGCAGGACGACCGGGGCGCGGACCAGGTGATCTACACGGCCGAACGCGCCTTCCTCGTGCGCACGGAAACCGGGCCGAAGCTGGTCATGGTGGACGGACTGGCACAGACGCTGGAAGCGGGCCGGCTGGCCGTGACGCGCTTTGGCGACTTCACCTATGATCTGGGGGCCATGCTGGAACCCGCGACCCGCGCCGCGCGCCGCATGAACGAATTGTCCACCCGCGAACTTCTGTGGCCGACCGAGGCGACGATGACCGAAACCCGCTCCGACCGCGCCGAGATGGTCTTCGAAGGGCATGACCGTCTGGGCCAGCCCTTCCTTGGCCTTGCCGCCAGCCTGATCGGGTTTGCCGCCCTGCTTCTGGGGGCCTTCAGCCGGTTTGGCCTGTGGCGCCAGATCACGGGCGCCGTTCTGCTGCTGATCGTGCTGCAATTGATCAACACCCTTGCCGGGGCGCAGGGGCCGAAGCTGGCCTTCGGCTGGATGCTGGCCTATGCCGCCCCGCTGACGGGCTGCGTGATGGCGGTCCTGATGCTGTGGTGGGCGCAGCGACCCCGGCGCCAAGGAAGGGCACGCGCATGATCCTCAGCTTCTATCTGGCGCGCCGCTTCCTTTGGATGCTGCTGCGGGTGTTCCTGATCTTCTTCGGGATCCTGCTGCTGATCGACATGCTGGACCAGCTGCGCCGCTTTTCCGACGAAGGCGTGGGCGTGGCCCGCGCGTTCGAACTGGCGCTTCTGCACGTGCCGTCCAGCCTTTACACCATCCTGCCGCTGATCCTGATCCTGGCCGCCATCGCGATGTTCATCGGGCTCGCCCGCTCGTCCGAGCTGGTGGTGATGCGGGCGGCGGGGCGCGCGGGGCTGCGGATCCTGGCCGCGCCCACCGTCACCGCGCTGCTGGTGGGGGTGCTGGTGGTGGCGGTGCTGAACCCCATCGTGGCGGGCACCTCCAACCGGTATGAAACCCTGTCCTCGCGCCTGTCGCACGGAACGACGCGAATCCTTTCGGTGTCGGGGGAAGGGCTTTGGCTGCGGCAGGGCGACGGCGACGGGCAGACCGTGTTCCACGCCCGCCGTGCCAATGCCAACGGCACGAACCTGTCCGGCGTCACCGTGCTGTCCTTTGACGTGGAAGGCCAGCTGATCCGCCGCATCGCGGCCGAAACCGCCCGCCTGACCCCCGGCGAATGGCAGCTGACCGCCACGAAGCAGTGGACGCTGGCCGACGCCGTGCCCGAAGCCACCGCCGTTCAGGCCGACACGCTGACCATCCCGTCGGACCTGACGCCTGACACGATCCGCGACGGCTTCCGGTCGCCGTCCGACATCGCGATCTGGGAACTGCCCGCCTATATCCGCGGGCTGGAAACGGCGGGCTTCCAGGCGCGGGAACACAAGGTCTGGCTGCAAAGCGAATTGTCGCTGCCGATCTTCCTGGCCGCCATGGTGCTGATCGCCGCCGGGTTCACCATGCGCCATGCCCGCCTGTCGCGGGTGGGCAACAAGGTCCTGCTGGCCCTGCTGGTTGGATTCGGGGTGTTCTTCCTGCGCAGTTTCGCGCAGGTTCTTGGGGAAAACGGGCAGATTCCCGTGCTGGTGGCGGCCTGGATCCCTTCCCTTGCCGCCGTTCTGGCGTCACTGGGACTTCTGCTTCATCTGGAGGATGGCTGATGCGTCTTCGCTCTCGTCTGCTCGGCTCGGCGTTGTTCGCGTTGGCCTTAGCCGCATCGCCCGCGCTGGCGCAGGATCGCGCCACCCTGGTGGCCGATGATCTGCAGATCCAGAACGACAACGTCCTGACCGCCACGGGCCAGGTGGAGGTGTTCTATCAAGGCCAGCGCATGCGCGCCTCAAGGGTGGAATACGACCGCGGGCGCGACAGCCTGAACATCTTCGGCCCCATCACGCTGGACGACGGCAAGGGCACCGTCGTTCTGGCCGATCAGGCGCAGCTGTCGGGCGACATGCGCGAAGGCATCCTGCAATCGGCCCGCGTGGTCCTGAACCAGCAGCTCCAGCTGGCGTCGAACCAGGTGAACCGGATCGGCGACCGCTACACCCGGCTCGGGCCGTCGGTCGCTTCCTCGTGCCAGGTCTGCGCCTCGAACCCGACCCCTTTGTGGGAGATCCGGGCCAGCGAGATCATCCATGACGAACAGAAGCGCGAGATCTACTTCCGCAACGCCCAGCTGCGGATGGCGGGCGTTCCCGTCTTCTACATCCCGCGCCTGCGGATGCCCGACCCCACGGTGAAACGGATGCGCGGCGTGCTGCAGCCCACGCTGCGGTCCACCTCGGACTTCGGCACGGGCGTGCAGATCCCGTATTTCTTCCCCATCGGGGACAGCGCGGACCTGACGCTGACGCCCTACCTGTCCACCAAAAACGCGCGTTCGATGGGGTACCGCTATCGGCAGGCGTTCAACTTCGGCTGGGTGGACGTGAACGGCGCCCTCTCGCGGGACGAGTTGATGGACGAAAGCCGCGGCTACCTGTTCGCGACGGGCCAGTTCGCCCTGCCCGACAGCTACACCCTGAACCTGCGCATCGACACGGTCAGCGATCCCGCATACTTCTACGACTACGGGCTGGAGGAGCGTGACCGGCTGGAAAGCAGCGTGGAGATCACGCGCACCCGCCGCAACGAATACATCTTGGGCCGCATCCTGAACTTCCATTCCATCCGCGAAGGGGAGCCGAACTCCACCATCCCATCGCTGGTGGGCGAGGCGCAGATCCAGCGCCGCTTTTCCGGTGGGCCGCTGGGGGGCGAGGCGGGGCTTCAGTTCTCGCTCTACGGCGCCGAACGAACCTCGGACGACCCGTTCGACACGGATCGCGACACCGATGACGACGCGGATGGCCGCGACACGCAGCGCGCCTCGCTTGGCGTGGACTGGCGGCGCAACTACGTCCTGCCGGCGGGCATCATGGGCACCACGCTGGCCACGATGCGGACCGACGTCTACAACATCAACCAGGACGTCGAATACGAAGGCACCACGACCCGCGTGTCCGGCGCCCTGGGGGTGGAGCTTCGCTGGCCCTGGGTGAAGACCGCGGCGAACGGCGCCAGCCACCTGATCAGCCCCATCGTTCAGGCGGTGTGGAGCCCGAACGACACGCCCGACATCCCCGACGAGGACAGCACGCTGGTCGAATTCGACGAGTCGAACCTGTTTGCGCTGAACCGCTTTTCGGGGCATGACGAATACGAACGCGGGGCGCGGCTGAACCTCGGCCTCAACTACACCCGCATCGCCCCCGAGGGGTGGAGCTTCAGTTCCACCGTCGGCCGCGTCTTCCGCGAAACCGACCTTGGCCAGTTCTCCAACGCGTCGGGGCTGGACGAAAAGAACAGCGACTGGCTGGCCCAGTTCCAGATCATGATGAGCGAGGGGCTGATCATCACCAACCGCACGCTGTTCGACGACAACCTGCAGGTCACGAAATCCGAATTGCGGATGCAGGCCTCGCTGGAACGGTTCGACCTTGCGGCGGGCTACGTGAAGATCCTTCCCGACGAGGAGGAGGACCGCGAAACCGGCCTGTCGGAGATGACGGTGGACGCCCGCTATCAGGTGACGGACGCTTGGTCGGCCCGCGCCTCCTCGCGCTACGACTTCGAGGAGGATCGTGCCGTCCGCGCCGGCGTCGGGGCCGAGTTCCGCAACGAATGCCTTGCGATGGAGGTTTACCTCTCGCGCAAGTTCGCGTCCTCCACTAATGTCGATCCGAGCACGGAAGTCGGCCTTGCGGTCGATCTTCTTGGTTTCGGAAGCAAGAAGCAGCCCGGTCCCGCCGGGACCTGCCGAAGCTGAACGCCCGCACGAAGACGAGAGAAGACAGAATGACCCGTTATATCCTTCCGCTTCTGACGACCGCGCTCGTGTCGGGCCTTGGTGCGGGAACGCCGGTTCTGGCGCAGAACCTGTTCGCCCCCCATGTGATCGTGAACGGCAGCGCCGTGACGGAGTGGGAGCTGGCGCAGCGCCGGCAGTTCCTGACCCTTCTGCGCGCGCCCGGCGACATTGCCAAGCAGGCCGAGAACGGCCTGATCGAGGATCGTCTGCGTCTGGACGCCGCCAAGCAGATGGGCATCACCGCCTCGGACGAGGAGGTGCAGCAGGGGATGGAGGAGTTCGCCCAGCGTGCGAACTTCACCGCCGACCAGTTCATCACCCAGATCGAATCCGCTGGCGTGGACCGCACGACCTTTCGCGATTTTGTGCGCGCGGGCGTCGTGTGGCGCGCGGTGATCCGCCAGAAGTACGCGTCCACCGTCGTCATCAGCGACGCCGACATCGACCGCGCGGTCGAGGCGGAAAAGCAGGCGGCAAACGTGCGCGTCCTGTTGTCGGAACTGATCATGCCGGTGCCCCCGGGGCAGGAAAACCAAGCCATGAACGCGGCTGAGGACATCGCCCGCCGCGTCGAGGCCGGGGAAAGCTTCGCCGAGTTCGCCCGCCAGTATTCCGCCACCCCGTCCAGCGCGAATGGCGGTGCGCTGGAATGGATGCCGCTGTCGAACCTGCCGCCCGGACTGCAATCGGTGTTCATGAGCCTGCCGCCCGGCGGCGTGACCCAGCCGCTGCAGATTCCCAACGCCGTCGCGCTGTTCCAGTTGCGCGACCGCCAGGAAACCGCCCCCACCAAGCGCCCGACCGAGGTGGAGATCGCGCGTTACCCGCTTCCGGCCGACAACCCCACGGGGGCGGCCGCACAGATCAACGGCCGGGTGGACGGCTGCAACGACCTTTACACTCAGGCCCGCCGCGACGGTGTGGCCGTGCAGCGCGAAACGCGCGCCGAGGCGGGCCTTCCGGCCGAACTGTCGGCCGTGTCGGGTCTGGACCAGAACGAGACGGCCGTGGTGACGGTCGGTGGCCAGCCCTCGCTTCTGATGGTCTGCGCCCGGCGTCCGATCACGGAAAAAGCGGTCGATCGTGACGCGATCCGGGGGCAGTTGCTGAACCAGCAGCTGAACGCCCGGTCGGCGGTGTATCTGAGCCAGCTGCGTGACAGCGCACTGATCCGCACGCCGTGACGCCCGTTGCCCTGACCTGCGGAGAGCCGTCGGGCATCGGCCCCGAGCTGGCCGCAAAGGCACGTGTTCTGCTGGGCGCGGACCTGCCCTTCTTCGTGATCGGCGATCCGCGTCATTTCGCCATGAAGATGACCGAGATCGCCACCCCGGCCGAGGCGCTGGACGTGGCGCCGGATCACCTGCCCATCCTGCCCCACCGCTTCGGCGCCGATGCGGTGCCGGGGCAGCCCGATCCCGCCAACGCCGCCGGCGTGATCGAGGTGATCGCCATGGCCGTGCGTCTGGCGCTGGCGGGTCAGGTGGCAGGCGTCTGCACTGCCCCCATTTCGAAGAAGGCGCTGAAGGACGGCGCGGATTTTGCTTATCCCGGCCACACCGAATATCTTGCCGCGCTGGCGGGGGTGGACCGCGTGGTGATGATGCTCGCCTCCCCCCAGTTGCGGGTGGTGCCGACGACGATCCACATCCCGCTGGCCGAGGTGCCGCAGGCGCTGACCGACGACCTTCTGGCCGACACGCTGCGCATCACCCACGCCGCGCTGATCCGCGACTTCGGCATCGCCGCCCCCCGCATCGCCGTGTCCGGCCTGAACCCCCATGCGGGTGAAGGCGGCACCATGGGGCGCGAGGAGTTGCGCCTGTCCGCCGTACTGGACACCCTTCGGGCCGAGGGCATGGCCTTGACCGGCCCCCTGCCCGCCGACACGATGTTCCATCCGGCCGCGCGGGCGCGGTATGATGCCGCCGTCTGCATGTATCACGACCAGGCGCTGATCCCGATCAAGACCATCGCCTTTGACGACGGGGTGAACGTGACGCTGGGGCTGCCTTTCATCCGAACCTCGCCCGATCATGGGACGGCGTTCGACATTGCTGGCCAAGGGATCGCCAACCCCTCCAGCCTGATCGCGGCGCTGCGCATGGCGGCGGAAATGGGGGCGGCCCGTGTCCACGATTGACGGTTTGCCCCCGCTGCGCGAGGTCATCAAGACGCATGACCTTGTGGCGAAGAAGCAGCTTGGCCAGAATTTCCTGCTGGACCTGAACCTGACGGCCAAGATCGCGCGGATGGCGGGCGACCTGTCCGGCTCCGACGTGATCGAGGTGGGGCCCGGACCGGGCGGGTTGACGCGCGGCCTTCTGGCCGAAGGGGCGCGGCGCGTGCTGGCCATCGAAAAGGACGCCCGCTGCCTGCCCGCGCTGGCCGAAATCTCCGACGCTTATCCCGGCCGGCTGGAGGTGATCAACGCCGACGCGCTGACCATCGACCCGACCGACCGCTTGACCGGGCCCATCCGGATCGTGGCGAACCTGCCCTACAACGTGGGAACGGAACTGCTGGTGCGCTGGCTGACGCCCGCCGTCTGGCCGCCCTTCTGGGACAGCCTGACCCTGATGTTCCAGAAAGAGGTGGCGGAGCGGATCGTGGCGAAGCCCGGGTCCAAGGCCTACGGCCGGCTGGCGCTGCTGGCCCAATGGCGGACCGAGGCGCGGATCGTGATGACCCTGCCGCCCGAGGCGTTCACGCCCGCGCCGAAGATACATTCCGCCGTCGTGCATCTGAAGAAGCTGAACGAACCCCGCTATCCCGCCGATGGCGCGGTGCTGGCGCGGCTAACGGCGGCGGCCTTCAACCAGCGGCGCAAGATGCTGCGATCCTCGCTGAAAGGCGTGGCGCCGGACATCGAGGATCGGCTGATCGCCGCAGGCATCGCCCCCACCGACCGGGCGGAGGATATTCCGCTGGAAGGCTTCTGCGCCCTGGCGCGCGAGGTCGCCAAGTAAAAAGCCGCCCCGAGAGGCGGCTTTTCTTATTCCACGGTTTCGCGCGGGCCGTTGTTGTCCGCCGCATCCTCGGGCTTCTTGCGCGGACGGCGGGTGTTTTGGCGGCGCGGAGCCTCCCCTTCGGCCTTGGGCGGACGGGGCGCACGCGGACGGCGCGGCTTTTCGGCGGCCGGCGGCTCCAGCGCTTCGACCGGCAGATCCAGGCTCGGCTGCGCCTCGGGCGCGGCCTCGACCGGCGTCGCAACGGCCTCGACGGGCTCCTGCTCACGCCGGTCGTCCTCGCGGCGGTCCTCCGAACGGACCTCTTCACGGTGATCCCGGCGGTCCTCGTCGCGATCACGCCGATCATCCTCGCGGTCACGACGCGGCGGCTGGTCGCGGTTGTCGTCGCGGCGCTGGTTGTGATGCTGCTGGTTCTGGTTGTGGTGCTGCTGGCGGGCTTCCTGTTCGGCCGCCATTTCGCGCTGCGCCTCGCTCAGCATGCGGGTGTAGTGCTCGGCGTGCTGAAGGAACGCTTCGGCCGCCACGCGGTCGTTCGACAACTGGGCATCGCGGGCCAGAACGAGGTACTTCTCGATGATCTGCTGCGGCGTGCCACGCACCTTACCCTCGGGGCCGGAGCTGTCGAAGACGCGGTTGATGATGTTGCCCAATGGGCGCGGACGGTTCGATTTCGAACGCGAGCGAGATTTGGAGGAACGCATACTGTCCTTGTATCCGAATATCTGGCCTTGCGTATGCGGCCCACTCTGGCCCGACCCGGGCGAGTTGTTCGGCGCTGCATCGGCGTGACCGCGCGGGCGCTGTTGACCAGTCCACCCTCCGCGTGTGTCCAATAAGCACCCCGCACGCGTGCTGACAAGACCCTGATTGCTGTTTGCCCCGTATTTTCGGTGTTTTTCAACCGGCCCGGGGCGTGCGACCGGAAACAACCCGGTCCCTTCCATCCATGTCGGGATGAACGCGAACATCTTCAAGACCCGCATTGCGAAACAGCGCCGCCACGTCCGGCCCCTGACCGGCGCCGATCTCCACCAGCACGCGGCCGTTGGGGTTCAGATGCGCGCCTGCCCCGGCCGCGATGGCGCGGTAGGCGTCCAGCCCGTCGCCGCCGGGCGTCAGGGCCATGCGCGGCTCCCAGTCCCGCACCTCGGGCGACAGGGCAGCCATTTCCGCTTCCGCGATATAGGGTGGGTTGGAGGTGATGAGGTCGAACCGCCCCTCCACCCGCGCGAACCAGTCCGAAAGAACAAAGGTCGGGCGCAGGCCCAGACGCGCCCCATTCTCCCCCGCCACGGCCAGCGCGCCGGGCGACAGGTCCGTGGCCGTGGTGGTGGCCCCCGTTTCGGCCATCAGCGTCAGGGCAATGGCACCCGAGCCGGTGCCGAGATCCAGCACGCTTGTGAAGGGTTCCGCCAGCGCCAGTGCGATCAGGCTCTCGGTTTCGGGCCGCGGGTCCAGCACCTCGCGCGTCACGCGGAAGCGGCGGCCCCAGAACAGGCGTTCACCCACGATCTGGGCGACGGGCTGGCGCGCCTCGCGGGCGGTCAGCGCGGTGTCGAAACGGGCGGCGGCGTGGGCGCCCACCTCGTCCTGCATGTGCAGCACCAGACGGTCGGGGGCAAAGCCCATGGTGTGCGCCAGAAGCCAGCGCGCGTCGCGGGCAGCGTCGGGCACCCCGGCCGCCGCCAGCCGTGCCGCACCGGCGCGCAGCGCGTCGGCGACGATCATGCCTCCATCTCGGCCAGCTTGGCGGCCTGATCGTGCGCGATCAGGGCGTCGATGATCCCCGTCAGGTCGCCCGCCATGATCTGCGAGAGGGAATACAGCGTCAGGTTGATGCGGTGATCCGTCAGCCGCCCCTGCGGGAAGTTGTAGGTGCGGATGCGCTCGCTCCGGTCGCCGGTGCCGACCTGTGCCTTGCGATCGGCGGCACGGGCGGCGTCGGTACGTTCGCGCTCCGCCTCGTACAGGCGGGCGCGCAGGACCTGCATGGCGATGGCGCGGTTCTGGTGCTGCGACTTTTCCGAACTGGTCACGACGATGCCCGTGGGGATGTGCGTGATGCGCACGGCCGAATCCGTGGTGTTCACGTGCTGCCCGCCCGCCCCGCTGGCGCGCATCGTGTCGATGCGGATGTCGGCGGCGGGAATGTCGATCTCCACCTCCTCGGCCTCGGGCAACACCGCCACCGTCGCGGCGGAGGTGTGGATGCGCCCGCCCGCCTCGGTCTCGGGCACCCGCTGCACGCGGTGGACGCCGGATTCGTATTTCAGGCGCGCAAAGACGCCTTCTCCCTGCACCAGCGCCGTCAATTCGCGGATGCCGCCCAGATCGCTTTCGACAAGATCGATAATCTGGAAGGTCCAGCCCTGTGACTCCGCATAGCGCTGGTACATGCGCAGCAGGTCGGCCGCGAACAGCGCGGCTTCATCCCCGCCGGTGCCGGGGCGGATTTCCAGGATCGCGGGGCGGGCATCGGCAGCGTCCTTGGGCAGCAGCGCGATGCGCAGCGCCTGCTCCATCTGCGGGATGCGGGCCTTCAGGGCGGGGAGCTCATCCTCGGCCAGCGCGCGCATCTCGGGGTCGGCCAGCATCGCCTCCGCCTCGGCCAGATCGTCGAGGGCGCGGCGATAGGCGGCGATCTCCGTCACGACGGGCTTCAGATCGCCGTATTCACGGCTGAGGGCGGCAATCTCGGCCGGTGCGGCGCCCGCGGACAGCTTCGCCTCGAGAAACTCGAAGCGGCGCGTGATCTGGGCGAGTTTGTCCATTGGAACCATGCCGGTCGGAATGGCGCAGGACGCCCGCCCGGTCAAGACCCGCTAGACGGGGATCAGCGCCACGGCGATCAGGCGACCTTCGGCCAGCAGCAGGTTGTAGGTCCGGCACGCGGCGGGGGAGGACATGACCTCCACCCCCACGCCGGCCTGTTCCAGCGCCTGGCGCAGCGCGCGGGGGGCGTGGGCGATGTCGGTCCCCGTGCCGAGGAACAACACGTCGATCCGTTCGGCCAGCGCCAGAAGCGGCGCCACGTCGTCATAGCCGCCCCAGGCGATCGTGCTCCACGGCGACACCAGAAGCGGTCCTTCCAGCGCCTGCCCCGCGATGCGGAAGAAGCCCGGACCATACCCCTCGATCGGCTGCGCCTCGGCGTAGGAGATTTCTTCCATCATCGGCATCAGGCGTCGATGTCCGCGAACTTGGTGCCGGCCTTGGATTTCGGCTTCGGCTCCCGATTGACGCCGATCCAGAGGACGAGGTTCTTGGCCATGTAGATCGACGAATACGTCCCAAGCAGCACGCCGAAAATGATGGCCGACACGAAGCCGCGCAGCACGTCGCCGCCAAAGATCAGCAGCGCGAACAGCGCGATCAGCGTGGTGGCCACGGTCATCACGGTCCGGCTCAGCGTTTCGTTCACCGACAGGTTCATCACGTCGCGCAGGGGCATGGTCTTGTACTTCTGCAGGTTTTCCCGCAGCCGGTCGAACACCACCACCGTGTCGTTGACCGAGAAGCCGAGGATGGTCAGAAGCGCGGCCACCGTCGTCAGGTCGAACCGCATCTGGAACAGCGACAGGATGCCCACCGTCACCAGCACATCGTGGACGGACGCAAGGATCGTGCCCAGCGCGAACTGCCATTCGAACCGGAACCAGATGTAGATCCCGATCCCCAGCGCCGCGAGGCCGAGGGCGAGGACCGCCGACTGCACCAGCTCGCCCGACACCTTCGGGCCCACCGATTCGACCGAAGGGAAGGTGATCGACGGATCGATCCCGCGCAGGGCGGTGCTGACCTTTTCCACCGACTCCGTGCTGGCGGCGCTGCTGCCTTCCTGCGCCTCGATCCGGATGGAGGCGACGTGCTGGTCGGCGCGGAAGGTGGGGTCAAACACCTCGGTGATGATGACGTCACCGATGCCCAGGGGCTGCAACGCCTCGCGATACGCGCCGACATCGACCGGCTGCGACGATTCCGTGCGGATGGTCGTGCCGCCGCGGAAGTCGATGCCGAAGTTCAGCCCCATCACCGCCACGATGACGAACGAGGCGAGCATGACGACGATGGACGACCCGAAGGTCAGCCACTGCCAGCGGAAGAAGTCGATCTTCGTGTTGTCGGGAACAAGCTTCAGACGAAGGGCCATGTCCGCTTCTCCTTACACGGTGATGGTCTTGGGCCGGCGCCACGCGTACCAGGCGGCGATCAGCGAACGGGCGACATAGACGGAGGTGAACATCGAGGTGATGATCCCGATCCCCAGCGTCACGGCAAAGCCGCGCACGGGGCCGGAGCCGACGGCGAACATGATGACGGCGGTCAGCAGGGTCGTGATGTTGGCGTCGATGATCGCCGACAGCGCCTTGTGGAAGCCTTCGTCCAGTGCGCGGACCGGGTTGCGGCCGGCGCGCAATTCCTCGCGCACACGCTCGAAGATCAGCACGTTGGCGTCCACCGCGGTGCCCATCGTCAGCACGATGCCCGCGATGCCCGGAAGCGTCAGCGTGGCGCCCAGCAGCGACAGGACGGCGAAGATGGCGATCACGTTGATGGTCAGCGCGATGTTGGCGATCATGCCGAACCAGCCGTAGCAGGCGACCATGAACACGACCACCGCGACCATCCCGATGATGGAGGCCATGCGCCCCGCGTCGATGCTGTCCTGCCCCAGTTCCGGCCCGATGGTCCGTTCTTCAAGGAAGTCCATTCCGGCGGGCAGCGCGCCCGCGCGCAGCAGGACGGCCAGCTCGGTCGAATCCTCCACCGTGAAGCTGCCGGTGATGATCCCCGACCCGCCCGGAATGGCCGAGTTGATGACGGGGGCCGAGATCACCTTGTCGTCCAGCACGATGGCGAAGGGACGGCCGATGTTCTGCGCGGTATAGTCGCCGAAGATGCGCCCGCCCGCGCCGTTGAAGCGGAAGTTGACGGCCGGCGCGTTGTTCTGGTCGAAGGCGGGCTGCGCGTCGACCAGCTGTTCACCGGACACGACGGGCGTGGCCTGCACGATGTAGAAGACGCCCGGCTCGTTCTCGGACGCCAGCAGCTCCTGCCCCGCCTCCACCGGCGCGTTGGGGTCGGTGGTGCGGTTGACGACCGAATTGAAGGTCAGCTGCGCCGTCGTCCCGATCAGGGATTTCAATTCGTCCGCGGACCCGATGCCCGGCACCTCGATCAGGATGCGGTCGTCGCCCTGGCGCTGGATGGTGGGCTCGCGGGTCCCGACCTCGTCCACGCGGCGGCGGATGATCTCCAGGCTCTGCTGCATGGTGCGCTGGTCGGTGGCGGTGCGTTCGGCTTCCGACAGCTGGATGGTCAGCGTGTCGCCCTGCCCCTGCACGTCCAGATCGCTTTGCCCGGTGCCGGTCAGCGTCTGGATCGGCTGGGCCAGCCCTTGGGCGATCTGCACCGCCTGCGCCATCCCGTCGGGGTTGGAGATCTGGATGCGCAGCGTGCCGGGATCGGACGCCACGCGGCGGATGCCGCCCACCTCGGCGCGCGCGTCGCGCAGGGCGTCACGCATTTCCGGCCAAAGGGCGTCCACGCGGTCGGCATAGACGTCCGACAGCCGCACCTCGGCCAGCAGATGGGCGCCGCCCCGCAGGTCAAGCCCGAGGTTCATCAGCGAGGACGGCATCCAGTTGGGCCAGCCGTCGATGGCCGCCTGCTGTTCGGGCGTGGGGGCGGTGCCTTGCGCGGCCACCGCCTCTTGCGCGTCATTGTGGTTCTCGACCCGGCCATAGAAGGCGTTGGGAATGGCGAACAGGATCGCGAGGGCGCAAAGCGACCAGATCACGATCCGTTTCCATGTGGGTATCTGCAGCATTCTTCAGGTCCGGGTCAGGAATGGGTCAGGCGACGGGTTCGGTCTTGGAGATGACCTGCGCAATGGTGTGGCGCAGGACCTTCACCTTCACGCCCTCGGCGATCTCCACCTGAACCTCGTTGCCTTCGGCGACATGGACGACCTTGCCGATGATGCCGCCCTGCGTGACGACCTGGTCGCCGCGGCGCAGCTGGTCCACCATGTTGCGGTGTTCCTTGACCTTCTTCTGCTGCGGGCGGATCAGCAGGAAGTACATGATCACGAAGATCAGGATCAGCGGAACGAAGCTGGTCAGCGCGCCGGCGGCGCCGCCCGAGGCGGCCGTCTGGGCGAAGGCGGGGGTTGCGAACATGCGTTATCCTCGTCTGGCGCGGGGCGCGGCCCCGGATTGTCGGTGGCGCACCCTAATGGCCCCCCCCTGCGATGGCAAGCGCGCGCCCTTGGGGCAAAAGGGCGCAAGCCCCCATGCCTGACGCGATTGTCATGCGATTTTCCGGTTCCCCCGTTTCGCGTGATCGGGCATAGGAAGACCCGGACCCCATCATGCAGGAGCCAGGGACATGCACGACATCCGCGCCATCCGCGAAAACCCCGCCGCCTTCGACGCGGCGCTGTCGCGTCGCGGGGCCGAGCCGATGTCGTCGCGCATCTTGGCCATCGACGAGGCGCGCCGCAGCCGCATCCTGGCGGCCGAAACCGCGCAGGCCGAACAGAACCGCGCCAGCAAGGACGTGGGCGCCGCCAAGGCCGCCGGCAACGAGGCGGAGTTCGAGCGTCTGCGCGGCCTTGTTGCCCAGAAGAAGGCCGACATCGCCCGCCTGAACGAGGAAGCGGCTGCCGAGGACGCGCGCCTGCGCGATCTGCTGCTGACCATCCCCAACCTGCCCCGCGACGACGTGCCCGACGGCGCGGACGAGGGCGACAACGTGGAACTGCGCCGCTGGGGCAGCCCCCGCAATTTCGCCTTCCCCCCGAAGGAGCATTACGAGATCGCGGGCGCGAAACCCGGCCTTGATTTCCCCACGGCGGCCAAGCTGTCGGGCAGCCGTTTCGTGGTGCTGAAGGGCGCGATGGTGCGCCTGCACCGCGCGTTGGCGCAGTTCATGCTGGACACGCATGTGGACGAGCACGGGTTGTCGGAAACCTGGACGCCGGTGCTGGTGCGGGACGACGCGATGCTGGGCACCGGCCAGTTGCCGAAGTTTACCGAGGACAGCTATCAGACCACGAACGGCTGGTGGCTGATCCCCACCTCGGAAGTGACGCTGACGAACACCGTGGCGGGCGAGATCCTGGACTGGGAAACGCTTCCCATCCGCATGACCGCCCATTCCCAGTGCTTCCGGTCCGAGGCCGGCAGCGCGGGCAAGGACACCGCCGGCATGCTGCGCCAGCACCAGTTCGAGAAGGTGGAGATGGTGTCCATCACCACCCCCGACCAGTCGGCGGCCGAGCATGAGCGCATGACCCAATGCGCCGAGGCGATCCTGCAAAAGCTGAACCTGCCTTACCGCGTCGTCGTGCTGTGCACCGGCGACATCGGCTTTGGCGCGACCAAGACCCACGATCTGGAGGTGTGGCTGCCGGGTCAGGACACCTATCGCGAAGTGTCGTCGGTGTCGGTCTGTGGCGATTTCCAGGCGCGCCGGATGAACGCCCGCTTCCGCCCCGAAGGCGGCAAGCCGGAATTCGTCCACACGCTGAACGGATCGGGCCTGGCCGTCGGGCGCTGCATGATCGCGGTGCTGGAGAATGGGCAGCAGGAGGACGGCTCCGTCGACCTGCCGCAGGCGCTGTGGCCCTATCTGGGCGGCAAGACCCGCATCTCGGCCGACGGCGCGCTGGTCTGAAGACACGGGCGGCGTTCAGCCGCCCGCGATGATCCGCACGTAGTTCTGGGTTTCGGCATAGGGCGGTATCCCGCGATACTGCTCCACCGCGCCGGGTCCTGCGTTGTAGGCGGCCAGCGCATGGCGCCAGTTGCCGAAGCGGTCATACATCATCCGCAGATAACGCGCGCCGCCGTCGAGGTTCGATTCCGGATTGTCTATGGACGCGCCGATCAGCTGCGCCGTGCCGGGCATCAGCTGCGCCAGCCCCCGCGCGCCCTTGGGCGACACCGCGGCGGGATTCCAACCGGATTCCTGCTGCACCAGACGCAGGAACAACTCCTCCGGGACGCCGTGCTTCTTGGCCGAGGCGCGGGCCGCCGCCAGATACTGTCCGCGATAGCTGCCGCGATAGGTTCCGCTGAAGCTGGTCACCGCCACCTCCTGCCCACGCTCGGACGGGGGTTGCAGGCGGGCGGAGCCGGAATATTGCCGGGCCGCCCGGGTGTCGAGCACGCTGAACCTTGAAAGTGGGGCCGAGACGGGGTGTTTCGCGAAAATCCCCTCGGCCATGATCGGCCCCGAGGTGATGACCACCATCGCGGCCGCAAGCGTCATGATGCGCATGCGTTCGTCCTTCGCTGTCCCGCCCGGCACTTTACACGAACCGGCGTGCAAGGCCAGCGGCACGTGCGCCATCGGCGGATTGCGTCGAAACGGGGGGCGGTGTAAGCCTTTCCGAACCAAAAACGGAGTAAACGCGCATGGCGGGTTCGGTCAACAAGGTCATCATCGTCGGCAATCTGGGCCGCGATCCGGAAGTGCGCAGCTTCCAGAACGGCGGCAAGGTCTGCAACCTGCGGATCGCCACCACCGAAACGTGGCGCGACAAGGCCAGCGGAGAGCGCAAGGAGCGCACCGAATGGCATTCCGTCGCGATCATGGACGAAAACCTTGTCCGCGTGGCCGAACAATACCTGCGCAAGGGGTCGAGCGTCTATCTGGAAGGCCAGCTGGAAACCCGCAAATGGCAGGACCAGTCCGGCGCCGACAAGTACACGACCGAGGTCGTTCTGCGTCCATTCCGCTCCACCATGACGATGCTGGGCGGCCGCGGCGACGGCGGCGGCGCGTCGGGCGGCGGGTATGAGGATCGCGGCGGCTCACAGGGCGGCGGCTACGATTACGAGGGCGGTTCGCAGGGCGGATCCTCGTCGCGCGGCGGGTCTTCGCGCCCGCAGCAGGGTGGCGGCGGACGCAGCAATGACTTCGACGACGAGATCCCGTTCTGAGCGATCAGCGTTTCGGGGCGTCGGACGGATCTTCGTCCAGGTGCCCCGCATTCTTCAGGGTTCCGGCGGACACGTCCGTCTGCCGGTTCCATGCCCAGGTCAGCGCCCACAGCACGACGCCTAGACCCAGCAGCCAGCCGGCGATCCGGTATTGCCCCATCTGGCTGGCGCTGCGCGCCCAAGGGCCTACCAGGAAGGCGCAGGTCACCGCCCCCACCCAAGGCCCCCAGACGGGCGCGCGGAAGTGGCGTTCGGTCGCCGGCGTCCGGCGGATGACCAGCAGCGACACGTTGAGAATCGTGAACACCCCCAGCAGCAACAGGGACGTGGTGCCGCCCAGGAGACTGATCGCCCCGGTGTTGGACCACAGGACCACCGCGCAGATCAGGCCGAAAGCCAGCACCGTCGTGAACAGCACGGCCACCCAAGGCGTCTGCCGCACCGGATGGACGCGCCCCAGAACCGGCGGCAGCACCCGCTGGCGGGCCAGTCCATAGATCAACCGGCTGGCCATCAGCATGTTGATAAGGGCAGAGTTCGCGACCGCGAACATCCCGATGAACGGGAAAATCGTGTCGAAGGGCAGCCCCGGCGCCCCCGCCCGCACCACCTGTGTCAGCGCCGAGCCCTTCGACGTGTCCGAAAGGTCCCCCACCGGCACCAGCGCCACCGCGCAGATCGACACGAGGACGTAGATCACGCCCGTGATCGCCAGCCCCGACAGCATGATCTTGGGGAAGGTGCGGACGGGATCGTGCACTTCCTCGGCCATGTTGACGGAATCCTCGAACCCGACCATGGCGAAGAAGGCCATGGCCGTGGCGGCGGTCAGCGCCAGGAACGCGCCCTTTTCATCGGCGGACTGGAAGACCATCACCTCGGAAAAATCGGCCCGGCCCTGCGCCATCGCGAACAGGCCGATGAAGATGATCAGCAGCAGGCCCGACAGCTCCACGCAGGTCAGCACCACGTTGGCCCTCACGCTTTCGCCCGCGCCGCGATAGTTGACGGCAGCGATCAAGGCCATGAACGCCAGCGCCACGACCAGCAGCCCGCCCTTGCCCAAACCAAGGCCAAGCCCGTCATTCAGGAACCCTGCAAAAGCGTTCGACGCGGTGGAGGCCGAGGTGATCCCCGAGCACATGACGGTGAAGGCAACAAGGAAGGTCACGAAATGGATGCCGAACGCCTTGTGCGCGTAAAGCGCGGCCCCCGCGGCCTGCGGATAGCGCGTCACCAGTTCCAGGTAGGACAGCGCCGTGATGGTGGCGACCGCGAAGGCCAGCAGGAAGGGCGCCCAGGCGGCGCCGCCGACCTCTCCGGCGACGGAACCGGTCAGGGCGTAGACGCCGGTCCCCAGGATGTCACCTATGATGAACAGAAGCAGCAGCTTCGGCCCCATGACACGTTTCAGTTCCGTCTGGTCCGCGCCAGTGCTCATCACCATTCCCCCATTGATGTCTTTCGAAATCATCTGGTTCGGGAACGGCGCGTGGCAAGCGCCCGCGCAAGGAGAGACGCAGCCTCGGGAGTGTCACGAAACCTTTTCATCCTTGCGGGTATGATGACCCCCATTCTTCCCGGTGCCGCAGGATGCGCGGATTTGCTTATCAAGAAGCGTGGTTCCCACGCTGCCATCCACAACGGATCACTGCTTCTGACGGAAAGCCTCTGACATGGATGACGCCCATTTCGACGCCCTGAACATTCGCCTGACGTTCCATGTCGGCGACGCGATGGTGACCTTGGCCGATCTGCGCAAGATGGGGCCGGGCATGGTTGTGCCGCTGGACCGCCCCACGCCGACGACGGTGGACATCCTGGTGAACGACCGGCGCATCGGCACGGGCAACATCGTCTGCCTGGACGGGAAAACGGGGATCGAGATCCGGACCCTGTTCCAGAACGGATAAGGCCACGCCCGAAGGCGTGGCCCGTTCCCCTAGCCGATGCGGTAGTTCGGCGATTCCCGCGTGATCTGCACGTCGTGGACGTGGCTCTCGCTCAGCCCCGCATTGGTGATGCGGACGAACTGGCAGCCCTTGCGCATCTCGGCCACGGTGCCGTTGCCGGTGTAGCCCATGGAGGCGCGAAGGCCGCCGACCAGCTGGTGGATGACCGCCGCCGCCGTGCCCTTGTAAGGCACCTGCCCTTCGATCCCTTCCGGCACCAGCTTGTCGGACGCGGCGTCCTTCTGGAAATACCGGTCGGCCGAGCCGCGGGCCATGGCGCCCAAGCTGCCCATCCCGCGATAGGATTTGAAGCTGCGGCCCTGATACAGGATCACCTCGCCTGGAGACTCGTCCGTGCCGGCGATGGCCGAGCCGACCATGGCGCAGGACGCGCCCGCCGCGATGGCCTTCGCGAAATCGCCCGAGAACTTGATGCCGCCATCGGCGATGATCGGGATGTCGCCCGCGCCGCTGGCCGAATCCATGATCGCGGTCAGTTGCGGCACGCCCACGCCCGCGACGATGCGCGTCGTGCAGATCGATCCGGGGCCGATGCCCACCTTCACCGCATCCGCGCCCGCGCCGATCAGGGCGCGCGTGGCCTCGGCCGTAGCAACGTTGCCGGCCACAACCTGGATGTTGCCGCCCAGCGCCTTGATCCGCTCCACCGCCTTGGCGACGCCGGCGGAATGGCCATGGGCGGTGTCGATCACCACCATGTCCACGCCCGCATCGATCAGCGCCATCGAGCGTTCGAAACCCGCATCGCCGGTGGTGGTGGCGGCGGCCACGCGCAGGCGGCCCAGATCGTCCTTGCAGGCGTTGGGGTTCAGGACGGATTTCTCCGTGTCCTTCAGCGTCAGAAGGCCGGTCAGCTTGCCCTGCCCGTCCGTGACCAGCAGCTTTTCGATCCGGCGCGCCTTCATCAGGTTGATCGCCGTTTCCCGGTCCGCCGGTTCCTGAAGGATGGCGAGGTTGTCCGACGACATCATCACCGACACCGGCGTCCGGTCGTCCGAGGCGAAACGCATGTCGCGGTTCGTGACGATGCCGACCACGCGGCCCGCCTCGTCCACCACCGGGAAGCCGGTCACGTTGTAGCGGGCCTGAAGCGCCTTGGCATCGGCCAGCGTCTGATCGGCCCGCAGGGTGATCGGCTTGTAGACGATGCCGCTTTCGAACCGTTTGACGCGGCGGACCTCATCGGCCTGCTGTTCGATGTTCAGGTTGCGGTGGATCACGCCCATCCCGCCGGCCTGCGCCATGGCAATGGCCATGCGCGCCTCGGTCACCGTGTCCATGGCCGAGGACAGGAGCGGGATGTTCAGGCGGATCGACTTCGTGACGTAGGTGGACACGTCGGCGTCCGACGGAAGGACCGAACTGGCCCCCGGTACAAGCAGGACATCGTCGAAGGTAAGCGCCTCGCGAATCTCCATGGGGCATCTCCTTGGAAGGGTTCGTTTGACGGTTCCCTGTTTCACGCCCCCTGGAAAAACGCAACCCCCATCAGGCGCCTAGCTTGGCCAGACGCGCCGCGCGCAGACGCTGGAAGTCGTCCCCCGCGTGATAGGAGGACCGGGTGAGGGGCGTCGCCGAAACCATCAGGAAGCCCTTGTTGTAAGCCGCCTTCTCGTAGGTCGCGAACTCCTCCGGCGTGACGAAGCGGTCCACGCGGTGGTGCTTCGGCGTCGGCTGCAGGTATTGCCCGATGGTCAGGAAATCCACATCGGCGGCGCGCATGTCGTCCATGACCTGCCGCACCTGCGCGCTGTTTTCCCCAAGGCCCACCATGATGCCCGATTTGGTGAAGATCGTCGGGTCCAGCTCCTTCACGCGCTGCAACAGGCGCAGCGAGTGGAAGTAGCGCGCCCCCGGACGCACCTCAAGATACAGGCCCGGCACGGTTTCCAGATTGTGGTTGAACACGTCGGGCTTGGCCGCCACCACCGTTTCCAGCACGGAGTCGGCGCATTTCAAAAAGTCCGGCGTCAGGATCTCGATCGTGGTGTTGGGCGATCGGTGACGGATCGCGCGGATCGTCTGGGCGAAATGGTCCGCCCCGCCATCGGTCAGGTCGTCCCGGTCCACCGAGGTGACGACGACGTGGTTCAGACCCAGCTTCGACACGGCATGCGCCACGCGGCCCGGTTCGAACGCGTCGAGGTTCTGCGGCTTGCCCGTCGCCACGTTGCAGAAGGTGCAGCCGCGGGTGCAGATCTCGCCCATGATCATCATGGTGGCGTGGCCTTGACTCCAGCACTCGCCCACGTTGGGGCAGCCGGCCTCCTCGCACACCGTGACAAGGCGGTTTTCCTTGATGATGTCGCGCGTTTCCTTGTACCCGGCCGAGGTCGGGGCCTTCACGCGGATCCACGCGGGCTTCTTCGGCTGGGCGTTGTCGGCGCGGTGCGCCTTTTCGGGGTGACGCTGGTCGGGAATCTTCAGATCGCGCACGGCAAACCTCCCTCGCGCTGGCTTGGCCAAGACATAGGGCGAAACGCCCGCCCGCGCAACCGGAGCCGCTTGAAGCCTCGTGCCCATCTCTTTAAAGTTCCCGCCGGGGAGGAGCAGGCATTGCTCCAGAGGACGACAATATGCAGACGGGTGTGAAACTCCCTCAGGTGAACTTCCAGACGCGCGTGCGCGATGAAAGCATTGGCGGGCCGAACCCGTTCCGGTGGGAGATGAAGACGACGTCGGATTACTTCGGGGGCAAGCGCGTCGTGCTGTTCGCCCTGCCCGGCGCCTTCACGCCCACCTGCTCCACGTTCCAGCTTCCGGGGTTCGAGAAGGGCTTCGCCGACTTCCAGGCCTTCGGCATCGACGAGATCTATTGCCTGTCGGTCAACGACGCCTTCGTGATGAACCAGTGGGCGAAGTCGCAGGGGCTGGAAAACGTGAAGGTCATTCCGGACGGTTCGGGCGAATTCACCCGCCGCGTCGGCATGCTGGTGCGCAAGGACAACCTCGGCTTTGGCCTGCGGTCCTGGCGCTATGCCGCCATCATCAATGATGGCGTGGTGGAGGCGTGGTTCGAGGAGCCGGGCCTGTGCGACAACTTCTCCGACGACCCCTATGGCGAATCCTCGCCCGAGAACCTGCTGAACTGGCTGCGCGAGGACTTTAAGGCCACGGCGGCCTGAGAAGGCCCTAGCGGACCTGCGCCAGCCGCTGGTCCGCCGCCTGTTTCAGCGCCCCTGCCAGGGTGGTGAACCAGGGCTCCGCCGCCGCGCCGGCCCGCCCGATCAGCGCCACGTCGCGCGACGGTTGCGGGTCGGCAAACCGCACCACCCGCACCCGCGGATGCGCCGCCCGTTCGGTCGGGACGGCGATTTCCGGCAGGAAGGTGAAGCCCACCCCCTGCCCTACAAGCCCCGCCAGCGTCGACAGGGAGGAGGCGCCGAGGTCCAGCCGCGTTCCCCGCCGCTCCAGCCCGCAGACCTCCAGCGCCTGATCGGCCAGGCAATGACCTTCGTCCAGCAGCAGCAGATCCTCGGGGTCCAGCGCGACGGGCCGGAGCGCTTCGACGGATCCCAAAGCCTCCAGCCGGGCGGCGCTGCCGGCCAGCAGGAAGTGGTCGCGGAACAGCGGAACCTTCACCAGATCGGACGCGCCCACCGCCGTCGCCACCACGATGGCGTCCAGCGTCCCATCCTCCAGCCCCGCCAGAAGCCGATCCGTCTGCGCCTCCCTCAGCCGCAGCTGAAGCGGCAGGCGGGGCAGCAGGTCGGGCAGAAGATAAGGGGCCACCGTGGGGATGATGCCGATGTTCAGCCGTCCGCCCAGCGCCTGCCGCCGGGCCATCGCCTGGATCTCGATCACGTCGGCCAGAACGCGCGCGGCGCGGCGCGCCACCTCGCGCCCCGCCGGGGTCAACTGGATCGTGCGGCCCCGTTCGATGAGCGGGACGCCAAGGCCCGCCTCCATCTCGCGGATCTGCATGGACAAGGCGGGTTGGGTGACATGCACCCGCGCGGCCGCCCGCCCGAAATGGCGCGTTTCGGCCAGCGCGAGGAAGTAGGACAATTGGCGAAGGGTCAGCATCCTCATCAGCTAATCTGATCGATACCCAAAGTAAATTCTATTTTTATTTATGACGAACATGCGGCATCCAGCGGGGGACTGCCACTCGTGAAAGACGTAAAAGATGACGAACGATTCCAGACCCCGCCTCACCACGACGGCAGGCGCCCCTGTCGCCTCCAACAGCACGAGCCAGACCGCCGGCGCGCGTGGCCCTGTGCTGTTGCAGGATTATCAACTGATCGAAAAGCTGGCCCACCAGAACCGCGAGCGCATTCCGGAGCGGGTGGTGCATGCCAAGGGTTGGGGCGCCTTCGGGACCTTCAAGGTGACCAAGGACATCACCCACCTGTCCGCCGCGAAGGTGTTCGACACCGTCGGCAAGACGACCGAGGTGCTGACCCGTTTTTCGACCGTGGCCGGTGAACAGGGTGCGGCGGACGCCGAACGCGACGTGCGCGGCTTCTCCGTCAAGTTCTACACCGAGGAAGGCAACTGGGACATCGTGGGGAACAACACCCCGATCTTCTTCATCCGCGACGGCATCAAGTTCCCCGACTTCATCCGCACCCAGAAGCGGCACCCGAAGACCAACCTGCGCTCGCCCGAGGCGATGTTCGACTTCTGGTCGGCCCAGCCCGAATCGGTGCACCAGGTGACGATCCTGATGTCGGACCGGGGCATTCCGGTGAACCCGATGCACATGCACGGCTACGGCTCCCACACGTTCAGCGTCTGGAACAAGGACGGCGTGCGCCACTGGGTGAAGTTCCACTGGCGCTGCGAACAGCCGATCCGCAACTACACCAACGCCGAGGCCGAGGTGCTGATCGGCAAGACGCGCGAAAGCTATCAGGAAGACCTCTACAACGCGATCGACCAGGGGCGCTTCCCGAAATGGAAGCTGCACATCCAGGCGATGCCGGAAGAGGATGCGCTGACCACCCCCTACAACCCGTTCGACCTGACCAAGGTCTGGCCGCATGCCGACTATCCGCTGATCGAGGTTGGCGAGATGGAGCTGAACCGCAACCCCGAGAACTATTTCGTCTTCGTGGAAAACGCGGCCTTCAGCCCGTCCAACGTGGTGCCGGGGATCGGCTTCTCGCCCGACAAGATGCTGCAGGCGCGCATCTTCTCCTATGCCGACGCGCACCGTTACCGTCTGGGCACGCATTACGAGGCGCTGCCCGCCAACGCCGCCAAGAACGCCCCTGTGAACCATTATCACAAGGACGGCCCGATGCGCTTCTTCACCAACGATTTCGGCAATCCCGACGCCTACTACGAGCCGAACCAGCATGGCGGCCCGGTGGCCGATCCGGGCGTGCAGGAACCGCCGCTGAAGATCTCGGGCGATGCGGACCGGTATGTGCAGGAAGATTCGGACGCCGACTACGTGCAGCCGCGCGCGCTGTTCAACCTGCTGCCTGCGGATGAAAAGCAGCGCCTGTTCGACAACATGGGGGCAGCCATGGGCCCCTGCTCGGACGCGGTTAAGGAACGCTGGCTGGCCGTGCTGGGCCGCGTGCATTCCGACTACGAGGCCGGCGTCCGAGCTTCGCTGAAAAAGAACAGCGACGTGAACGCCATCTCTGTCACACAGGACACGCCGGTCGAAGCGGCCGAGTAAACGACAAAGGGGGCCGAATGGCCCCCTTTTCTTCATCCCACCATCGGCCCCCGGCCGTGATGTTCCGCGTAGTGGCGGCGCAACCTCTCCAGCCCGATGCGCAGCACCACCTTGCCCGACCGCGCGGCCCAGCCCATGCGCTTCTCGCAGGCCTCCAGCCCTTCCAGATAGCAGCAGACCCGCAGCACCACGTCGCCAAGGCCGGGGCCCAGATCGCGCAGCGCCATCGCCACGCGTTCGCGCGCCGCCGCCGGCCCGAAACCGCCCGCCCCGCCGCCCGTGCCGCGCGCGCCGCCGTCGAGGAACCGTTCCCAGTTCTGCGTCGTGTTCGGCATCATCTGCGCCAATTCGAAATCCTCACGCAGCCGCTCCGCTGCGGACACGAGTTCCGGCGACAGGAAGGGCTGGCCGTCCTTGTCGCGGCGGCGGCCCATCTGGGCCACGGGCGTTTCCACATGGCCGTAACGGGGAAATCGCTCCTCCGCCTCCGCCCCGTTCCAGTCGAAGCCGGCCGGCGCCTCGGCCATGCCCTGCCCCTGCCGCAGATGCGCGCGCCCTTCGGAGGACAGGGCATAGGTGCTGATCCGCCCGGCCTTGCGGCAGGTGATCCAGTCGCGCAGCACGAAGGCCTCCGCCACCTCGCGCGCGACGACGGCGATGCGCGCGGTTTCGCCATTGGGCAGTTCGCGCAGGACGACGGCTTTCTCCATCTCGGGGGCGAAGGCCAGAAGGGCTCCGGGCTCGGCCAGGCGGCGCAGGATGCGATGGGCCTCGGCGTCGATGGTGGCCGGGGTGGCGGGCAGGCGAACGGGCATCGTCATGGGGGCATCCTTGGCGCCGGAGTAGAGTGTGAGGGCCGAATCCATCAGAGGATCGTCGCGGCGGTTTTCATAGCGGCGGACCTGTCGCAGCACGGTGGAGGCGTGAACGCCTTCCCGTCGCGCGATGGACCGCAACGACAGCCCGCCGGCCACGTGATCAAGATAAAGGCGCGCCGCAGCCGGCAGCCAGTCAGGGTAAACGGGGAGGATCGGCCCAGCATGACCCATCGAACATTATCCTTGCCTGAGCCCATATGGGCCTTAGTTATGACACAATGTGACCATGAGGCTGGTTGGTTAGCAAAAGGTTAACCCTCGGTCCTATCAACTAAATTTATTGGAAAACTGTTAACAACGCTGCGTTGTAGCGTGCGGAGCCTTGCCGTCTTCGGCAACACCCGACAAATTGCGGCATAACGTGTCTTGCCACATTGGAGACACATTATGACCGACTTCCGCACCCTTCTGGCCGCCCTGTCCCGTCCCCGCCTTCTGGTGCGCGCCGCCCGTCTGGGGATCGAGGATTACCGCCGCGACCGCGACCTGCGCCGCCTGACCGACCACGCCCGCCCCGAATCGGCCCTGCCCCGCCTGCTGGAGCAGGAGGCCGTCATGGAGGCGACCCGCATGGCCGGCGACGCCTCTTATTGCGTGGCGCGGCACGTGGAGCTGCTGATCGCCCTGATGGCCGAGGCACGGCTGCAACCGAGGCTCGTCTGACCCCTTGCCAATAAGGGGTTTTGTGCCTAATGCCGGATCCATGACCCAGCATGACCGCCTTCTCATCATCGACTTCGGTTCCCAGGTGACGCAGCTGATCGCGCGCCGCCTGAGGGAGCTGAACGTCTATTGCGAAATCCACCCGTTCAACAAGGTCGACGACGCCTTCCTGGCCGAGTTCGCGCCGAAGGCGGTGATCCTGTCGGGCGGGCCGTCTTCGGTCTTTGCCGAAGGGGCGCCGATGCCGCCGGCCTCGGTGTTCGAGATGGGCGTGCCGATGCTGGGCATCTGCTATGGCCAGCAGGTGATGATGCACTGCCTGGGCGGCCGCGTCGAACGCGGGCACAACACGGCGGAATTCGGCCGCGCCTTCGTCACCCCGTCCGAGGAGCGTCTGCCCCTGCTGGAGGGCTGGTTCGGCGCCGCCGACGGCCGCGAACAGGTCTGGATGAGCCATGGGGACCACGTTTCGGCCATCGCGCCGGGCTTCAAGGTCTTCGGCACCTCGCCCAACGCGCCTTTTGCCGTGACGGCCGATCCGTCGCGCAACTTCTATGCCGTGCAGTTCCACCCCGAGGTGCACCACACCCCCAAGGGCGCCAAGCTGTACGAGAACTTCGTGAAGCTCGCGGGCTTCACCGGCGACTGGACCATGGGCGCCTATCGCGAGGAAGCGATCCGCAAGATCCGCGAACAGGTGGGCGACCAGAAGGTCATCTGCGGCCTGTCCGGCGGCGTCGATTCGTCCGTGGCGGCCGTCCTGATCCACGAAGCGATCGGCGACCAGCTGACCTGCGTCTTCGTCGACCATGGCCTTCTGCGGCAGGGAGAGGCGGAGCAGGTCGTGACCATGTTCCGCGACCACTACCACATGCCGCTGATCCATGCCGACGAATCCGAACTGTTCCTGGGCGAACTGGAAGGCCAGTCGGACCCGGAAACGAAGCGCAAGATCATCGGCAAGCTGTTCATCGACGTGTTCCAGAAGCACGCGAAGGAGGTGGGCGGCGCGACTTTCCTTGCCCAGGGCACCCTGTATCCGGACGTCATCGAATCGGTGAGCTTCTCGGGCGGGCCGTCGGTCACGATCAAGTCGCACCACAACGTGGGCGGCCTGCCGGAAAAGATGGGCCTGAAGCTGGTCGAGCCGCTGCGCGAGCTGTTCAAGGACGAGGTTCGCGCCCTTGGCCGCGAGTTGGGCCTGCCGGAAAGCTTCATCGGCCGCCATCCCTTCCCCGGCCCCGGCCTTGCCATCCGCTGCCCCGGAGAGATCACCCGCGAAAAGCTGGAGATCCTGCGCAAGGCGGACGCCGTCTATATCGACCAGATCCGCAAGCACGGTCTTTATGACGAGATCTGGCAGGCCTTCGTCGCCATCCTTCCCGTCCGCACCGTGGGCGTAATGGGCGACGGCCGCACCTATGATTTCGCCTGCGCCCTGCGCGCCGTGACGAGCGTGGATGGCATGACGGCGGACTACTACCCCTTCACGCACGACTTCCTGGGTGAAACCGCAACGCGGATCATCAACGAGGTGAAGGGCATCAACCGCGTGACCTACGACATCACCTCCAAGCCCCCGGGCACGATCGAGTGGGAATGACCTAGCCGCGGGGCGCGAACAGGATGATCGCCGCCCCGCACAGGCACAACGTCGCCCCGACCAGGTCCCACCGGTCGGGGCGCGCGCCCTCCGCCAGCCACAGCCACAGGACCGAGGCGGCGATATACACCCCGCCATAGGCCGCATAGGCCCGGCCCGCCGCGTCCGCCTCCACGCGCGTCAGCAGCAGCGCGAACAGGACCAGCGACAGCACCCCCGGCAGCGCCCAAAGCCCCGACTTCCCCAGCCTCAGCCACGCCCAGAAGGCGAAGCATCCGGCGATTTCGGCAAGGGCGGCAGCGGCATAGATCATTCCGGTCATGCCCGCATTCTGCACAACGGCGGTATTAACGCGACCGCAAAGCCAGCGGTTCCCAAAATTTTCGTGAATTCCCCCCTCGGTGCTGTGCCATTTGGGAGGGGCGTGGTATGCCCCGGACATATCAGAACAATCGGGCAAACGATGATCGACTTTGCAAGGCGCAGCGCCAGATGGCTGGCAACGGCGGAATACACGGTGATGATGGGGGCGGTGTGGCTGGGGCCGATGCCGGTCCCGATGTTCCGCGTGTCGGGCAACGAACCCTGCCGGATGGCGGTCCTTCTGACCCTTTGGGCGGCCACCACGGGCCTGACGCTGGCCGATCTGGCGTTCGGTGCCCTGCCCAGCCCCTACGGCGTCGTGAACTGGCTGCAGGCGCTGATCTGATTCCATCTCGCCCGGCGGAAACGGGGCTGCTAGGACTGCGGCATGGAACAACGCAGTCTTTCCCCCCGCAGCTGGGTCGATCTTGCCACCGTCGCCCTGTTCTGGGGCGGCTCGTTTCTGGCGATCCGTCTGGCGCTGGACAGCACCGGCCCGCATTGGGTGGTCGCGCTGCGCTGCCTCGGGGCCTTCGTGCTGTTGCTGGCCTTCATCCGGTGGCGCGGGCTGCGCCTTCCAACCGACGCGCAGTCCTGGGCGGGCTTCATGGCGCTGGGCCTGTTCAACAACGCCATCCCCTTCACCCTGATCACCTGGGCCGAGCTGACGGTCCCGAGCGGCCTCGCCTCCATCATCAACGCGTCCACCGCGATCTTCGGCGTGGTGATCGCGGCCATGGTGCTGGCGGATGAACGGCTGACGCCGCGGCGTCTGGCGGGCGTTCTGGTGGGCTTTGCCGGCGTCGTGATCGTCATCGGGCCCAGCCTGCTGGGGCAGATCGACCTCACCTCGGTCGCGCAGCTGGCGCTGGTGGGGGCCGCGCTCAGCTATGCGGTGTCGGGGCCGATCGGACGGCGCGTGGGCCAGGGCCTTTCGCCTTTGGTCGTGGCCACGGGGATGCTGGGCTGTTCCGCGCTGATCACCACGGTGATGGCCGCCTTGGTCGAGGGGGTTCCTGCCGTCCCCACCCTGACCGGTGGCCTCGCGCTTCTGTATCTGGCCGCACCATCGACGGCACTGGCCTACCTCATCTATTACCGTCTTCTGGCGACGGCGGGCGCCGGCAACACCAGCCTTGTCACGCTGCTGGTGGCTCCGATCGCCGTTCTTCTGGGCGCGCTGGTGCTGGACGAAGTTCTGCCTCTGCGCGCCTTTGCCGGTTTCGCCGCCATCGGCCTTGGCCTTCTGATCCTGGACGGCCGCCTTCTTTCCCGTTTGCGAACACGGAGCCCGCGATGACCCTGCCCACCCCCGACGCCTGGCGCACCGATCCCAAGCGCGTCCTGCTGTTCGGCATGTCCGGCCTTGGCAAGACCCACATCGCCAGCCTGCTGCGCGGCAGCGGCGACTGGTTCCATTATTCCGTCGATTACCGCATCGGCACCCGCTACATGGGCGAACACATCGCCGACAACTTCAAGCGGGAGGCGATGAAGGTCCCCTTCCTGCGCGAACTGCTGATGACGGATTCGGTCCATATCGGATCCAACATCGCGTTCGAGAATCTGGCCCCCCTGTCCACCTATCTGGGTAAGCCCGGAGATCCGGCCAAGGGCGGCCTGCCCATCGACGAATACCGGCACCGCCAGGACCAGCACCGGCACGCCGAGATCGCCTCGCTTCTGGACACGACGCATTTCATCCGCCGCGCGGGGGAGCTTTACGGCTATGCCAACTTCGTCTGCGATTCGGGCGGCTCTATCTGCGAGGTGGTCGATCCCGACGATCCCGACGATCCCGTCCTGCGAGAGCTGTCGTCGAACCTGCTGATGGTCTGGATCAAGGGGTCGGAGGCGCATACCGCCGAACTCGTCCGTCGCTTTGATCGCGCGCCGAAGCCGATGTATTACCAGCCCGCCTTCCTGACCGCCTGCTGGACGGCCTACCTGGCGGAAAAGGACGTGACGGAAGCCCGGGTCGATCCGGACGACTTCATCCGCTGGACCTATGCCCGCGCGCTGGCCCACCGGCAGCCGCGCTATGCCGCGATGGCCCGCTGGGGGGTGACGGTGACGGCCGAACAGGTGGCCGGACTGCGCGATGCCGAAGGTTTCAATGCCCTGATCGCGCAAACGCTGGAAAATCCCGCCGCGCCCGCATAGATACGCGTCTTCGAAACGAGGTTCCATCATGCCCATCACCCTGCCCGAAAACCTTCCCGCCTTTGACATCCTGTCGAACGAAGGCGTGATGGTCATGTCGCCGGGCCGGGCGGCCATGCAGGACATCCGTCCGCTGCGCATCGGCCTTCTGAACCTGATGCCGAAGAAGATCCAGACCGAGAACCAGTTCGCCCGCCTGATCGGATCCACCCCCCTGCAGATCGACCTGCACCTGATCCGCATGACCGAACACCAGACCAAGAACACGGCCGCCGAACACATGGCCGAGTTCTACCGGTCCTTCGAGGAGGTGCGGCACGAGAAGTTCGACGGCCTGATCATTACCGGCGCCCCGATCGAGCATCTGCCCTTCGAGCAGGTCACCTATTGGGAGGAATTGCGCGAAGTCTTCGCCTGGACGCAGACCAACGTGCATTCCACCTTCGGCGTCTGCTGGGGCGGGATGGCGATGATCCACCACTTCCACGGCGTGCAGAAGCACATGCTGGACGCCAAGGCCTTCGGCTGCTTCCGCCACGACAACCTTGCCCCCACTTCGCCGTATCTGCGGGGCTTTTCGGACGAATTCGTGATCCCCGTCAGCCGCTGGACCGAGATGGACCAGCGCGAGATCGACGGCAAGCCGGGGCTGGTGACACTTCTCGGCTCGGACCGCACGGGGCCGTGCCTTGTGGAGGATGCGGCGCATCGTGCGTTGTATATCTTCAACCATTTTGAATACGACAGCGACACGCTGAAGCAGGAATACGACCGCGACGTGGCCTCCGGCACGCCCGTGTCGGTGCCCGAGGATTATTATCCCGACAACGATCCGTCCAAACGCCCGCGCAACCGCTGGAGAAGCCACGCGCATCTTCTGTATGGCAACTGGATAAACGAGATCTACCAGACCACGCCCTATGATATTCAAACGATCGGCGCTTAGCCTTTGCCTGCTGCTGGGGGCCTGCGGGCCGCTGGCCAATGCCCGCGCCGAACGGATCGAGGCGCGCAATCCCCCGCACGGGCAACTGCTTCGGGTGAGGGATGCAACCATCCATGCCGAGATTTCGGGCCACGGGCCGGACGTGGTGCTGATCCACGGCGCCAGCGGATCGACCCGCGACATGGAGGATCTGGCCCGCCGCCTGTCCGACCGTTATCGCGTGATCCGGCTGGACCGGCCGGGCCTCGGCTATTCCTCGGATCTGGGCAAGGACGGCAACAGCCCGCTGGTGCAGGCCGACTACATGCGGGCGGCGGCGACGCAGCTGGGCGTGCGGGACCCGATCGTGCTGGGCCACAGCTATGGCGGCGCCGTGGCCATGGCCTGGGCGCTGGAGGATCCGGCCCATACGCGCGCCGTGGTCCTGCTGGCAGGCGCGGTGCTGCCTTGGGACGGGGGCCTTGACTGGCTGTCCCGCTTCGCCTCCACCCCCGTGGGGGAGGCGACGGTGGAGCCCTTGGTGGCGGCCTTCATGCCGGACTGGGCGCTAAACCGGGTCGTGGACAACCTGTTCCAGCCGAACGAGGCGCCGCCCGGTTATGCCGCCGACACGGACGCGGAACTGGCCTTGCGGGTGGACACGATCCGCGCGAACCTGCGGCAGCTGAACGCGCTGAAGGCGCATCTGTGGCTTATGGCCCCGAACTACCGCCGTCTGCACATGCCGATCGAGATCGTGCACGGGTTGAAGGACGGGATCGTGGATTACCGGATCGAGGCCCTTCAGATGACGGCGCTGCCCAATGTCCGCGTGACGGCCGCCCCCGGTGTGGGTCACATGGTGCATCACGTCATTCCCGAAGAAGCCGTCGCCGCGGTGGACCGCGCCGCCGCGCGCGCCAAGTGATGCTGGACATCCTGCGATCCACGAAAAGGAGCCTGCCATGACCCTGCCCTTCGACGGTGCCATCACCCGTTATCTGGAAGACGGCGCGCCCGCCGATATCCGCAAGGCCATCCGCAAGGCCGACAAGGACGACATCCTCGCCGCCGACTGGCCGTGGGAGGAGGAGATGCGCCGCAAGGATTACGAAGCGCAGATGGACGGGCTTCAGCGCCAGCTGGTCCGCATGGCGGCCGACGTGAAGGCGACGGGCAAGCGCGTTCTGGTCGTGTTCGAAGGGCGCGACGCGGCCGGCAAGGGCGGCACGATCAACGCGATCCGCGAAAACCTGAACCCGCGCGTGGCCAATGTCGTGGCCCTCGCCTCCCCCACCGATCGGGAAAAGGGGGAATGGTATTTCCAGCGCTACGTCCAGCGCCTGCCGGCCGAGGGGGAGATCGCGCTGTTCGACCGCAGCTGGTACAATCGCGGCGTGGTCGAAAAGGTCTTCGGCTTCTGCACCGACGCCGAGCGCGAACGTTTCTTCCGCCAGACGCCGGAGTTCGAGCGCATGCTGGTGGAGGAAGGCATCGTGCTGGTGAAGCTGTGGCTGAACGTCAGCCGCGCGGAACAGTTGCGCCGTTTTCTTGCGCGCGAGGCCGATCCCCTGAAGCAGTGGAAGCTGAGCCGGGTCGATGTCGAAGGGCTGGCCCGCTGGGACGAATACACCCAGGCCATCGACGAGACGCTGGAGCGGACGCACACCGACATCGCCCCTTGGACCGTCATCCGCTCGGACGACAAGAAGCGGGCGCGGATCGTCGCGATCCAGACCGTGCTGCGCGCCGTCGCCTATGAAGACCGTGACGACGCCCTGATCGGCACCCCCGATCCCCGCATCGCAGGGGGACCGGAGATCCGTGGCTAGGCGCGGCTATCACCACGGCAACCTGCGCCAGGCGCTGGTGGAGGCGGCGCTGGCCCTGATCGCGGAAAAGGGCCCGCAAGGCTTCACCCTGTCCGAAGCGGCGAAGCTGGCCGACGTGACCCCCGCAGCCGTTTACCGCCATTTCGCCGGGCGGGACGAACTGATCGTGGAGGTGGCCCGGCAAGGCTATGACATCTTCGGCGCGCTGATGACCTTCGCCTTCGACGAGGGGCGCCCGTCCGCACTGGCGGCCTTCGAGGCCGTGGCGCGGGCCTATTTGGCCTTCGCCCGCAAATATCCCGGGCATTACATGGCAATGTTCGAAAGCGGCATCTCGGTCCAGCGGCACGCCGATCTGGCCAAGGCGGCCGAAACCTGCACGGCGGTGCTGGAGCAGGCGGCCGCGCGGCTGTCGGTTCACATCCCGCCGGAAAAGCGCCCGCCGCCGGCCATGTTCTCGGCCCATGTCTGGGCGCTGAGCCATGGGGTCGTGGAGCTGTTCACCCGTGGCGACGCCCGATCCCCCTTCCCGGCCGAGGATCTTCTGGAGGCCGGGATCGGGATCTATCTTCGTGGCCTTGGCCTGTTGCCGCAGGACGTCTAGCGGAACAGGATCAGGGCGCCCGGGCTCCACCCCACGCGGACGCGCATGCCCAGATCGAAGACCGGGCGGCCGAACACGTTGCGCGCGGACAGGCGGACAGGCTTTGCGGTCCCGTCGATCCGGACGTCGTAATAGGTCATGTCGCCATAATAGACGACCTCCTCCACCGTGGCGGACACCTCACGGTCCGCAGCGGTCTGGCCCTCGTAAAGCAGGGTCAGGATTTCCGGGCGGAAGCCGATGGCAGTTCCCGTGTCGGCGTCGTCCGCGACCTGATCCGGGGTGAAGATCAGACGGCCGAAGCCTTGCGCCTCCACCTCCACCGCGTGATCGGATTCAGACAGGACCTCGGCCGGCAGGAAGTTCATCGTGCCGATGAATTCGGCCACGCGGCGGGAATTCGGGCGGCGATACAGGGTTTCGGCGTCCGACAGCTGGGCGATTTCCCCTTCGAACATGACGGCGATGCGGTCGGACATGACCAGCGCCTCTTCCTGGTCGTGGGTGACCAGAACGAAGGTGATGCCGACCTGCCGCTGCAGGCGGATCAGTTCGACCTGCATCTGTTCGCGCATCTTCTTGTCCAGCGCCGACAGGGGTTCGTCCAGCAGCAGCACCTTCGGCTTCAGGATCAGCGCCCGCGCCAGCGCCACGCGCTGCCGTTGCCCGCCCGACAGCGCATGCGCCGCCCGCGCGCCATAACCCTTGAGGCCGACCATGGTCAGCGCCTCCTCCACCCTTTGCGCCAGTTCCGTCTTGGGCAGACGCTGGCGGCGCAGGCCGAAGGCCACGTTCTCGGCCACGGTCAGATGCGGGAAGATGGCATAGCTTTGGAACACCATGTTGGTGGGCCGCTTGTTCGCCGGCACGTCCGCCATGTCGCGCCCGTCCACCAGCACGACGCCTTCGGAGATGCCTTCGAACCCCGCGATGGTGCGCAGCAGCGTGGTCTTGCCGCAGCCCGACGGGCCAAGAAGCGAAAAGAACTCCCCCTCCCGGATGGTGGCGCTGATGCCGCGCAAGGCGTGGTAGTCGCCGTACCACTTGTGGACGTCCCGAAACTCGATCATCGGCTTGTCGGACTTGGGGGATTTCGGGATCACAGGAAGCCTCCGGTATCCTTGCCGCCGGTTTTCGCGATGCCGCGACGGCGGTAATATTCAGCAGCGGTCAGAAGCAGCACCGACAGGGCGACAAGGATCGTGCCCAGGGCCATGATCACCGGCACCGAAGCCGGGAAGCGGAACTGCGAGAAGATGTAGACGGGCAGCGTCACCTGCGTGCCGCCAAGGAAGAAGGCGATGATGAACTCGTCCAACGACAGCGTGAACGAGATCAGCATGGAGGAGATGATCCCCGGCATCACCAAGGGCAGGATCACCAGCCGGAAGGCGCTGAACGGCGTTTCGCCCAGATCATAGGCCGCCTCCTCCAGCGACCGGTCAAGGCCCTGGAACGCCGAGGTGAGGATCGCGATGGCGAAGGGCGTCGTCATCAGCACATGGCCAAGGATCACGGTGAAGATGGACAAGGGCACGCCCAGGCCCAGCAGCACCACCAGAAGCGACACGGCCACGATGATTTCCGGCAGGACCAGCGGCAGCATGATCAGCCCCATCACCGGCGCCTTGCCCGGAAAGCGGTAGCGGGTGGAGGCGCGGGCCGCCAGCACGCCCAGCACCGTCGACAGGATGGCGGTGGACACCGCGATGATCATGGAATTCTTCAGGGCGGGCCACAGGCCCGGCTCGCTCCACATCTGGACGAACCAGCGGGTGGTGAAGCCCTGCAGCGGGAAGGCGATGACCGTGCCGTCGTTGAAGGCGAAGATCGGCAGCAGCACCACCGGCGCATACAGGAACAGCAGATAGCCGATCGTGTAGATGCGGAAGATGCCCCCCCTCATTTCGTTCCTTTCAGATAGCGGCGGGTGAACAGCAGGAAGACCGCGCTGATCACCGCCACGATGCCCATGGCCGAAATCGCCAGCGCCGATCCCAGCGGATAATTGTCAAGGCGCAGGTATTGCAGCTGGATCAGGTTCGCAACCATCCGCCCTTCCGGCCCGCCCACCAGCTGCGGCGTCACGTAATCGCCGATGGTGGGGATGAACACGATCAGGACGGCCGCCACCACGCCCGGCATGGCCAAAGGCAGCGTCACGCGCAGGAAGGTCACGATCCGGGATTCCCCCAGATCCTGCGAGGCTTCCAGAAGCGACCGGTCGATCTTTTCCAGCGCCACGAAGATCGGCAGGATCGCGAAGGGCGCATAGGCGTGCGCCAGCGTGATGACGACCGAATTCGTGTTGTACAGAAGGAAGGTCAGCGGTTCCGAGATGACACCGAACTTCATCAGCCCCGCGTTCAGCACGCCGTTGTAGCCGAGGATCACCTTCCACAGGAACACGCGGATCAGGTAGCTGGTCCAGAACGGAATGGTGATCAGGAACAGCCAGGTGGACTTGCGGCTTGGCTCCACGTGGAAGCTGACGAAATAGGCCACGGGAAAGGCCAGCAGCACCGTGGCCACCGTTACCAGAAGCGACACGGCCAGCGACCGCAGCATCACCCCGCGATACAGGGGATTGGTCCACGCCTCATGGTAGTTGGCCCAGGTGAACTGGTGCAAAATCTCCAGATAGCCGTCCGTCAGGACGCTGTAGACGACCAGAAGCAGCAGCGGCGCAAGCAGCAGCAAAAGCGCATAGATCGCAGGCGGCGCGATGAGCAGGAGGCCGCCTTTCGCCTCTGCCCCGGCGCCTTGGGCGCGTCGTGCCATGGATCCCCCTGTCCGTTCGTCTTTCCGGGCGACTCTGCACAGCGTGCGCGGCGGCGACAAGCGGATTTTTGGACCGCCGTGATCTTTTCACATCCCGGTCACAGTGGGATTTCCCATTTATTACCGGTCACTTGCAGGGTGCCGTTCACATTTTGCCTAAACGATCAGCTCGGCCGGTGGGCTCAGCAGAAGATCGCGGATCCGGTGCATCGCCTGTTCGAACCGGTCGCGTGGAACGGCACCCGCCACGGCCAGTCGGACCGCGTTGGGCGCGTGCCCATGCACCAGCGCGTATTCGTCGGCCGAGCGGACGAGGATGCCGGCCGCCTGCGCCATCCGCGCGAAGGTGGAGGCGCGCCATCCCGCCGGAAGCCGCAGCCACACGAAGGGCAGCCCCGGCTGCCACGCGATGTCCTGCCCGTCCAGCGCCCGCACCATGAGGTCGAGACGCTCGGCGAACTCCGCCTGGCTGCGCTGGCGCAGGGTCTGGGCGGCCCCGCTCTGCAACAGCTCCAGCGCCAGTTCGCTGATGGGGCGCGGCATGGCGAAGCTGACATGCTGCGCCGTCATCCGGCCGGCCATCCCCATTCCGCGCGGGCAGATCAGATAGCCAAAGCGCATCGCCGCCGACACGGATTTCGACCAGCTTCCGACATACCATGTCCGTTCGGGCACATGGGCGCGGATCATCGGGAAAGCGCTTTCCGACACGGAATAGCAATCATCCTCGATCACCTGAAGGTCGTAGGCGCGGGCGATCAGCGCGATCTCGGACCGGCGATGTTCGGGCATCCGGGCGGCGGTGGGATTCTGCGCCTCGGTCGTGACGCACAGGATCTGCGCCTTGTGCCGGCGGCAGGCCGCTTCCAGCGCGTCGGGCCGCAGCCCGTGCTGGTCCAGCTCCACCCCCACGGTTTCGGCTCGGGACAGGCGGGCCGCGTGGCGGAAGCCGGGATAGGCCAGATCCTCGGCCAGAACCACGGGCCGGTCGCCGCGCAGGCAGCAGTTCATGACCAGGTTGATGGCCGCCTGCCCCCCATGGGTCAGGGCGACGTCCTCCTCCTCCACCGGGCCCATGCGGCGGTCAGACACCCAGTCCACCACCGCCTGCCGCAAGTCGGTTTCGGCAACTTGGGTGGGATAATCGACGTAATCATCCTCGATCCGGTCGGCGAGGGCGTGAAACGCCGCGCGCATCGCCTCTGCCTGCCCCAGATGCGGCAAGGAGGGGGAGCGCAGATCCACGACCCCCCGCGCGATCAGCGCGCTTTCCACGAACAGCGGTTGCGTCGGCCCCAGTTGCGGCGTGGTCGCGGCCACGAACGTGCCGCGGCCGACGGTCGCCGCCAGCAACCCTTCCTGCGTCGCCAGCTGATAGGCGCGGGACACGGTGCCAGGCGTGATCTCCAGCTTCCAGGCCAGATCGCGGACGGTGGGCAATTGTGCCCCTGCCACCAACACGCCATCCCGAACCGCATCCCGAAGGGCGCGCGACAGGGCCAGATACTTCGGCCCCGGATATTGTGTCAGGTCAGGACGCCATGTTGTATCAGTCACAATATACTTCTCGCCGTCGATAATAAGACAATCTATGTTTTGGGGGGCATATAACCTATATTGTATCAACACAAGGTGCGATCATGACGGCGACTTCATTCACCTCCCCAGCGACGCCCCTGCCGCCGCTTGCACGGGTCGCTTTCCGTCTGGCCCATGCCGTTCTGGGCTGGGAACTGCGGCGCACCACGCGGCGCCACCTTGCGCGGCTGGAGCCTTATCTGCTGGACGATATCGGTCTGGACGCCCGGGAAGCGCAGGACGAAGTGGACCGTCCCTTCTGGCGCTGAACGTCAAAGCGGGCGCACCCGATCACTTCCTTGTCGACACTTCGTGAGAATCGAGAGATGACTAGAGGGATTTTTCGCCTTTCTGATCTCATGGGTGCTGGCATTGACTGAATCCTTTCTGACCGCCGAATTCTCCGCGTTGATGCAGGTGCTTTTCATCGACGTGGTTCTGGCCGGCGACAACGCCATCGTCGTCGGCATGGCCGCGGCGGGCGTCGACCCTGCAATCCGCAGGCGCGTCATCTTCTGGGGCATCGCGGGCGCCGTCCTCCTGCGGATCCTGTTCGCGCTGGTGGCCGTGCAGCTTCTGGCCATCATCGGCCTGACGCTGGCCGGCGGCATCCTGCTGCTGTGGGTCTGCTGGAAGATGTACCGCGAGATCCGCGAAAGTGGCGCGGAATCCGAAGCCGAGGCGATCGAACGCGCGGCCCGCGGGCCGAAGAAGACCTTCTGGCAGGCGATGATCCAGATCATCATCGCCGACGTGTCGATGTCGCTGGACAACGTGCTGGCCGTGGCCGGCGCTGCCAAGGACCACGTGGAGGTTCTGGTCATCGGGCTCCTCATCTCCGTCGTGCTGATGGGAGCTGCAGCCACGCTGATCGCCCGCCTGCTGCACAAGTACCGCTTCATCGCATGGATCGGTTTCGTGGTGATCCTGTTCGTGGCCCTGCGCATGATCTACGAAGGAGGCGAGGAAGTCGCCTGCGCGGGTATCCTGCCGGCGCTGTGCTTCGGCCACTGATCCTTCGGGCGGCGCCGGTTCTGCGGCGCCGCCCTTCCCTTTTGCCGGAACTGGAACATGCGCCGGGTGGTTGACCCCCCAGAATGCCAGCCGGAAAGGAACCGCCCCGTGGCGATGGAAACTCACGACAGCAGTTCGGAAGACCGCGTGGATCGGCTGGAAGGCATGATCATCGCGCACCGGAAGATCCTAGCCCAGCTTGTGGCCGCCGCCTTGGACAAGAATCCCGATCTGGCCGAACGCCTTGATGATCGGTCCGTCCTGAAGGACGGTCAGGAAGATCCCGGCGCCGTTCCGACAGACGGCGTGGCCACCGGCCTTGCCATCGCCGAGGAAACCTCCCGCGTGATGAGCCTCGCACGTGCCGAGCGGACACAAGAGCCGGAATAGCCTTCGTCATTCCTCTGTTACATCCCCTCTCGACGGTTCGGCGCTTGCATCGTAGAGAGCGGGAATGTCGCGGATATCCTCTCTCGACGGCCTGCGCGGCTGGTTCCTGATCACGATGACTCTCAGTCATCTGGTGCTGCGTCAGCAGCACTGGGTGTCGAAGGTCCATTTCCGCCACGTGATGTTCGTGGAAAGCGCGCAGGGCTTCATCTTCATCTCGGGCCTTTTGTTCGGGATGGTGCAGTTCCGGCGGCTGGAGGCGAAGGGGCTGCCCTTTGTGTGGCGATCCTCGGTCCGCAGGGCGATGATCCTTTGGGCGACCACGGTGTCGCTGACCTTCGCGCTGATGATCTGCCGCGACGTCCTGCCCTTCGGGGTGGAGGCGTTCCGCAACTGGCTGGGCACCGCGGGCGTTCACGACCCCACCCGCGCGGCGGCCATCCTGACGCTGGCCTTCCAGCCGACCTTTCTGGACATCCTGCCGCAATACATCCTGTACCTGCTGGCCGCACCGGCCTTTCTGGTTTTGATCCGCAAGGGCTGGTGGCCTGTCGCCGCCGCCATGACCGCCATCTGGTGGATGGTGTCGCAGCTGGGCCTGATGCTGCCCGTGTCGCGCGCGGTGAACCGGTTCTTCGCCACATCGGACGGTCAGGGGCTGCGGATGGCGTTCGACCCGATGGGATGGCAGTTGCTGTTCATGGCCGGCACGATCTTTGGCGCCCTGTGGGTACGGGGCGACATCACGCCGGACCGGCTTTTTCCCAAGGACAGGGCCTGGGCCGTGGCGGCGGCCGCGATCCTCTTGTTCTTCGCCCCCCTGCGCATCGCCACCGCCAATGGCTGGCTGGACGGCGACACGATCAGCTCGTTCGTGATGATGGAAAAGCGGGCGGATTTCGGCCCCGTTTATCTTCTGAACTTCATCGCCGCCGCCTGGCTGATCGGCTGGCTGCTGTTCCGAGGAGGAGAGATGCGGTCCCCGACCCTGAACATGGTCGCGCGCCTGTTTCAGAAGCTGGTCGCGATCCGCCCGATCGTCTGCCTGGGCCGGCATTCGCTGCTGACCTATGTGTGGCACGTGCTTCTGATCTACACCCTGCACTATTTCGACCGGGCGGTGATCCCGCTGGAAGGCGCGCCCAGCAATTATGCCATCGCGCTGCTGTTCGTGCTTTTGTTCATCCCGGCCCTTGTGTCCGAACAGATGAAGTCCCGCCCGCTGCCCGCACCGGCCCCCGCCTAGTGCAAGCGGCGCCACTCCCACGGGTTTTCGAACTGGCCTGACCAGACGCCCGCCTTGTCGGCTTTTGCCGCCCGTTCATTGGCGCCGTAGATCTCGCCCCCATACTGGCGGTAGGCCAGCGCCCAGCCGTTGCGGACCATCCAGGTGTTGAGCTCCACATCCCCGGCATGGCAGACCGCCACGATCCGGTCATAGCGGTCCACGTCCCGCTTTTCGCAGGTCAGCTTGCGGTCGCCGATGGCCCGCACCAGCGCGGCCGTCGCCTCCGTGCCGCAGTTCCAGTCGTGGTTTGCGCGCCTGCAGGTCTGCGCCCGTTCCGGCGCGTCGATCCCGAACAGGCGGATGCGATTGCCATCCAGATCCAGCGTGTCGCCATCGATGATGCGGGCACCGCCCGCCATGGTTTCGCGGGGCGTGCTTTCGTCTTTCAGCAGGCGGCCCGCCATGTCGAAGAACGTGTCCCGCATCTGCGGATCGTCCCGCCCGAAGATGACGCCCGCCAGCCCAAGGGCGGCGGCCAGCAGCCAGACGTGCAGGCCGGGAATGCGGGAAGGTTTCTTGCGACGTGCCATGACACGCGGTCTGCCCCAGACGGGCGGCGGCGGCAAGCGCGTTTCAGGCGGCCCGGCGGCGCACCGCACCCGTGGCCAGGATCACGCTGACGCAGATCAGCGCCGCCCCGATCCAGGTCGCGGCGCCCGCCACCTCTCCGAACAAAAGCCAGGCCAGAAGGGCCACGGCGGGCAGGCGCAGGAAGTCCAGCGGCCCCACGAAACTGGCGTCCGACAGCTTCAGCGCCTTTGTCACCAGCGTCTGGTTCGCCGCCCCCAGCGCGCCCTGCACGCACAAAAGCATCAACTGCCACGGCGTTGGCGTCTTCCAGACGATCAGTGCCAGACCAAGGCCCAGCCCCGTCATGGCCAGCAGGTTCCACGCCACCAGGCGGTCCGGGGTGTCATGTTCCGCCATCCGTTTCAGCATCAGCTGGATGGCGGCGGTCAGCGCCGCCGCCGCCAAGGCGAACAGCAGCGCCGGATCGAACCCCGCACCCCCCGGCCGCACGACGATGACCATGCCCGCCAGCGCGAGGATCAGCGCCGCGATCTGCGCGCCGCCGATGCGTTCGTCCAGAAACAGCCAGGCCCCCAGCATCACGAACAACGGCAGCATGAAGAAGATGGCCGTCGCGTCCGGCAAGGACGCCCGCTGATAGGCCACGAACAGCGCGATCAGCGAAGCGAGCTTCAGCGCCGCCCGCACCACGTGCAGCCCGCGATACGGGGACGTGCGCAGGTCCACCCGCCGCAGGATCCATGGCACCAGGACCAGAAGGCCAAACAGCGCGCGGAAGAAGCCGATGACGAAGGCGTGTACCTCTCCGGCCAGAAGGCGAACGATCACCGCGTCCAGCGCGTTCAGGAACGCCACGCCGATCATCATCGACACGGTGAGCATCGTCCCCGCCTGGGCGAACCTGCGCATGTGGCTGTCCCCTTTTCGACAGCTAACGCTGTCCCCCGACCGGAAACAACACATATCGTCCGATGAATGATCGTGGAAGGCGGAACGAATGGGCTCGGACATCACGAAGGCGAACGCCACAAGCGGATGGCTGCCTTGCCCAATCGGCCAGAACAACCTGATCCGCACCCTGCCCGACGGGATGCGGACGCTGATCGAGCCGCATCTGGAGCCTGTGCGGCTTGATCTGCGCATGGTGCTGGAGGTGCCGCATGAACGGCCGAGGAACGTGTTCTTTCCGGTGGACGGCGTCGGATCCGTTCTTGCGGTCGGCCGGGGTGATTTCCGGCTGGAGGCGGGATTGTTCGGCCGTGAAGGCATGACCGCCACGTCCATCGTGACCGGCGGCGACCGTTCCCCGACCGAGACAAACATCCAGGTGGCGGGGCGCGGCCTTCGCATGGACGCCGATTGTCTGGCCGAGTTGTTGACGCGGCATCCGGAGATGCGCGCCCACTTCCTGCGGTTCGTTCACGCCATGATCACCCAGATCACGCAGACGGCGGTGTCCAATGGCCAGTTCACCATCGAAAAGCGGCTCGCCCGCTGGCTGCTGATGTGCCACGACCGGACGGGCGATCACCGGCTGTCCCTGACGCATGAATTCCTGTCGGTCATGCTGGGCGTCCGGCGTGCGGGGGTTACCGTGGCCACCCACCTGCTGGAAGGCGAGGGCCTGATCCGGGCCGAGCGGGGGGCGATCACCCTTCTGGACCGCGCCGGGCTGGAGGCGGCCGCCGGCGCGTCCTATGGCGTGCCGGAGGCCGAATACCGACGCCTGTTCGGCGACGGGCCGGGCTGACCCGCCCGGTTCAGATGTCCACGTCCGCCTTAACCTGCGCATGGCTGATCAGCGCGAAGATAAGTGTGCCCCCCACGACGTTGCCCAGCAACGTGGGTATCCCGAACCCGAAGACCGCCTCCCCTAGCCCCGCCTCGCCGAGGAAGAGCAGATAGGCCACCTCGGTCGTGCCCACGATGATGTGCGGAAAGTCCCCGAGGCCGACCAGATAGGTCACGAGGAAGATCATCGGCAGCGTCCACTTCTCGAAGCTGTACAGCGTCCAGACCAGCGTGGCGATCAGCCAGCCCGACATGATCCCCTTGGAGAACATCTCCCACGGGGTGTTTTCCAGCAGGTGGTGCCCGATCTTCGCCAGCGAGGCGTCCACTTCTGGGGTGAATAGGGGCAGGAACGCGAACATCGCCGCCGCCAGCGTGCCGCCCAGAAGGTTGCCGAAAAGGACGACCGTCCACAACCGCCCGACCTTGAACAGGTTGCGCCGCGTGAACGAGGTCATGAGCGGCAGCATCGGCGTCACCGTGTTTTCGGTGAACAGCTGCTGGCCCGCGGCGATGACCAGGATGAACCCGATCGTGTAGCCGGCGGCTTCCAGAAGATAGGCCGGATCCGTGTCGGGAAGATGCGCTTCCAGGATGGCGCGGGCCAGCATCGACGTGCTCATGGTGATGCCGCCCGCGATGGCGGACCACATCAGCGCGCGGATGTCGCGCTCCATCTCCTTCTCGCCGTCCTCGCGGATCAGCTGGTGGACGGCCGCCGCCGTCGAGGGCAGATCTTCCTCCAGCTCCTCCACTTCGGTGCGGGACGCGTCATGAACGACCTCTTTGTCAGAGGTGTCGCCGGGGTTGCTCACGGGGGATGCTCCTTGATGGGTTGCACGGCAACGTCAGGGGCCCCGGCGGGTTCCGGCGGGGGCTAGCGGCGCAACCCCTTCAGCGCGTCGGCAAAGGCGTTGCCGCCCGATGCGGGACCCGACTGCATCGGGCCGCGCACCTTCGGCTTCTCCTCGCGCTTCGGCGGGGGGCTGGCGCCGTCCTTGCGCATGGTCAGGCCGATGCGCTTGCGGGGAACGTCCACCTCCGTCACGCGGACCTTCACGATGTCGCCGGCCTTCACCACCTCATGCGCGTCCTTGATGAAGCGGTCAGCCAGCTGGCTGACATGGACAAGGCCGTCCTGGTGCACCCCGATGTCCACGAAGGCGCCAAAGGCCGCGACGTTGGTGACCGTGCCTTCCAGCAGCATGCCGGGCTTCAGGTCGGTGATCTGTTCCACCCCTTCGGTGAAGGTGGCCGTCCTGAACTCGGGGCGCGGATCGCGGCCGGGCTTTTCCAGTTCCGAAAGGATGTCCTTCACCGTGGGCAGGCCGAAGCGGTCGTCGATGAAGTCGCGCGGGTTCACGTTCTTCAGCGCCACCGCATCCCCCATCAGCCCGCGCAGGTCGCGCCCGCAGGACGCCACGATCCGGCGCGCCACGTCATACGCCTCGGGGTGGACGGAGGAGGCGTCCAGCGGCTCCTTCCCGTCGGGGATGCGCAGGAAGCCCGCCGCCTGTTCGAAGGCCTTGGGGCCCAGCCGGGCCACCTTCAACAGTTCGCGCCGCGTGTTGAACCGGCCCTGCGCGTCCCGATGCGCCACGATCGCCTCGGCCAGGGATGCGCCCAAGCCCGACACCCGCGCCAGCAGGGGCGCGGAGGCGGTGTTCAGGTCCACGCCAACCGCGTTCACCGCATCCTCCACCACCGCGTCCAGCTGTTTCGCCAGCCGCGACTGGTCCACGTCGTGCTGATACTGGCCGACGCCGATGCTCTTGGGTTCGATCTTCACCAGTTCCGCCAGCGGGTCCTGCAGGCGGCGGGCGATGGACACGGCGCCGCGAAGGCTGACATCCAGCCCCGGAAACTCCTTCGAGGCCAGTTCCGACGCGGAATAGACCGAGGCCCCCGCTTCGGACACGATGACCTTCACGGGCTTGTCCGGCAGGGCCGAGATGACGTCGGCCACCAGCTTTTCGCTTTCCCGGCTGGCGGTGCCGTTGCCGATGGCGACCAGCTTCACCCCGTGCGCGCGGATCATGCGGGCCAGTTCGGCCGAGGCGCCGCGCAGGTCGTTCTTGGGCTGGAACGGATAGATCGTCGCGGTGTCCAGCAGCTTGCCCGTGGCGTCCACCACGGCCAGCTTGCAGCCCGTCCGAATGCCGGGATCGACGCCCAGCGTGACCTTGCCGCCCGCAGGGGCCGCGAGCAGCAGGTCCTTCAGGTTTCGGGCGAAGACGTTGATCGCTTCCGCCTCGGCCCGTTCGCGCAGCTCGGCCATCAGGTCCAGCGTGAGGGAGGTCTTCAGCTTCACCCGCCACGTCCAGGCCGCCGCCTCGCGCAGCCAGGCATCGCCCGGCCCCTGCCCGGCGGCGTTCAGCGTGGCGCCCGTCATGCGTTCGGCGGGGCTTTGGCCGCGCGGCGCGTCAGCGTCCACCGCCAGATCCAGGTTCAGCACCCCTTCGTTCCGGCCGCGCAGCATGGCCAGCACGCGGTGGCCGGCCGCCTTCGACCAATCCTCGTCATGCGCGAAATAGTCCGAGAACTTGGCGCCCTCGGCCTCCTTCCCCTCCACCACGCGGGCGCTCAGGCGGCCCGCCTGCTTCATGTGCCCGCGCAGACGGCCCAGAAGGTCCGCGTTCTCGGCCAGACCTTCGGCCACGATGTCGCGCGCGCCTTCCAGCGCGGCCTTGGTGTCGGCCACGTTCGCGTTCACGAAGCCGGCGGCCAGCGTGGCCGGATCGGCGTTGCGGTCCGCCAGGATCGCCTCGGCCAGCGGGGCGAGGCCGTTTTCCCGCGCGATCATCGCCTTCGTCCGCCGCTTGGGCTTGTAGGGGAGGTAGATGTCCTCCAGCTCCGCCTTCGTGGTCACGCCGGCGATGCGCTGTTCCAGATCGCCCGTCAGCTTCCCCTGATCGCGGATCGATCCCAGGATGGCAGTCCGCCGCGCTTCCAGTTCCCGCAGATAGGACAGGCGTTCCGCCAGCGTCCGCAGCTGGCTGTCATCCAGCCCCCCCGTCGCCTCCTTGCGATAGCGGGCCACGAAGGGCACGGTCGCGCCACCGTCCAGCAACTCGATCGCGGCGGCCACCTGACGCGTCTCGGCGGCGATTTCGGTGGCGATCAGATGAAAAATGCGGCGGCTGGGATCAAGGGACATGTAGGCTCCGTATGTCGGGACGATCACCATAACGGGCCATGGCAGCAAGGGAAAGTGTCCCCTTGGAACGCGTCGCGGAAGAACGATACCCATGGCCGAAGGTTGACTTCGCGTGCGAAAACGCGGAAGGTGCAAGTTCCAACAAGACCTCAGGGAGAAGAACAGATGACTATGCGTGATCTGCTGGCCGCATCGGCGCTTTCGCTGGTGCTGGGTGCAGGTGCCGTGTCGGCGGAAGTGGTGATGAACCGCGGAAACGACACCGACCCCGCGACGCTGGACCCCCATCATACACAGACGGTTTCCGAAAGCCGCGTTTTGAAAGACCTGTTCGACGGCCTGGTGATCCAGAGCGCGGCAGGCGAAGCCATCCCCGGGATCGCGGAATCCTGGGACCTGTCCGAAGACGGCACCGTCTACACCTTCCACCTGCGTGACGCCAAATGGTCGAACGGCGATCCGGTGACGGCGGGTGATTTCGACTTCGCGTATCACCGCATCGTGGATCCGATGACGGCGGCGGGCTACGCCTCCAACCTCTTCGCGATCAAGAATGCCGAAGCCATCGCCAGCGGCAAGATGCCGGTGGACCAGTTGGGCGTCCGCGTGATCGACGACAAGACGCTGGAAGTCACGCTGAACTCCCCCACTCCCTATTTCATCGAGCTTCTGACACACCAGGCGGCCCTGCCCCTGCATCAGAAATCGGTCCAGGAGTTCGGCGACCAGTTCACCCGCCCCGAGAATTTCGTGACGAATGGCGCCTACAAGCTGGAGTCCTTCACGCCGAACTCGCAGCTCGTGATGGTGAAGAACCCCGAATACTACAACGCCGACCAAGTGAAGATCGACCGCGTGAACTGGATCCCGTTCGAGGATCGTTCCGCCTGCATGCGCCGCTTCGAGGCGGGTGAGGTGCAGGTGTGCACGGACGTTCCGGCCGAACAGATGGACTACGTGAAGGCCAACCTGTCGGATTCGCTGCGCATCGCCCCCTATCTCGGCACCTATTACCTGCCGGTGAAGGGCGTCGAGGGCAGCCCGCTGAAGGACGCGCGCGTGCGCCGCGCCATCTCCATGGCGATCGACCGCGACTTCATCGCGGACGAGGTCTGGGCCGGGACGATGCTGCCCTCCTACAAGCTGGTCCCTCCGGGCATCGCCAACTATGACGGCGACGCGGTGACGGTGGATTATGCCGACAAGGACCTGTTCGACCGCGAGGATGACGCCAAGGCCCTTCTGGAAGAAGCGGGCGTGGCCCCCGGCAGCCTGACCGTGGAACTGCGCTACAACACCGGCGAGAACCACAAGAACACCATGGCCGCCGTCGCCGACATGCTGACCAACATCGGCATCAACGCCCGCCTGAACGAGGTCGAGGGCACGACCTACTTCAACTACCTGCGCGAGGATGGTCCCTTCGACATGGCCCGCGCGGGCTGGGTCGGCGACTACAACGATCCGCAGAACTTCCTGATGCTGTATGAGTCGGGCGTGGCCTTCAACTATTCGCGCTGGAGCAACGCCGATTACGACGCGGCGCTGGACAAGGCGGCGACGACCATGGATCTGGGCGAGCGGGCCGAGATCCTGGCCGGGGCCGAACAGACCCTGCTGGACGACCAGGCGATCATCCCGATCCTGGCCTATTCCTCGCGTGCCCTCGTCTCGACCAAGGTCGAAGGCTACGAAGACAACCTCATGGATGCCCATGCCACACGCTGGCTGTCGCTGAACTGATCCCCTCACGGGCGGGTCGAAAGACCCGCCCTTCAACTTCATAGGTTCCATCGATGCTTGGATACACCTTGCGACGAATGGCCAGCGCGGTGCCGACGATCTTCATCATCGTCACGCTGACCTTCTTCGCGATCCGTATCGCGCCCGGCGGCCCGTTCGATCTGGAACGGCCACTGGACCCCCTCATTCTCGCCAACCTCCAGCGCGCCTACAATCTGGATGCGCCGCTGTGGCAGCAATACCTGATGTATCTGGGCAACCTGATCCAGGGCGACCTTGGCCCCAGCTTCACCCGCCGCGACTTTTCCGTGAACGAGCTGTTCGCCCAAGGGCTGCCGGTGTCGATCCTGCTGGGCGGTCTGGCGCTTGTGGCGGCCACGATCTTCGGGATCATCCTGGGCGCGATCGCCGCGCTGAAGCAGAATTCCTGGCTGGACAACCTGATCGTGGCCATCGCCACGCTGGGCATCACCACGCCGAACTTCGTCATCGCCCCGCTGCTGAGCCTGTTCTTCGGCGTCATCCTGGGCGTCCTGCCCGCCGGCGGGTGGAGCAATGCGAACCCCGCCTACTGGATCCTTCCCGTGATCACGCTGGCCCTGCCGCAGGTGGCCGTGATCGCGCGCCTTGTCCGCGGCGCCACGGTGGAGGCGCTGCGCGCCAACCACGTCCGCACCGCCCGCGCCTATGGCCTGCCGGCCCGCGTCGTGGTGGGCGTGCACGCGCTGCGCGCCGCCATGCTGCCGACCGTGTCCTATCTGGGGCCGACCGCCGCCGCGCTTTTGACGGGGTCGGTCGTGGTGGAAACCGTGTTCGGCCTGCCGGGCGTCGGCCGCTATTTCGTTCAGGGCGCGCTTGGCCGCGACTATACGCTGGTGATGGGCACCGTGGTGGTGATCGCCGTCTTCGTGGTGATCTTCAACCTTCTGGTGGACCTCGCCTATGCCTGGCTTGACCCGAGGGTGCGCTATGACTGATGCAACGATGACCGCGGCGCCCAGCCGCTCCTTGTGGCAGGATGCGTGGATCCGGCTGAAGAAGAACCGTGCCGCGCTGGCCAGCCTTGTGGTGCTGGTGGTGCTGGGGCTTGCGGGGGCGTTTGGGCCCATGATCTCCCCCCACCCCTACGGCGCGATCTACCAGCAATACGTCCGCGTGCCGCCGAGCCTTGAGGCCTATCCCCGCGCGGACGAGATCGAGCCCGCGGTGACCGACCTGATCCGCCGCGCCCGCGTGGACGCCACCGAGACGGAGGTGTCGGGCGACACGGTGACCGTGCAGATCGCCTCGGACCAGCCGATCGACGAACGCGTGATCCGCTACTTCCAGCGGTCCGACCAGTTCTTCAACCCCGAGCTGGAGCTGGCCGGTGACGGCCTGTCCGGCACCCTGACCATGGGGGTGGAACGCAACTACTTCCTGCTGGGCACCGACAACCTTGGCCGTGACATGCTGTCCCGCATCCTGATCGGGGTCCGCATCTCGCTGGCCATCGGGCTTCTGGCCTCGGCCATGGCGCTGGTGCTGGGCGTGGCCTATGGCGCGATCTCGGGCTATCTGGGCGGGCGGGTCGACAACGTGATGATGCGGATCGTGGACATCCTTTATTCGCTGCCGTTCATCTTCTTCGTGATCCTGCTTCTGGTGTTCTTCGGGCGATCCCTTTTGATCATCTTCATCGCGATCGGGGCGACCGAGTGGCTGGACATGGCGCGCATCGTGCGCGGCCAGACCCTGTCGCTGAAGCGCCGCGAATTCGTACAAGCGGCCGAGGCGCTGGGCGCCACGCGGGCGGGCATCCTGAAGCGGCACATCATCCCCAACGCGCTGGGCCCCGTGATCGTGTTCGTCACGCTGCTGGTGCCGAAGGCGATCCTGGCCGAAAGCCTGCTGTCCTTCCTGGGGCTGGGCGTGCAGGATCCGATGACCTCGCTCGGCCTCCTGATCTCGGAAGGTGCGCAGAACATGCGCGGGGCGTCGTGGCAGCTGATCGGGCCCGCCGCGGTGCTGACCGTGATCCTGTTCGCGCTGAACTTCCTGGGCGACGGCCTGCGCGACAGCCTTGACCCGAAGGAGCGGTGAGATGAGCGACAACACCATCCTGTCCGTCCGCGACCTGCGCGTGACGTTCCAGACCAATGACGGCGCGGTGGAAGCCGTGAAGGGCGTCAACCTCGACCTGAAATCGGGGGAAACGCTGGCCATCGTGGGCGAATCCGGGTCGGGCAAAAGCCAGACGACGATGGCGCTGATGGGCCTGCTGGCGGCCAATGGCCGGGCCACAGGCTCCGTCCGCTATCGCGACCGCGAGGTTCTGAACCTGTCGGAGCGGGAGCTGAACAAGATCCGCGGCAAGAAGATCACCATGATCTTCCAGGAACCGATGACCTCGCTTGATCCACTGTACCGCATCGGCGACCAGCTGGCGGAACCCTTGCGGTATCACGCGGGGATGTCGCGGCGTCAGGCCCGTCCGCGCATCCTGGAACTGCTGCGTCTGGTCGGCATCCCCGAACCCGAACGCCGCATCGACAGCTACCCGCACGAGATGTCGGGCGGGCAGCGCCAGCGCGTGATGATCGCGATGGCCTTGGCCAACGATCCTGACATCCTGATCGCGGACGAACCCACGACCGCGCTGGACGTGACGATCCAGGCGCAGATCCTGGAACTGCTGGCCGATCTTCAAAAGCGTCTGGGCATGGCCATCGTGTTCATCACGCATGACCTTGGGATCGTGCGCCGTTTTGCCGACCACGTCGCCGTCATGCGCCGCGGCGAGGTGGTGGAGGACGGCACGGCCGAGGACGTGTTCACCGCGCCAAAGCACCCCTACACCCGCATGCTTCTGGACGCCGAGCCGGAGGGCCAGAAGCTGCCCCCCGCCCCCGACGCGCCCGAATTGCTGCGCGGCGACAAGGTGCATGTGACCTTCCCGCTGGGCGGCGGCTTCCTGAAAAAGCCGACCTACCTGCAGGCGGTGAAAGGCATCTCGGTCAACCTGCGCGAAGGCCAGACGATCGGTGTGGTGGGCGAATCCGGGTCCGGCAAGTCCACGCTGGGACGGGCGCTGCTGCGCCTGACGGAATCCGAGGGTCGGGTGGCGTGGCTGGGCAAGGAACTGCCCCGTAGCATCGACGACATGCGTCCTTACCGGCACCAGTTGCAACTGGTGTTCCAGGACCCCTTCGGTTCGCTGTCCCCGCGCATGACGGTGGGGCAGATCATCACCGAAGGGCTGCTGATCCACGAACCGTCGATGAGCCGGGCCGAGCGCAACAAACGCGCGGGCGAGGCGCTGGAGGAGGTCGGTCTGGATGCGTCCATGCGCAACCGCTATCCGCACGAATTCTCGGGCGGGCAGCGCCAGCGGATCGCCATCGCGCGCACGATGATCCTGCGCCCGCGGGTGATCGTGCTGGACGAACCGACCTCGGCGCTGGACCGGTCGGTGCAAAAGCAGATCGTGACGCTGCTGCGGGACCTGCAGGTGAAATACAAGCTGTCGTATTTCTTCATCAGCCACGACCTGTCGGTCGTGCGCGCGCTGGCCGACCACATCATCGTCATGAAATCCGGCGAAATCGTGGAGGAAGGGCCCACCGAACAGGTCTTCGACGCCCCGCGCGAGGAGTATACGCGGCGGCTGATGGAAGCTGCCCTGTCCACGGAACGCTTCCGCTCCGCTTCCTGAATGGAAGAGCCCCCGCAAGGGGGCTTTTTCGTGGCGCGACGCCAATTTCAGTTGGCCTTGAAGCGGCAGGTCGTTCGCGCACATAGTGGCGGACCGCTTGAAAGGCCGCCCCCATGCTTCGTGTTCTTGCCCTGCTTCTTCTTCCCGTGGGCGCCATGGCGCAGGACGCAGCCCTTCCTTCCCTTTCCGTGACGCCGGTGCAGCGCGAAACGCTGGCCGACCGCATCCTGGGCACCGGCCTTGTGGAGGCGGTGGAGCGGGTGGACATCCAGCCCCTGATCGACGGCCAACCGGTGGAGGCGCTGCTGGCCGACGTGGGCGACCGGGTGGAGGCGGGGGCCGTGCTGGCGCGGTTGTCCCAAGCCTCCTTGGAATTGGAACGGGCGCGGCTGGAGGCCCAGCGCGCGCAGTCCCAGGCCGCCGCCGCGCAGGCCGAGGCGGGCCGGGTGGAGGCCGAGGCCAGCGCCGTCGAGGCCCGCGCCACCGCCGCCCGCACGGCCCAGCTTCAGGCGCAGTCCGCTACCTCTCAGGCCGCTGTCGATCAGGCGCAGGCGGGTCTCGCCACGGCCGAGGCGCGGGTGATCGCCGCCCGCCAGCAGGGCGAGGCCGCCCGCGCCGAGGTGCGCGTGACCGAGGCGCAGATCGCCGACCTTGACCTGCAACTCGCCCGGACCGAGGTGAAGACTCCCGTCGCAGGCCAGATCGTCGCGCGAAACGGGGCCCTTGGGGCCATCGCCAGCGGCGGCGGGGATCCCATGTTCGTTCTGATCCGCGACGGGGCGCTGGAACTGCGTGCCGACGTGGCCGAGGCCGATCTTTTGCGGCTGGAGCCCGGGCAGCCCGCGACCCTGCGCCTGATCGACGGCACCACCCTGCCCGGCAAGGTGCGGCTGGTGGAACCGCAGGTGAACGAAACGACGCGTCTGGGCCGTGTCCGCATCGCGGTGGACGACTCCGCCCGCCTGCGGCCGGGTCTGTTTGCCGAGGCCACCATCACGGCCGCCACGCGCGATACGCTGTCCCTGCCGGCGCTGGCCGTGGGCCGGGATGCGGCGGGCGCCTTTGCCATGCGGGTGACCGATGGCGTGGTCCATCGCGTACCCGTCACCACCGGCATCCGCGACGGCGCGCGGGTAGAAGTGCAGGGTCTGGCCGAAGGCGACCGCATCGTGTCGAAGGCCGGGGCGTTCGTACGCGAAGGCGACCGCATCAACGCCGTGGAGGAGTGATGAACTTCTCGGCCTGGTCCATCCGCAACCCGGTTGCGCCGATCCTTGCCTTCGTGATGCTGGTCGTGCTGGGGGTGCAAAGCTTCCTGTCGCTGCCCGTCACGCGTTTCCCGAACATCGACGTGCCCTTGGTGGCCGTCACCGTGGTGCAGGAAGGCGCCGCCCCCGCCGAACTGGAAAGCCAGGTCACGAAAGAGGTGGAGGACGCCATCGCGGGGATCGCGGGGGTGAAGCACGTCACGTCGACCATCAGCGACAACCAGTCGCGCACGGTGGTGGAATTCGACATGGCGATCCCCACCGACCGCGCCGTGCAGGACGTGAAGGACAAGGTGGACCAGATCCAGGCCGATCTGCCCGCTGGCGTCGATCCCCCCATCGTCACCCGGGTGGAGGTGGAGGGGCAGGCCATCCTGACCTACGCCATCTCCGACCCGTCGATGACGGTGGAGGAGTTGTCGTGGTTCGTGGACGACACTGTGATCCGCGGGCTTCAGGGCCGTCCCGGCGTGGGCCAGGTGGACCGTTTCGGCGGCGCCGACCGCGAGGTTCGGGTGACGCTGGACCCCGTCCGGCTGGCGGGCCAGGGCCTGACGGCGGATGAAGTCAGCCGCGCGCTGGGCGCGATCAACGTCGATCTGGGCGGCGGCCGGGGGGAAGTGGGCGGCACCGAACAGGCCATCCGCACCCTAGGCGACGCCCCGTCGGTGGAGGTGCTGGCCGCCACCACCATCCCCACCGCCAGCGGCCGCGTCCGCCTGTCCGATCTGGGCCGGGTGGAGGACACGTATGAGGAACCCCGCTCCTTCTCCCGCGCCGGGGGGCAGCAGGTGGTGACCATCGCCGTCTTCCGCGCGCAGGGCGCGTCCGAGGTTTCGGTCGCCGAACAGGTGGAGGCGGGTCTGGCCACCGTGCAGCAGGCCCATCCGCAGGCGCGGATCACGAAGGTCGACGACATGGTCGGCTACACCATCGGCAACTATGAAACCGCGCTGCACACGCTGGTCGAAGGCGCGGTGCTGGCCGTGCTGGTGGTTCTGGCCTTCCTGAAGAACTGGCGCGCCACGGCCATTGCCGCCGTGGCGCTGCCCTTGTCCGCGATCCCGACCTTCTGGATCATGGACCTTCTTGGCTTTTCGCTGAACCTCGTCAGTCTGCTGGCGATCACGCTGGCGACAGGCATCCTTGTGGACGACGCCATCGTGGAGGTGGAGAACATCGCCCGCCACATGCGGATGGGCAAGACGCCCTACCGCGCATCGATCGAGGCGGCGGACGAGATCGGGCTGGCCGTGATCGCCACAACGCTGACCATCGTGGCGGTTTTTGCCCCTGTTTCCTTCATGGCGGGCATACCGGGGCAGTATTTCCGGCAGTTCGGCCTGACCGTGGCCATCGCCGTGCTGTTCTCGCTTCTGGTGGCGCGGCTGATCACGCCGATGATGGCGGCCTACCTGATGCGCGACCGCGACGCCGCGCATGAGGAAAAGGACGGCCGCGTGATGCGGGGATACCTGCGGCTGGTCGCGCTGTCGTTGCGCTGGCGTTATGTCACGCTTCTGGCGGCCATCGGGGTTCTGGCCGTGTCGCTGTTCTTCATGGTGCAGATCCCGGGCAGCTTCATCCCGCCCGAGGATGTCAGCCGCATCCCCATCAGCGTGGAACTGCCACCCGGAACCAAGCTGGAAGACACGGACGCCCTGACCCTGCGCATGGAAACCGCGATCCGCGAGGTGGAGGGCGTGCGCGACGTCTTCGTGCTGGGCGGATCCTCCCCCACGGGGGATCTGGACGTGCGGCGGGCGTCCGTCACGGTGCTGCTGGACGCGCCGGCGGATCACCTGGGCGGACGACTGTACCAGATCCTGCCCTTTGCCCAACCGATCCTGCCCACGCCCGAGGGCCGCCTGCGCCCCCAATCGGACATAGAAACGGAGGTGTTTGCGCGTCTGGCGGCCATCCCCGACCTGCGCGCCTACAAGCTGAACGACCGGGGGCAGCGGGACATCCAGTTCTCGGTCCTGTCGAACGATCCGGCGGCGCTGACGGATGCGACCGGTCGGCTGGAGGCGGCGCTGCGCGGCGACCCACGTCTGGCCAACGTCGCGGCCGAAGGCGCCCTGCCCCGGCCCGAGGTGCATGTCGTGCCCCGGCTGGACGACGCCGCCCGCCTTGGCATCGACACCGACACCATCGCCCGCACCGTGCGCGTGGCCACGCTGGGCGATGTGGACGCCGCGCTGGCCGAGATCGCGCTGGACGACCGCCAGATCCCCATCCGCGTCCGGCTGGAGGAGGAGGTGCGCGACGATCTGGCCCGGCTGGCGGCGGTGAAGATCAAGAGCGGGTCCGGCGCGCTGGTGCCCTTGTCGGCCGTGGCGGATGTGACGTTGGCCGAAGGGCCCAGCCAGATCAACCGCTACGACCGCGAACGCCGCGCCACGATCGGCGCGAACCTCCCCCCCGGTGTGGCCCTTGGCACCGCGACCGAAGCGTTCCGCAGCATCGCCATGGGCGTGGAACTGCCCCCGTCGGTCCGCATCGCCGAGGTGGGCGACGCCGAGGTGCAGGCCGAACTGGTGGTCAGCTTCCAGCAGGCGATGATGATGGGTCTGATCCTGGTGCTGTCGGTGCTGATCCTGCTGTTCAAATCGGTGGTTCAGCCCTTCACGATCTTGCTGTCGTTGCCGCTGGCCATCGGGGGCGTGGCCGCGGCCCTGATCCTGGCGCGGGAGCCTTTGTCCATGCCGGTGCTGATCGGCATCCTGATGCTGATGGGGATCGTGACCAAGAACGCGATCCTGCTGATCGACTTCGCGATCGAGATGCGGGCGCAGGGGATGGAACGCGTCACCGCCGTGATGGAGGCGGGTCACAAGCGCGCGCGGCCCATCGTCATGACCTCCATCGCGATGTCGGCGGGGATGCTACCTTCGGCTCTGGGCATTGGCGCGGGCGGCGCGTTCCGGGCGCCGATGGCGGTGGCGGTGATCGGCGGCATCATCGCCTCCACCGCGCTCAGCCTCGTGGTGGTGCCGTCCTTCTTCCTGATCATGGACGACCTGAACCAGGTTCTGACGCGGTTCTTCTCCCGCCTCATCGGCCCGAAGGAGGAGGAGCCCCCGGCCGAGATGGACACCCTCAAAGGGCGTGTGGAGGCTTTGGAGGCGCGCCGTCTTCCGTGAGGATGGCGGATTTGAGCGTGGCGAGCCAGCCTTCCACCCGCGCCCGTTCGGAGGCCGGAAGATAGGAGAGATACCGGCTGCGGGCATAGACCGCCACGCGCGTGCCGGACCCTTCCGGGATCAGGCGGAACGAGGTGAAGGTCGGCAGGCCCAGCACTGCCGACCGCGTGATCCACGTCCGCTGGAACCCTTCCCCCGCAAAGGCCGTGGTGCGGGGCGTGTGAAGGGCCACCGCCTCCAGCCGCGCGGCGACCTGGTGCGGCGGCATGGGCAGGTAGGGCCCATCCTCGCGCAGGAGCAGATGGTTGGGACGGCGGGACTTGCGCACCGACAGCGGGTCCACATGCCAGTCGTGGGAATCCGACGGCGTGTAGCGCAGGAAAGCCCAGACCACGCCCAGCGCCACCAGAACGAGTATCAGAAGATCGGCCAGGCTCATCGAAGTTCTCCCAAGGGTGCGCCGTCTATCTTTGGCAGAACGGCGGGAACTTCAATGGCCGATCCCCTTCAGGCCACCAGCGACGCGTCTTCGGGCAGGGAAAGCACGCCGGGACGGCCGAGGAAATAGCCCTGCGCCTCGTCGCAGCCTTCCGATTGCAGCAGGGACAGTTGTGCGGGCGTTTCCACTCCTTCGGCCAGCACCGGAACCTCCAGACTGCGGCCCAAGGCCAGGATGGCGCGGATGATCGCCTTGGACTGGGGGCTCGTTTCCACCTCGCGGATGAAGCTGCGGTCCAGCTTGATCTTGTCGAAGGGGAAGGACCGCAGCGTGTCGAGAGAGGAATAACCCGTGCCGAAATCGTCGATCGCCACCGTCACGCCCAGCGCCTTCACCTGCGTCAGCATGTGCAGCGCGCGCTCCTTGTCCGGGATGATGGCGCTCTCGGTCACCTCCAGCTCCAGCCGGTCGGGGTCGATGCCGGTTTCGTTCAGGATGTCCTCCAGCTGGGACACGAAGCGGGGGTTGTTCAGCTGCACGGGCGACAGGTTGACCGCGATGCGGATCTTGTCGCGCCAGCCCGCCGCCTGCTGGCAGGCCGTCCGCAGAACCCAGTCGCCGATCGGGATGATCGCCCCGCATTCCTCGGCGAGCGGGATGAAGTCGATCGGAGCGACAAGCCCACGTTCGGGATGCATCCAGCGCAGAAGAACCTCGTACCCCGTGGTCTTGCCCGTGCTGACGGATTTCTGGATCTGGTGATGCAGGTACAGCTCCCCCCGCTCCGCCGCGCGCCAAAGATCGCGGGCCATCGCCTGCCGGTCGCGCGAGGCTTCGTCCATGCGGGATTCGTAGCGGCACACCTTCTCCTCCAGGCTGGACTTCGCGCGGTACATCGCCAGATCCGCGTTCGCCATCAGCTTGTCATAGGTGTTGGCGTCGTCGGGGAACAAGGCGATGCCGACGCTGGCCCCCACCGACACCTCGTTTCCACCGACCGACATGTCCGCGCAGATCGCCCGAAGCAGGCGCTTCTGGAAATCCTCCAGCTCCTCCTCGGATGTGATGGTCTTGAAGGCCGCGAATTCATCCCCACCGAAGCGGGCCACGAACTCGTTCCCGCGCAACGCGCCTTCCAGACGGCGCGCCAGTGCGGCGAGGACCTGATCGCCGATGGCGTGGCCCATATGGTCGTTGATCTCCTTGAAGCGATCGAGGTCGATCGCCAGCACGGCCAGCCGCTGCCCCGCATGGTCCCGCACCGCGTCCAGCGCCCATTCGATGGTTTCCTTGAAGCTGGTGCGGTTCGGCAGGCCCGTCAGCGCGTCATGGCGCGCCATGTGGGTGATCTGCCGTTCGGACCGGGTGCGGGCGGACACGTCCTCCACGGTGGTGACCCAGCCCCCTTCGCGCACGGGGCGGTGAATGACCATGATCGTGCGGCCATCCGTAAGGTCCAGCAGAAGCTCCGCCCCCGCGCCGCCATGCCACAACCCGCGATGACGCTTGTGCAGCCCGTCCAGACTGCCAGAGGCGAGGTCGACCTTCTCGGCGATGCTTGCGGTGAAGTCGTCCAGCGAAAGGCCGTGGGGGTCCGGAAGGTCCAGGATCTCGGACAGGCGGGCATTGCCAAGTACAAGACGCTCCTCTTCGTCGAACAGGGCGATCCCCTGGCTCAGGTTTTCCAGCGCGAGGGCGAGCTTGTGCTGGATCAGGCGAAGCGCTTCCGCATCCTCCAGCTCTCGGGTGTTGTCATGGGTGACCTTGGCGAAACCGATATGGCGGCCGGAATCGTCGAAGATCGGCTCCAGCAGGACGGAGGCCCAGAAGCGCGACCCGTCCTTGCGGTAGCGCCACCCGGAGGTTTCGACCTTGCCGGTGCGCAGCGCCGTGTCCAGCATCCGCGCCGGCAGCCCGTCGGCCCGATCCTCGCGCGAGAAGAAGACCGAAAAGTGCCGGCCCACAATCTCCGTGGAAGTGTAGCCTTTGTTGCGTTCGGCCCCGGCGTTCCAGTTCGCGACATGCCCGTCCGGATCCAGCATGTAGATGGCATAGTCGGTGACGCTCTGGATCAGGAAGCGGAACCGCTGTTCGCTTTCCAGCCGCGCATGGATGGATTGTTCGCGGTCCGCCTGCTCCCGCCGCTGGGCCCGCAGGTCGCGCAGGGCGATCGCCTCGCCCCCCGTGCGGGCATCGAGCACGCGCAGGGCAGCCTCGACGGGAATCACTTCGCCCCCGGGGGTCCGGATCTCGATCTCGCGGAACGCGTCAGGCGTGGCCCGCAACTCGGCCAGCGAGGCCGGGGCCAAGACGGCTTCCAGAGCGGCGCCTTCCCGAAGCCCCGTCATCTGGTGGAAACGCGCGTTGCAGGTCAGGATCCGGCCATTGCGGGAGGTCAGAAGCCCCTCGATCGTAAGATCGGCCAGATCCTTCAGGCGCCGTGCTTCGCCTGCGTCGCGGCGCCGGCTGCGCGTCAACGTCGCCACCCCCAAGGCCAGCAGGCCCACCAGCGCCGCTGCCGTCAGCCAGAACGTCCCGTCCGTTGCCCATCCCCCTGCCCGACGAAGCGCCGACAGCGAAGCGCCCGCAGGGGCCAAGGCCGCCGCAAGGGCAATCCACAGGCCCGTCGCGATCACCAGCCCCCCGAGAATCCCCGCCCGCGCCGACCTTCCGCCATGACCGCCATAGGCCTTCCGGCGGACAAGCAACCGGATGACGCCCGCCCCCACGCAAAGGATCACCACCAGGCACAGGAGGCGGATATTGTAGGTGTTCGCCGGAAGCGCGAAGACATCGAACATGGAACCCTCGTTTACTTTGGGGCCCAGCATCCTCAGGATGAGTGAAGGGTTCCTTTACCGAGATACGGGTGGATCCGAAGTTTCGTTCGAATTTGAAGGATGCGTCCGCATGATGATCTACGGCCTTTCCACCTGCGATACCTGCCGCAAGGCGCGCGCCGCCCTGCCGGGGGCGACGTTCCGCGACATCCGCGCCCAACCGCTGGACCGGGCCGAGATTCAGCAGATTGTCGACACCTTCGGCCAAGCCGCCGTGAATCGCGCGTCAACCACGTGGCGGACCCTGGAGGAGGCGGAGCGCGCCCGACCCTTGCCCGACCTTCTGGCCGATCATCCGACCCTTCTGAAGCGCCCGCTGATCCGCATCGGGGACCGGATGTTCCAAGGCTGGACCCCGTCGGTGCAGGACGCGGTGCAGCAGGCACTGCCGACCTGACGATGTCGGCCAGAACGTCACTTTCGGTCTTGAACAGTTCCGGCACAGCCTCTATTGAGCACGCAACGGAGAGGTGGCCGAGTGGTCGAAGGCGCACGCCTGGAAAGTGTGTAGGCGGGGAACCGTCTCGAGGGTTCGAATCCCTCTCTCTCCGCCATTTACCAAAATAACCGCTGCCTTGTCAGTCGCTTGGAGGGCGTTTTGTCAAACTGCTTCAGCAGATTTGACAACATCTGTCTTCGCTTTGGTCTTGTCCAGCGACGCAATCGCCCGCGTTGCCAAGTCTTCGCGGCTGGCGAGGACAGTGTAGCGTGTCACCTCCGCCAGCGATCTATGGCCTGAGATAGCCATGATCTCATGAGCCGTGCAGCCAGCTTCTGCCCGCCTGCGGCAAGTTGCTTTTCCCAGCCCGTGTGGGCTGAGACCATCGGGCAGCCCCACCTCGCGCACCATCTCACGAAACCAGTTCGTGAACCTTGCGGGCGTGAACGGTCGGCCCTGCGCAGCAACAAGGAACGTCATGCCCAGCGGGAGGCGGTTGATCGCCTCGCGCAGATCATCATGCAGTGGGACATGCACGTCCTGCCCCGTCTTCTGCTGAACGATCGAGAGCACGTTGTCGCGGAGATGCTGCCGCCCCATCCGCACGACATCGCTGCGGCGCTGTCCAGTGTAGAGCAGCAGCATCAGTGCAAGATGCGCCCGCGTGTCAGCCCCATGATGGGCAAGGAAGGCGTCAATGTGGTGTTCTTCCGACGTCATGAAGCTTACGGTCCGGTTCTTCACCTTGCGCACGTCGCGCGTCGGAAAACGGCGGGCTCTCTCCGCTATTCCCCACCATGCGAACGTGTTTTACGGAAACAAGTTCATCACGGCGCGACCACGTGCACCGACACGTTGGCCTTCTCCAGAAGGTCGGAGAAGGGCGCGGGTGGCAGTGTGTCGATGAACAGCCCGTCAATGTCGTCAAGATGGCCCAGCTTCACCATCGCGCGGCGCCCGAACTTCGTGTGGTCGGTCGCGAGGAAGGTGGTCCGGGAATTGGCGATGATCGCTTGCGCCACCTGCACCTCGCGATAGTCGAAATCCAGAAGCGTGCCGTCCTCGTCTATGCCGGAGATTCCGATGATCCCGAAATCCACCTTGAATTGGTTGATGAAGCCCAGCGTCGCTTCCCCCACCACCGCCAGATCGCGCACGCGCACCTGACCGCCGGCGATGATGATGTCGAAATCCTCGCGCTGCGAGAGGAGGGTGACGACGTTGATGTTGTTGGTCACCACCCGTAGGGCCTTCCTGGACAGCAGTGCCCGTGCGATGGCTTCGGCCGTGGTGCCGATGTTCAGGAACAGCGAGGCGCCGTCGGGGATGTGGGCGGCCACCATCTCTCCGATCCGGGCCTTTTCGGTGGCCATTTCACCCTGCCGAAGCGCGTGATCCCGGTTGCGGGTGTTGGTCATCAGGCTTGCCCCGCCGTGATAGCGGTGCAGGATCCCCATGTCGCACAACAGCTTGATGTCGCGGCGGATCGTTTGCGGCGTCACGTCCAGACGCACGGCGATGTCCTCGATCCCGATAAAGCCTTCGGACCGTGCGATCTCGGTGATCTGGTTCTGGCGGTGGGTGAGCGTGGGCATCGCGACCTCTCGCTGGGATGTGACGCTGTCAGTGATGATCCCGGATCGCGCTGTCAAGCACACCCGCCCGCCGGACCGCGGGCCTACAGCGCGACGCGCGTCCGCTCGGCCGCGTGGGCGATCTCGGCGGCTTTGCGGGCGGTGTCCCACCCCGCCGCCCCTTCCATCAGGTCGGCCACCCGTGCGATCGCCTTGTCGGCGGCCTGGGTGTCCACGTGGGTCAGCGTCATCCGCCGACACAAGACATCCGCCACGCGCTGCGCGGCCTCGTGGCGCATGGCATAGATCACCTCGGCCTCGATATAGGGATGCGCTTCGGCCAAACGTGCCGAAAGGCCCATGTCACGCGCGATGCCCGCCACCACGGGTGCGCGGTCGCCGTAGGACCGGTTCAGGTGGTGGGCGACGTCCGGCGGCAGATCGAAGTCGCGCGCCAGAGCCACCGCGCCGTCGGGACGGTACGCGTCAGCGCCCAGTAGCTTCATGTCATGGGTCCGGCAGGGCGTCACGCCCGCGAACTTTCCGTGGGAGATCACGCGGTCCACCGCCTCCTCCGCCATGAGGCGGTAGGTCGTCCATTTCCCGCCCGAGATGGTGACGAGGCCGGACGTGTCTTCGATGATCACGTGATCCCGGGCGAGTTCGGCCGTGCCCTTGGCGTCAGGGTTAAAGACCAGCGGGCGGATGCCCGACCATGCGGCCTTCACGTCCGAACGGCCCACATCCACATCGAAATAGCGTTTCACGTAATCCAGAAGATAAAGGATGTCCTGTTCCGACACGGTGGGATGATCGACCACCTCGCTTGGCGTGTCGGTGGTGCCGACCAAGGCGTGCCCCTGCCAGGGCAGGATGAACACCACGCGCCCGTCATCGGTCTGCGGGATCAGAAGCCCCTGATCCGGGGGCACGAACGACCCGTCCAGCAGGATGTGGACACCCGAGCTGCCCTTCAGGATCGGCTTCGCATCGGCGTGATCCATCTGGCGGATCGCATCGGCAAAGGGACCCGTCGCGTTGATCACCTTCTTCGCCCGGATGTCGAACTGCGCGTCGGAGAGCGCGTCCCGAACGTTTGCACCGGCAATACGCCCCTGCGCGTCGTGGATCAGGCCGGTCACGGCGATGTGGTTGGCCACCACCGCGCCTTCGCGTTCGGCGGTCATCGCCAGCGTCACGGCCATGCGGCTGTCGACGAACTGGCCATCGTAATACTGCACGCAAGCCTTCAGCCCCTTGACCTTGAGCATCGGGAACCGCGCCTTCGCCGCCTTCGCGCCGATGATCTTCGAATGCCCGATGTTCATCTTGCCCGACAGGATGTCGTAAAGCTTCAGCCCCGCGTAAAGATAGGGCACCTGCCACCAGTTGTAGACGGGCGTGATCATGGACAGCGGATGCGACAGGTGGGGCGCGTTCTTCAGAAGCGAGCCACGTTCGTGCAAAGCGTGGCGCACCAGATCGTACTGCCCCTTGTCGAGCTTCTTCACCGCCGCCTCAAGATAGCGGACGCCGCCATGGACAAGCTTCGTGGAACGGCTGGAAGTGCCTTCGGCGAAATCGAAACGCTCCACCAGCGCGACCTTCAGGCCGCGCGAGGCCGCGTCGAGCGCGATGCCGCATCCCGTCGCCCCGCCACCGATGACCAGAAGATCGAAAACCTCTTCGTTCCGGAGCGTGGCGAGTGTCTCAGCGCGCATTCGAAGCCTCGTGCCGTTTGTGCAGGGGATGTGTCGGGAAGGTGTTTTCCCAAGACTCAGATAGGCGGATGTTCGTATTTTTTCAAGTGAAGACTGTCCGCCGACCGTTCGCCGAAAAAAAGGCCTAATCGGCCGAGGATCTGGCGCCATACGTCGTCGAATGGCCTGTAAATTCGGTCTGAAGCGAAGTTCATGATTTTCGCAACCGAACATTTTTTCCTTGCCCGGCCGAAGGATCGAAATTACGCCTGCTGGACAGGGGGCGAAACGGCGGCGGAGGATGGCGCCGTTCGAACCACGTCACGGCGAAAGGCCGTCACGGGCAATTTGGGGGGAGCATGAGTTTTTTTCTGAGTGAACTTGTTGGCACGGCGATCCTGACGCTGTTCGGCTGCGGTGTCGTGGCCAACGTCCTGCTTGCGAAATCCAAGGGTTTCAACGGCGGCTGGGTGGTCATCACCCTGGGATGGGGCTTTGCGGTGACCTTCGGGGTCTATGCGGTCGGGCAGTATTCGGGGGCGCACCTGAACCCCGCACTGACCATCGCCTTCGCCGCCACGGGGCTGTTCGACTGGAACCTGGTGCCCGTCTATGTCGCGGGCCAGATCATCGGCTCGATCATCGGCGGCATCCTGACCTATCTTGTCTATCTTCCGCATTGGGCCGCGACCGAGGATGCCGATGCCAAGCTGGCCGTCTTCTGCACCCAGCCCGCCATCCGCAACACGCCGGCGAACTTCCTGTCGGAATTCCTCGGCACCGCCGTCCTGACCTTCGGCCTTCTGGGGATTGGGGCGAACAAGTTCGCGGAAGGGGTCAACCCGCTGATCGTCGGTTTCTTCATCACGGCCATTGGGCTCTCGCTTGGCGGGTCAACGGGCTATGCCATCAACCCTGTCCGCGACCTTGGCCCCCGCATCGCGCATGCGCTGATGCCGATCAAGGGCAAGCGCGATGCCGACTGGGCCTATGCCTGGGTTCCGGTCGTGGCCCCGATCTGCGGCGCGCTGGCCGGCGCCTTTCTTTATGCAGCACTCGTCACCCCGGTGGCCGGTTAATCTTCAAGGGCGCAAGAGGCCGCTTTGGCGCGCTTGCGGGGAAGGAACATGAACATGACCAAGACCTACATTCTCGCCATCGATCAGGGCACGACCAGTTCGCGGGCGATCCTGTTCAACAAGGACGGCCGCATCGTCCACACGACGCAGAAGGAATTCACCCAGATCTTCCCGAAACCCGGCTGGGTTGAACACAACGCGATGGAAATCTGGTCCTCGGTACAGTCGGTGGTGGCGGAACTGCTGTCCAATGTCGGCGTGCCCGCCGAGGAGATCGCCTGCATCGGCATCACGAACCAGCGCGAAACCACCGTGGTGTGGGACAAGCACACCGGCCGGCCCGTCTACAACGCGATCGTCTGGCAGTCGCGCCAGACGCTGGACGTCTGCAAGGAACTGAAAGCCAAGGGGCTGGACGACACCTTCCGCGACAAGACCGGCCTGCTGATCGACGCCTATTTCTCGGGCACGAAGGTCAAATGGATCCTGGACAATGTCGAAGGCGCCCGCGCCAAGGCCGAGGCGGGCGATCTTCTGTTCGGCACGATCGACAGCTGGCTCGTGTGGAAGCTGACGGGCGGCGACGTGCACGTCACCGACTACACCAACGCCTCGCGCACGCTGATGTACAACATCTACGACCTGAAATGGGACGAGGAGTTGCTGGAGCATCTGACCGTTCCCGCCTCGATGCTGCCCGAGGTGCGCCCCTCCTCCGAGGTGTACGGCGTCACCCATGCCGACACGTTCCAGGGGATCGAGCTGCCCATCGCGGGCATGGCGGGCGACCAGCAGGCGGCGCAGTTCGGCCAGCTCTGCTTTGAAAAGGGCATGGCGAAGAACACCTACGGCACCGGCTGCTTCATGCTGATGACCACCGGAGAGCGTCCGGTGCGGTCGAAGAACGGCCTGCTGACCACTATCGCCTGGGGCATCGACGGCAAGGTCGAATACGCGCTGGAAGGCTCGATCTTCGTGGCCGGTTCCGCGATCCAGTGGCTGCGCGACGGGTTGCGCATGTTCCGTCAGGCGCACCAGTCCGAAGCCTATGCCGCGCGGGTCGAGGACAGCGACGGCGTCTACGTGGTGCCCGCCTTCGTGGGCCTTGGCGCGCCCTATTGGGATTCCGAGGTGCGGGGCGCGGTCTTCGGCCTGTCGCGTGGCACCACCAAGGAACACTTCATCCGCGCGACGCTGGAATCGCTGTGCTATCAAACGCGGGACGTTCTGTCGGCGATGGAGGCCGATTCCGGCATCGAGCTGGCCAAGCTGCGCGTCGACGGCGGCGCGGTGGCCAACGACCTTCTTCTGCAGATGCAGGCGGACATCCTTGGCAAGGAGGTCGAGCGTCCGACGGTGATCGAAACCACCGCGCTTGGCGCGGCCTATCTGGCGGGCCTTGCCGTGGGCTTCTGGTCTTCGCGGGAGGAACTGGTCAAGAAGGCCGCGATCGACAAGGTGTTCGAACCGAAGATGGACGCCGCGAAGTCCGAGAAGCTTTACGAGGGTTGGCAGAAGGCGGTGAAGGCGACGATGGCCTTCAAGTGAGAGGCTTGGGATGCAAGGGGCTGTTCGCCGCTGACCTCTGCGGTGAACAGTCCCCGGACCATTCGCTACGACAGGTTTGATCCGTCGATGATGGGGAGCGCAGTGTCCCGCGGTCCCCTCGTGGCCCTGCGCCGTCATGCACTGGAACCCGTAAACATCTTCTGCGGCCAGAGTTCCCCTCGCCCCACCCGGATCCGCTGTGTCTTGTGCCTCCCCTCGCGCTCATGCACAGGATTTCCTGGCACGAGAGGGTTGTCCCATGCGCATATTGCTTGTCGAAGATGATCGCGATCTGGCCGACTGGCTCATGCAGAGCCTGGAGCATCGCGGCTTTCAGGTGGAATGGGCCGAGGATGGGCGCCTTGCCGAACTGCGCCTGACATTGGAGGATTTCGACGCGGCCCTTCTGGATCTCGGGCTGCCCTCGCTGTCGGGCGGGCAGGTGCTCGCCCGCCTGAAGGCTGCGCAGAACGAGACGCCCGTTCTTGTCATGACGGCGCAGGACACGCTGGCCCAGCGCGTGGCGCTGCTGCGCAACGGCGCGGACGACTTCATGGGCAAACCGCTGGAGATCGACGAGCTTGAGGCCCGCCTTCTCGCGCTCATCCGGCGCAGCCATGGGCGGTCGCGCGGGCTCTACCAATGCGGACCCCTGGCCTATGACCAGACCAGCCAGCGCTTCACCCTGCGCGGGGAGCTGTTCACCATCTCTCCGCGCGAACAGTCGGTGCTGCGCCTGCTGATCCAGAAGGCGGGGGAGCCGCTGTCCAAGCAGCAGATCCTCGACCGGCTGGTGTCCATCGAAAGCGACCTCACGACCGAGATCGTGGAGGTCATCGTCTACCGGCTGCGCAAGAAGCTGGGCGACGGGGATGTCCAGATCGTGACGCTGCGCGGCGTCGGATACATGCTCGAAGCCGTGGGAGAGGCGGGGTGAAGCCCCCCCGCCCCCAGGGCCGCGCGCTGTGGGTGACGCTGGCCCTTTGGATGCTGCCGACGCTGCTGCTGCTGATGATGGCCAGCCTGCTGCTGACGGCGCAAAGTCTGCGCGAGGTCGCCGACAGCGCCTATGACCGTTCCCTCAACGGGGCGATCCGGGCGATCGACCTCAACATCTCCACCCAAAGCGGGGGGCTGAGCGTGGAACTCCCCTACCCGCTGTTCGAAAGCTTTCAGGCGACGGCGAGCGGCGAGGTCCTGTTCCGCATCTCCACCGATGACGGGCTGGTGCAGATCGGGGACGCCCTGCTGCCACCCCCGCCCGCGCTTCAGGCGGGGGACATCAAGTTCTACGACGCCACCTATTTCGGGCGGGCGATCCGGGTGGGCGCGTTCAAGCGTCCGCTGGATCCGCCGCTTTATGGCGCAAAGGCGGGGCAAAGCCTGATCGTGGAGGTGGCGGAAACCACCGGATCGCGCGTGGCCTTCCTGCGGACCGTGTTGTTCCGCGCCGCCTTGCGCGACATCGCGGCGCTGATGGCGGCGGCCTTGATGATCTCGGTCGGGGTGCATGCGGCGTTGCGCCCGCTGCGCGCCCTGCGCGACCGGCTGGACCGCCGCGCCTCCGACGATCTGCGGCAGGTGGACCCGACGGGGCTGCCCCGTGACGTGCAGCCCCTCGTGCGGTCGGTGAACCGGCTTGTTGAACGCCACCGCCTGCAAAGCGAGGCGCAGCGGCGGTTCATCGATGACGCCTCGCACCAGCTGAAGACGCCGCTGTCGGTGCTGGGGGCGCAGATCGACCTCGCTTCCCGCCTTGACGATCTGGGCAAGGTGCGGGAGGTTCTGGCTGCCATGCGGGGCATCACCGGCCGGTCGGCGCGGCTGACCAGCCAGCTTCTGACGCTGGCGCACGCCCGCAATGCCACCACATGGGCCGACCAGAAGACCGAGGCCGCGCCCGTGCCCGAACTTCTGGACGAGGTGGTGCGCCTGCATCTGGCCGCCGCCCGCCGCCGCCGCATCCTGCTGGAGATCGAGGCCGAGCCGGACCTTCCCATCCTGCACCTGTCCGAGGCGCTGCTGTTCGAGGCGATCAGCAACCTTCTGGACAACGCGATCACGGCCAGCCCCGAACGCGGGTCCATCATCCTGGCCGCCGCCCGCGCCGGCGATCAGGTCCGGATCGAGGTGCGGGACCAGGGGCCGGGGCTGAGCGACCGCTTGCGCGAACGGTTCGAATCCGGCCAGCGCTTCGGCATGGCCACCCGCCGCCGCGTCGCGGACGGGGGCACCGGGCTGGGCCTGTCCATCGTGCAGGAAATCGCCCGCGCCTTCCGGGGGGAATTGCGGCTGACCAACCGCGCCGAAGGCGGCCTGTCGGCCATCCTGTGCATTCCCGCGGTGCCGGCCAAGGCTGACAGCTAACTGACAGGTTCGATTCCCTAACCTGACGGACCGGGCTTGGGAGGCCCGACCGTTCTTTGGGAGGAGTCCATCTTGAACACCCACCTTTGCCGCCTTGTCGCGGCCGCCGGTACGTTTGTCGCCATCTCGTCCGTTGCGGCGATGGCCGAACCGCGCCGGCCCGAATGCATCGCGCCGGCCCAGCCCGGCGGCGGCTTCGACATCACCTGCAAGCTGGCACAGGCGTCGCTGACCAAGGCCGGCGTGCTGGAAGACCCGCTCCGTGTGTCCTACATGCCGGGCGGCATCGGCGCCGTGGCCTACAACACCATCGTCGGCCAGCGCACGGACGAACCGGGCACGATCGTCGCCTTTTCGGCCGGATCGCTGCTGAACCTCGCGCAGGGGAAGTTCGGGGATCATGACGAATCGGACGTCCGCTGGGTCGCCTCGGTCGGCACGGATTACGGCGCGGTCGTCGTGCCCGCCGACAGCGAATGGGACAGCCTTGATCAGATGATGGCGGCCATCAAGGCTGACGCCTCCTCGGTCGTGCTGGGCGCGGGCGGCACCATTGGCAGCCAGGACTGGATGAAGGCCGCCCTGACCGCACGGGCCGCTGGCATCGATCACAAGAGCATGCGCTTCGTCGCGTTCGAAGGCGGCGGCGACTGCGCCACGGCCCTTCAGGGCGGCCACGTGCAGGCGTGCATGAACGACGTGGGCGACAGCCAGGCCGCGATCGACGGCGGCGCGCCCCTGAAGCTTCTGGCGATCTTCGCGCCCGAACGCCTGACGGGCAAGCTGTCCGAAATCCCGACCGCCAAGGAACAGGGCTACGACATCCAGTGGCCCATCGTGCGCGGCTTCTATGTCGGTCCCGAAGTCACCGACGAGGATTACGCCTGGTGGGTGGAGGCGTTCAAGACCGCCATGGCCGATCCCGGCTATGCCGAGCAGCTGGAAAGCCGCAACCTCCTGCCCCTGCCGATGACCGGCGAGGAGCTGGACGCCTTCGTGAAGACCTCCGTCGCCGACTACCGCACCCTCGCGACCGAGTTCGAGCTGGTGCGCAAGTAAGGACCCCGCCATGAGCAACAATCGTACACTGGGCGCCGTGGCCCTGCTCATGGCAGGCGTTCTCGCGATCTTCGGCTGGGGGCTGGTGGCCCCCTTCGCCTACGAACCCGTGGGGCCCCGGGCCTTTCCGCTGCTGACGGCCGCGGTCATCGCGGTCTGCGGCGTGATCCTGATGATCCAGGGCGGCGGCGAGGCGGAGCCCATGTCGCCGCACAGCCTGAAGGGCCTGCTGATCCTGGTCGTGGTCCTGATCCTTTACGCCATCTTCTTCGAGCGGCTGGGCTACATCCCCGCCACCCTGGTGATGAGCGCAATCGTCGCGCTCATCTTCGGGGCGACGAAGGTCCAGGCGCTGATATCGGGGGCCGTGCTGTCGGTCGGCTCCTTCCTGCTGTTCGACCGGGGGCTGGACGTGGTCCTGCCAGCCGGCATTCTTAAAGGTCTGTTCTGATGGAAACGCTCAACCTGCTTCTGTCGGGGTTTTCCGTCGCGGCCTCCCCTTCGAACCTTGCGCTGGCCGCCGTGGGCGCGGTGTTCGGCACGATGGTCGGCGTGCTGCCGGGGCTGGGTCCCGTCAACGCGGTCGCCATGCTGGTGCCGGTGGTGTTCGCGCTGGGCCTGCCGCCCGAAAGCTCCATGATCCTGATGGCGGCGATCTACATCGGGTCGGAATATGGCGGCCGCATCAGCGCCATCCTGATCAACGTCCCCGGCGAGGCGTCGGCCGTGATGACCGCGCTGGAAGGCTATCCGCTGTCCCGTCAGGGTCTGGCAGGCGTGGCGCTGTCGCTTTCGGCCTGGACCTCGTTCATGGGTTCGCTTCTGGCCACGGTCGGGATCGTGCTGGCGGCTCCCGTCCTGTCGTCCTGGGCGCTGGCCTTCGGGCCGGTGGAATACGTGGCGCTGATGATCTTCGCCTTCGCCTGCCTGACGGGGCTTCTGGCCGATCAGCCGGTGAAGGCGATGCTGGCCGTGGGCATCGGCCTTGCCCTTTCCACGATTGGCATCGACGCGAACTCCGGCGTCATGCGCTACACCTTCGACATGCCGAACCTGATCGACGGGCTGGCCTTCTCGACCGTGGTCATCGGGCTCTTCGCGATCTCGGAACTGTTCATCCTGCTGCAAACGCACCGGGATGGTGAATCCGTGCAGGTCGAACGTCTGGGCCGCGGCATGTTCAACTTTGCCGAAGCCAGGTTCACCTTCATGGCGACGCTGCGCGGATCGGTGATCGGCTTCTTCATCGGGCTCCTGCCCGGTGCGGGCGGCACGGTCGGCTCCGCCCTCGCCTATTCCACCGAACGCAAGATCGCGGAACGCAAGGACCGGCGCACCAGCCGCTTCGGCCATGGCGACCTGCGCGGCCTCGCCACGGTGGAGGCGGCGAACAACTCGGCCTCCAACTCCAACTTCATCCCGATGCTGACGCTGGGCATTCCCAGTTCCGGCACCACGGCGATCATGCTGGGCGTCCTCACGCTCTACAACATCACGCCAGGCCCGATGCTGTTCCAGTCCGAGCCGGAACTGGTCTGGGGCCTGATCGCGTCGCTGTTCATCGGAAACGTCATGCTGCTGGCGATGAACATCCCGATGGTGGGCCTGTTCGCGCGGATGCTGTCGGTCCCGGCCTGGGTGCTGGTGCCGTTCATCGTCGTCGTCTCGGCCGTGGGCGTCTATTCCGGCAAGTCCGCCAGCTTCGACCTGATCCTGATGGTGGCCGTGGGGGCGCTGGCCTACTGGATGCGGCGGCTGCACGTGCCGATGGCGCCGCTGATCCTCGGCTTCGTGCTGGGCGGCATTCTTGAAACGAACCTGCGCCGCGCCCTGTCCCTGTCGGCCGGTGACGTGCAGATCCTGTGGTCCAGCTGGATCGCGATCATCCTTTGGGCGGCGGCGGTGGCCATCCTTCTTCTGCCCCGCGTCATGCGCCGGCTTCTTCCGGCCGAGGCGCGCGCATCGGAGGATTGACGCCCCCCCGGGCTTGCCTCTCCACGGCGGCGGGCCCAAGTTCATCGCATCGTGACGAAGATGAGGGGGCCGATGCAGACCGCAAATGATCGCGCGGCCGCCGTAGAGGCGTTCACGGCGCGGAACTTCAGCCTTTGGGGCAGCATCAAGCTGCACCGCCATGCGGTCGGCTGGGACCTGCTGCGCGCGCCCGCCAACGTGACGCTGGCGCCGCTGTTCCTGATCCAGAAGCTGGCGGGCGCCCTGCTGGCCTGGGTTCGCCTGCCCCGCGCCGCCCGCTGGGTCACCGCCCGTCCGCTGATGTTCCGCACCGCGCTTGCGGCCGAACTGGACCGCCGCCTGCACCGGGACCTGCTGGAACCGCTGGGGCTGATCCCGCTGGGCGCCATCGACGACTATGTCGCGACGCGCAACGCCACGAACGAGATCGCGACCACCGTCGGCACGATCGGCTTCGGCGCGGTCACGTTCAAGTCCCTGACGCCGGGGGTGCTGTCGCTCGCCCCGGCCCTTGCCGCCGTCATGGCGCAGGGGGCGGCCGTGGCCTCCTTCCCGCTGGGGGGTGCGCTGGGCGCGGTGTGGTATTCGGCCTTCCCGTCGCGGGTGCCACTGTCCACGGTTCTTCTGACCGGCGCCGCGCTGGTTCTGGTGCTGGCCGTGATGGCCACCTTCGCGGGGATCGTCACGGACCCGATCCAGCGGCGCCTTGGCCTGCACCAGCACCGCCTGCGCCGCTTGGTAAACGCCCTTGCGGCAGAGATCGAAGCACCCGGCACCGGCCGTTTCGCCGTGCCGGAACATTACGTCGCCCGTGGGGGCGATCTGGCGGATGCGGCGGTGAACGCCCTGCGCTGGTTCAAGGGCTAGGCGGGGCGACCATCCTCGCGCACGCCTTCGGCCACGATGTGCAGGCGGCCATCGGGCAAGGGGCGCTGAAGGCGCAGGGCCTCGGGCGCCGGGGCGGTCATCCAGATTGCCCACTCCTCGGGCGTGGTCAGGATCACGGGCATGGCCTTCGGGTGCACCTCCCCCACCTCTCGATTCGGGTCGGAGGTCAGGAAGGCGAACAACTCGTCCGTCGTTTCCCCGTCCTTCAGCTTGCGGACCGAGGTCCAGCGCGTCCGGATGCCGGCGAAGAAGGCCAGCGGACGCGTGTCGTCCAGCGCGAACCAGACCGGATGGTTGCGCGCGGCCCCCGGACGTCCGTCCATTTCGGAAAAGCTTGTAAAGGGCACAAGGCAGCGATGCTCCGGCCCCAGCCAGCGCCGCCAATGGGGTGAATCCACGCGCCGCACGTTCGTCACCCCCGGATCGGTGCGCTTGCCCGTCAGATAACGCGGCGGCGTCGGCATCCCCCAGCGCGCCATCGCCAACTCCATCCCCTCACCCCCGTTGCGCAGGACGGGCGCCGCGTAATCGGGATAGATGCCGGGCTGCGGCGCCAGGTTGCCCGTCCAGTCGATGATCTCGAAGTCTTCAGCGGTCTGTCGCACCTCGTCCTGACTGGCGGATTGGGAATACAGGTTGCACATGGTCTCTCCTTCGCGGCTGGAAAGGAAACGCCGCCGTAGAACGAAAGGTCCGTGAACATGGCCGTGCGGCCGACAGCCTGAAGAACGCGCCATCAGCGCAAACAGCCGATTGACACCATCTTCTTATATATTAGTATCCTTTTACATCGGACTTTGGGAGGAGGTCCGACTCGAGGGATGACGACCATCAAGATGGTCGCGAGGCCCGCCGTCATGTTCCTCCGGACGAGACAGGACACCACCATGACCCGCAAGACCCCAGCCGATCTGCGCTCGGCCCGCTGGTTCGCCCCGGATGATTTGCGCAGCTTCGGGCACCGCTCGCGGCTGATGCAGCTTGGCTATTCCGAGGAGGATTTCCGCGACAAGCCGATCATCGGCATCCTCAACACCTGGTCCGAGTTGAACTCCTGCCATTCCCACTTCAAGGAACGGGCGCAGGACGTGAAGCGCGGCGTGTTGCAGGCGGGCGGCTTCCCGGTCGAACTGCCTTCGCTGTCGGTGGATGAAAGCTTCACCAAGCCCACGTCGATGCTGTACCGCAACATGCTGGCGATGGAGACGGAGGAGATGATCCGTTCGCACCCGCTGGACGGCGTGGTGCTGATGGGCGGCTGCGACAAGACCACCCCCGGTCTGGTGATGGGGGCTATCAGCGCGGGCGTGCCGATGATCTACCTGCCCGCCGGCCCGATGCTGCGCGGGAACTATGCGGGCCGCATCCTCGGCTCGGGGTCGGACGCATGGAAATACTGGGATGAACGTCGCGCGGGCAACATCTCCGATGCCGAATGGATCGGGGTGCAGGGCGGCATCGCCCGGTCGGCCGGCACCTGCATGACGATGGGCACCGCGTCCACCATGACGGCGATCACCGACGCCATGGGGCTGACGCTGCCCGGCGCGTCGTCCATCCCCGCCGTCGACGCCAACCACCAGCGCATGGGCGCCGATTGCGGCCGCCGCATCGTGCAGATGGTGTGGGAGGATCTGACCCCCGACAAGATCATCACCGCCGCCGCGTGCCGGAACGCGGCCATCGTGGCCATGGCCACCGGCTGTTCCACCAACGCCGTGGTCCACCTGATCGCCATGGCGCGCCGCGCGGGCGTGGACCTGACGCTGGACGATCTGGACGATCTGGGCCGCACGACGCCCCTGATCGCCAATGTCCGCCCCTCGGGCAAGGACTACCTGATGGAGGACTTCTTCTATGCCGGTGGCCTGCGCGCGCTGATGAAGCAGATGGAGGATCGTCTGGACGGTTCGGTGATGACCGTGACCGGCAAGACGATGGCGGAAAACCTGGAAGGCGCGGTCGTCTACAACGACGACGTGATCCGCCCCCTGTCGAATCCGGTCTATGCCGAAGGCTCTCTGGCCGTGCTGCGCGGCAACCTCTGCCCCGCCGGGGCCGTGATCAAGCCCGCGGCCTGCGATCCGAAATACCATGTCCACCAGGGCCCCGCGCTGGTCTTCGACAGCTACCCCGAGATGAAGAAGGCCATCGACGACGAAAATCTGGAGGTGACGCCGGATCATGTGCTGGTCCTGCGCAATGCCGGCCCGCAGGGCGGTCCCGGCTTCCCCGAATGGGGGATGCTGCCGATCCCGAAGGCGCTGATCAAGCAGGGCCATCGCGACATGCTGCGCATTTCCGACGCGCGGATGTCCGGCACCTCTTATGGCGCCTGCATCCTGCACGTCGCGCCGGAAAGCTTCGTCGGCGGCCCGCTGGCCCTGCTGAAGACGGGCGACATCGTGCGGATGGACCTGCCGAACCGCACCCTCGACATGCTGGTGGACGAGGCGGAGCTGGAACGCCGCCGCGCGGCATGGGTCGCGCCGGAACCGCATTACCAGCGCGGCTGGGGCTGGATGTTCTCGCGCCACGTGACGCAGGCCGACAAGGGCTGCGACTTCGACTTTCTTGAAACCTCGTTCGGCGGCCCGGTCCGCCAGCCCGACATCTTCTGAATGGAGCCGACCATGACCGACTACGTCCTGTCCGAGGAAACGCGGGCCAAATACCTCAAGATCTCCACCGCCTCGCTGGCGACGGCGCTTTACAAGCGGGGCCTGCGCAACCAGTTCATCCAGAACGTCGTGCCCGTGGCTCCAAAGCCGGTGACGATGGTGGGTCAGGCTTTCACCCTCCGCTACATCCCCGCGCGCGAGGATCGCAACGAGATCACGGTGTTCCGCAACGCCGACCACCCCCAGCGCGTGGCGGTCGAAACCTGTCCCCCCGGCCATGTGCTGGTGATGGACAGCCGCAAGGACGCGCGCGCCGCCTCGGCCGGGTCGATCCTCGTGACGCGTCTGGCGATGCGCGGCGCGGCGGGTCTGGTGTCGGATGGCGGGTTCCGCGACGCCGAAGGCATCGGCAAGCTGGACATGCCCTGCTATCACCAGCGCCCTTCCGCCCCCACGAACCTGACCCTGCACGAGGCGCTGGACATCAACATCCCCATCGCCTGCGGTGACGTGGCGGTGTTCCCGGGCGACGTGATGGTGGGTGACCGCGACGGCGTGATCGTCGTTCCGGCCCATCTGGCCGAGGAACTGGCCGACGAATGCCTCGGCATGGAAAGCTTCGAGGATTTCGTGCTGGAACAGGTGCTGGAAGGCGCGGCCGTGATCGGCCTTTATCCCCCGACGAAGGATGAGAACGTCCAGAAATATCAGGACTGGCGCCAGAAGACCGGCCGCTGAGACCACGGATCGGCCGCCGGAGCCCAAGGCTCCGGCGGCTTTTTCATGCGAGTTCGCTGGGCAGCGCCACGTTCACGCGTTCGGCAGCACGGGCCAGCTTCGCGGCCAGCTCGGCCGAGATGTCCACGCCCTTGTCCAGCGCCTCGCGGCGTTTGCGGGCGGCGCTGTCGCCGGGCACGCGGACCGGGCCGTCATTGCCGGCGGCGGGGGGATTGGTGCGGCAAGCCTCGGCCGTCCATTCGGCCTGTTCGGTGAACACATCAAGGCCGCTGAACGCTTCGGGGTCCATGACCTGAAGGAAGGCGGACTGCGCGAAGGTGCCGTTTTCGGTGTTGGCCCGGCCGCGTCCCGACAGCCCCTGCCCCAGCACGTCCACCATCAGCGCAAGGCCAAAGCCCTTGTGCCCCTTCAGCGCCCCCCCCAGCGGCATCAGCGAACCGCCGCGTTCCGTCACCTCGGACGGATCGTCGGTGGGGCGGCCTTCTGCGGTCAGGGCCCAGGCCTCGGGGAAGCGTTCGCCCTTCTTGGCCAGTTGCTGCGTCATCGTCGTCGTCGCGATGGAGGTGGAAACGTCGATCAGCATCGGATCCGACCGCGTGGGCAGGCCCACCGCCAGCGGGTTCGGCGTCAGCACCGGCTTGCGTCCCCCGAACGGCGCCACCCGCGACGCGCCGGGGTTCGAACAGCTGATCTGCGCGATCAGCCCGCGTTCGGTCACGCGCCGCAGATAGGCCGACAGCGCGCAGGTGTGGTGGCAGTTGCGGATCGCCGCCGTCACCACGCCATGCGTGGCCACGCGGTCCATCGCCTGATCCAGCGCTTCGGTGAACAGCCACGCACCGGGCAGGAAGCGCCCGTCCCAGACGAAGGTGGCGCCACGATCCGCCACGACCTCATACCCGCCGACGCCGTTCATCGACCCGTCGGCCAGCGCGTCCAGATACCACGAGATCAGGCTGACCCCGTGGGTGTCATGGCCGATCATGTCGCCTTCCACCAGGATCTCGGCGGTGGCGGCGGCCTTGTCGGCCTCCATCCCCGCGCGCGTCAGCATCGTTTCGGCAAAGGCGCGAAGGGTGGCATGTGGGATGCGTGGCATGGTGTCTCCGGACATGAAAAAGCCGCGCCCGAAGGCGCGGCGCGGCGGGATCAGCGGAAGCCGATCTGCGCCAGTTGCAGTTCCGAGTTCGCGGCGATCGTCGGCTTGTAATCCAGACGCGGTGACACGCGGGTGAAGCCCACCATATGGAACATCGGCACGTTGGCGATGATGTCGTTTTCCGCCACGCGGAACACCTCGGCCCACATCGCGGCGCGGTCATCGCCCGAGGCGATCGTCGCATCGGCGATCATCTTGTCCAGTTCGGGATTGACCACCATCGACTGGATCCCGTCCGAGGCGTATTTGACATAGGCCGTGAACACGGGGTCGCCGGTGGCGTTGTCGTGCATCGCCTCGGTCAGGGTCGGCACGCCGTCCTGGTTGAAGGGACGCACGAAATAGTTGTTGTGGACGGACACGTCGTTCATCTGCAGCTCGACGTTCAGGCCGACCTCCTGCCACATGGACATCATCGCTTCCATGGTTTCCGTCCCGTTCGGGAACAGGTTGTTCCGGCCGACGATCAGGATCTTCGTGTCCACCGGAACGCCGTCGGCTTCCGCCTCCTCCACCAGTTCCTTTGCACGCTCGGGGTCATAGGGCCACGGCTTCATGTCCTTGTTGTAGCCGATGGTCGTCGGCACCACGAGCTGGCTGGCGATCTGCGCCTCCTCGGGCAGAAGGGTGCCGATCATCGCCTCGCGGTCGATGGCGAGGTTCAGCGCCTCGCGGATGCGGCGGTCGTCCAGCGGTGCGGTCCGCGTGTCGATCCGCATGTAGGTGGTTTCGGAGTTTGGATAGGCAAAATCGGTGTCCGGGTTCGTCGCATCCTGCATGGCGATGGACGGCACGATGTCGGCCTCCCCCGTCTGGACCATGGCCGCGGCCACGGCGCTGTCCGCGCGCGCAATGTAGGTCGCCTGTTCCACCTGCGGCTGTTCGCCCCAGTAATCCGGGTTGCGCTTCAGCACGATGGACTGGCCCACGTTCCACTGGTCGAACACGTAAGGCCCGGTGCCGATCGGCTTGCGCGTCAGTTCATCGGCGGGGGTTGCCGTGGCCGAGGCGATGGGCATCACCGTCATCAGCAGCGGCAGGATGGGCGACGGCGGGTTCGTGGTGATGTCGATCGTGTGGTCATCCTTGATGTCCACCGAGAACTCCATCCCGCCGAAATACTTGCCGCCCACCTCGCAGGTCAGGTTCGGGTTCTTGTTCCGCTCCAGCGTGAAGGCCACGTCCTTGGCGGTGAAGGGCGTTCCGTCATGCCATTTGACGCCGTCACGCAGCTTGAACTGCCAAGTGTCGTCGTCCAGCTGCGACCATTCCGTCGCCAGACGCGGCTTCAGACCGCCGTCGACATAATCGAACTCCACCATCATCTCGTTCACGTTTTCCGAAACGACGCGGCCGACGTTCTGGCGCGCGGACATGCAGGGATCCACCAGATCCACGTTCTGCGACAGCACGACCGTGATGTTGCGGTCCTGCGCATAGGCACCCGTGGCCATGAGGGCCAAAGCGGCCGTGGCGGTCAGATAGGCTTTCATCATGCTCCTCCCAAAGCAAAAAGCCCGCCCCCGGTCGGGGTGCGGGCGTCGATCTGTCAGGCCGCGCTGCGTCGGGCCAGGCCGTGGGCCTGAAGGAACGCGCGCATCTTCTTGTCCTGCGCCGCGGTCAAGGGCCAGGCGGACGGGGCCCGCGTCGGCCCGCAATCCTGCCCCACCGCGGCCAGCGCCGCCTTCACCCCGGTGACGTTGGTGCCGTTCATCTCCTCGGCCCGGATCTCCTCGAACGGGGCCATGTCGGCGATCAGGGCGCGGGCGCGGGCATAGTCGCCCCCTTCCAGCGCGGCGTGGATGGCCATCGACCGTTCCGGCCAGATGTTGATGAGGCCGGAGGTGAACCCCCGTGCCCCGACCGCATAGAAGGCCGGGGCCCAGACCTCGGCCAGACCGCCCACCCATACGATGGAGGGGTCAGCGGCGGCCATCGCCTCGGCCAGCCGCAGGGGATTGGCAGAGGCCCATTTCACGCCGACCACGCCCGGCACCGAACACAGGTCGGCAATGGCCGCAGCGCCCATCGCGTCGTTGCGCAGATACAGGACCAGCGGCAGGCCGTCCGCCGCCTCGGCCACGCGGGACAGATAGGTTTTCACGCCGCGCGGGGCGGTGAAGGGATCCGGCGGCTGGTGCACCATCAGGCCGGCGGCACCGGCCTTGGCCGCGGCACGGGCCAGCCGGCACGCGTCGCCCACGCTGCGCCCGACGCCCGCCAGAACCGGCGCGCGTCCATCCACCATGCCGGTGACGGCGTGGATCATCTCCTCGGCCTCTTCCATGGTCAGGCCGTAGAATTCACCCGTGTTGCCGTTGACCACGGGAATGTGCATCCCGGCCGCCAAGGCCTTGTCGATGATCGGCTGCAGACGCGCTGGCGCGATGCGGTCCTGGTCGTCGAACGGCGTTACCAGAATGCCCGAAATACCCGTCAATGCCTGTTGCAGCATCTTATCTCCTCCGGTGGATATAGGCGTCGCTCCCCCGACACCTCTTGATTCTTATATATTAGCGTTCTAGAAATCTCAATCTGGAAGTTCGTGCCGGTGGCCGCGCAAGGAAGGACCCAAGGATGAACCCGACCTCCTATTCCGGGCTGGCGATGAACGACCAGCCTGCTGCAAACACGGTGCAGCGCATCTATGACGCGCTGCGCCAGCGCATCATCACGCTGGACCTTCCGCCCGGCACGACCCTGTCGCGGACCGAGCTGACGGAGGAATACGGCGTCAGCCAGACCCCCCTGCGCGAAGCGTTGCAGAAGCTGGCGCATGACGGGCTGGTGACGATCCGCCCGCAGTCGAAGACTGTCGTCAGCCGCATCGACACCGAACAGCTGCGCGAGGCGCATTTCCTGCGCGTGGCGCTGGAAACCGAAGTGTCGCGCCGCTTGGCCGAGGAGGTGCCCGAAGGCACCATCGCGCGGCTGCGGTCCATCATCCGCATGCAGCAGGCCGTGGCGGACGATCCGTCGCAATATCGCATTTTTCAGGAGCTGGACGAGCTGTTTCACCAGACCCTGTTCATCGCGGCGGGCCAGCCCGACCTGCACCGGCTGGTGCGGGAACGGGCGGGGCATATGGAACGCGTTCGTCAACTGCACCTCCCCCATCCCGGCAAGATCTCCGACATTCTGGAACGTCACACGGACATCGTGGACCGGATCGAGGCGCAGGACGCCCCCGGCGCGATGGAGGCCGCCCGCGTTCACCTGAGCCGCACCGTCATGCAGGTCGAGGCGCTTCGTGAAAAGCACCCCGACTATTTCACCTAAAGCACCGGCGTCAGCAGCGGCTTTCCGGCATGGAAGGCCGCAAGGTTGTCCACCGCCAGCTGGTGCATCGCGTCGCGCGTTTCCGTCGTGCCGCTGGCGTGGTGCGGATACAGCACCACGTTCGGCAGCTTCAGCAGACGGGCATCGGGCGTCGGCTCGTTCTTGAAGACGTCCAGTCCGGCGCTGGCGATTGCGCCGTTTTCCAGCGCCTCGATCAGCGCATCCTCATCCACCACGGTGCCACGCGCAATGTTGACGAAGCTGCCGTTTTCCCCCAGCGCCCGCAGCACCTCGGCCGAGATCAGATGCTGGGTGTCCGTCCCGCCCGAGGTGGCGGTGATCAGGATGTCGGACCATTCGGCCAGATCCTTCGGGTTGTCGAAGAAGGTGTAGGGCACGTCCTTCTTCGTGCGGCCGGAATAGCCGATCGCCAGCCCGAACGCCTCGCACCGCTTGGCTATGGCCGAACCGATGTTGCCAAGACCCACGATCCCGGCCTTCTTCCCCCTGGTGGAGGTGGTCAGCGGGAACATCCCCATCTGGCCCCAGTCGCCCGAACGGACATAGGCATCCCCTTCTACCAACTGCCGACGGGCGGCCAGCATCAGAAGCACCGCCATGTCCGCCACATCGTCCACCAGCGCGTCCGAGGTGTTGGTCATCCGGATGCCGCGGGCCTTCAGCTCTGCCACGTCGATCGTTTCGAACCCGGCCGAGGTAACGGCGATCATCTCCAGCTTCGGCATGTTATCCAGGAACGTCGCGTCCACATGCAGGTGGCCGTTGCAGAACATCGCCCGGCAACGGGGCCCGAACTCGGCCAGGAACGCCGGTTTGTCGGCGGCGGAATCGTAGCGGTGGCAGGTGTAGGCTTCCTCCAGCTGCGCCATCTGAAGCGCGCGGGGGGTGAAGGCGACCAGAAGATCGGGTTTCATGCGACGGCAGTCTCCATGTTGCGGCGCGCGTCCCGGCGGGCGGCCTGGATGTTCGGATCGGGATCAAGGCTCGCGGCCAGAAGCGCGCGGGTATACTCCTCGCGCGGGTGGTCGAAGACCTGACGAACGGGCCCCTCCTCCACGATGCGGCCCGCCTTCATGACGATCACGCGGTCTGCGAAATCGCGCACCACCGGAAGGTCGTGGGCGATGAACAGATAAGACAGGCCGAATTCCTGCCGCAGCCCGTCCAGAAGCTGGATGACCTGCGCCTGGATCGACACGTCCAGCGCCGACACGGCCTCGTCGCAAATGATCAGGCTCGGCTCCATCGCCAAGGCCCGCGCGATGGCGATCCGCTGCCGCTGCCCGCCCGAGAACTGGTGCGGATAGCGCGCGGCCATTTCCGGATGCAGGCCCACCTTGGTCAGCAGTTCCGACACGCGGGCGCGCCATTGCGACTTCGGCAGGATGTCCGGATGGATTGCCCAGGCCTCGGAGATAATCTGGTACACTGTCATGCGCGGGTTCAACGACTGCGTCGGGTCCTGGAACACCATCTGGATGTCCCGGCGCATCTTGAACAGGTCCTTCGGCGCCATCGTCACCAGATCGCGTCCGCGATAGATGGCCTTGCCGCCGTTCGGCTCCTCCAGCCGCAGAAGGGCGCGGGCAAGCGTGGATTTGCCCGATCCGCTTTCCCCCACCACGGCCACGGTCTCGCCGGGCATGATGGTGAAGGTGACGCCCTTCAGCGCGTGGAACCCGCCATAGGATTTCTGCAGCGACTGCACCTTCAGCAGCGGCTCGCCGTCACGGTCGCCTTCTTCCGGCATCTCGCCCTTGCCGGGCGCCGCGCCGATCAGCTTCTTGGTATAAGGGTGCTGCGGGTTGGTGTAGACCTCCGCCGCCTCCCCCGTTTCCACCACGCGGCCGCCGTTCATCACGACGACGCGGTCCGCGATTTCCGCCACGACGCCAAGATCATGGGTGATCAGCAGGATGCCCATTCCGGTTTCGGCCTGCAGTTCCTGCATCAGGGACAGCACCTCGGCCTGAACGGTCACGTCCAGCGCTGTGGTCGGTTCGTCCGCGATCAGGATGTCGGGTTTCATCGCCACGGCCATGGCGATCATCAGCCGCTGCCGCTGCCCGCCCGAGAACTGGTGCGGATACTTGTTCAGCGCCGCCTCCGGCTCGGGCAGGCCGACGCGTTTCAGCAGGGCCAGCGCACGGGCCCTGGCGTCGGCCTGTGCCGTGCCGTGGACGCGCATGATCTCGGCGATCTGCCAACCGACGGTGTAGACGGGGTTCAGGTGGGCCAGCGGGTCCTGGAAGACCATGGCGATGCGCTTGCCGTTGATGCGGCGGCGCTCCTCCTCCGTCATCTTCAGCAGGTCCTTGCCGTCCAGCAGGATCTTGCCCTGCCGGATGCGGCCCGGCGGCATGTCGATCAGGTTCATCACGGCCGAGGCCGACACGGACTTGCCCGATCCGGACTCGCCCAGGATGGCCAGCGTCTCGCCGCGGTCGAGGTGCCAGGACACGTCCTCCACCGCCTTCACGACGCCCTGCGCGGTGTGGAATTCCACCGACAGGTTGCGGACTTCCAGCAGATGATCAGCCATTCTTGCGTCCTCCCATTTCCAGCCGCCAGCGTTGCGCGGGATCGAGCGCGATGCGCAGCCAGTTGGAGATCAGGTTCAGTGACAGCGTCGTCAGGATGATGGCCAGACCCGGCCAGAACGACAGCCACCATGCGTTGGTCAGATAGGCGCGGCCCTGCGACACCATCAGGCCCCATGTGATCTCGGGCGCCTGGATGCCGATCCCGAGGAACGAGAGCGAGCTTTCGGCCAGCATCACGAAGGCGAAGTCCAGCGTGGCGATGGTGATCAGCGTGGGCAGGATCACCGGCAGGATGTGGCGGAAGATGATGCGGGTGGAGGAGGCGCCCATGACCGTGGCGGCCTGAACGAACATGCGCTCGCGGATTTCCAGCACCTCGGCCCGGGCGGTCCGCAGATAGACGGGGATACGGGTGATCGCCAGAACGATGATGATGTTGGTGACGCTGGGTTCCAGCATGTAAAGGACGATCACCGCCAGCAGAAGAGAGGGGAAGGACATGATCACGTCCGCAAGGCGCGGAATGATCTGGCCCAGACGGCCGCGCGAATAGCCTGCGACCAAGCCAAGGCAGGTGCCGATGATCATCGAGCAGACGACTGCGCCCGCCGCGACCATCATCGTGTTCTGCGCCGCGATGATCACGCGGGGCAGCAGCGGCCGGCCCAGCGAATCCGCGCCCAGCACCATGGCCCAGCCCAGGTCGAACCGGAACGGGGGCGCGTTGCGACCGCGCAGGTTCAGCCCGCCCGCCGCGTCGCCCATCAGCCACGGCCCGAACAGGGCGCAGAAGATCACGAGGGCCAGGAAGATCATGGCCACGAAGGCGAACTTGTCCGCCCAGAGGAGTTTGAAGAAGGTGCCGATCGGCCCCTTGCCGCGGGGCGACGTCGTCGCTGTGTCTGTCATCGCCATCGCTCAATACCGGATGCGCGGATCAAGCACGGCATAGGCCATGTCGATCAGCAGGTTCATGATGAAGATCGCCAGGGCGGAGATCATGATGGCGGCAAGCACCACCGCGAAGTCGCGCTGCAGGATGCTGTCGATCATCAGCTTGCCGATACCGGGGAAGCCGAAGATCGTTTCCACCACCACGGCACCGTTCAGGATCGCGGCCGCCTGATCGCCGATCACGGTGATGACCGGCAGCAGCCCGTTGCGCAGCGCGTGCACGAAGATGATGGGCCGCGCCTTCACGCCCTTGGCCTTGGCCGTCTTCACATAGGCCGAGGACAAGGCCGTGATCATCGAGCCGCGCACCACCTGCAGGATCAGGCCGAAGGGGCGGATGAACAGCACGGCGACCGGCAGGATCCAGTGCCAGATCGTCCCCGTCCCCGAGGTCGGCAGCCAGTGCAGGTTCACCGCGAAGATCACGATCGCCACGATGGCGATCCAGAAATCCGGGGCGGAGGCGCCGATGAGCGAGAAGAACGTCGCCAGACGGTCAAACAGGCCGCCCACACGGAACGCGGCCATGGAGCCGATGACCACGGCGGCCACGGTCACGATGGTCATGGTGACGGCGGCCAGGCTCAGCGTCCAGCCGAAGCTTTCCAGCACCACGTCGATGGCCGGGCGCGCTTCGCGGATGGACTGGCCGAAGTCCAGATGCATCAGGTCCCAGACGTAGCGTCCGAACTGCACCAGCAGCGGATCGTTGAAGCCGTGAAGCTCGCGGAACTGTTCCCGCGCCTCAAGGCTCGCATCGACCGGCAGGTAAAGATCCGTCGGATCGCCCGTCAGGCGTGACAGAAAGAATACGAGTATCACAAGCCCCACCAGCGATATGGCGCTGGCGAAAGCTCGCTTTCCCAAGAATTGGCTCATGTCGGACCCCCCTCTCCCATTGGGTCGTGAGTGCTATGCTCCGGGCCTCCATTCCCGAATCGTCGCATTCTTATATATTAGTATCTCGCACCCTGAAGAAAAGACACGATGTCCATCCCTGGGGTCGATATGCCGAAACCGCGCACCAATGCAGAGGGTTAGTCCGCCCGAACGCGCGTCGGTCTGAAAGGCATACACCAGTTTCGCAGCGAAGTCGTCTGTTGAATACGAGCTATATCGATTAATTCGTCAGACAGGTTGTCAGCGGGATTTACAACCCGCCGAAATGGAAGGCCTTAGTTTCCAGATACTCCTCGATCCCTTCCTGCGCCCCTTCGCGGCCGAGGCCCGAGGATTTCACCCCGCCGAAGGGGGCCACCTCGTGGCTGACGCCGCCGGTGTTCAGCCCGACAAGGCCGAACTCCAGCGCCTCGCCCACGCGGAAGGCGCGGGCCATGTCGCGGGTGAAGAAATAGGCGGCAAGGCCGAAGGGCGTGCCATTGGCGATGGCCAGCGCCTCCTCCTCCGTCTCGAACCGGAAGACGGGGGCGACGGGGCCGAAGGTTTCCTCGGATGCAAGCTGCATGTCGGTCGTGGCCCCCACCAGCACCACCGGATCGGCATAGGCGTCGCCCAGATCGCGGGCGGCGGTGGCCGCGCGGGCGCCTTTGGACAGGGCGTCCTGCACATGGCTGCGGATCTTGGTGATGGCGGCGGCGTTGATCATCGGGCCGATGGTGGTGCCCGCCTCCGTCCCCGGGCCCACCTTCAGCGCATCCACCCGTTTTGCAAGCGCCGCGACGAAGGCGTCGTGAATGCCCGACTGCACCAGGATGCGGTTGGCGCAGACACAAGTCTGGCCCCCGTTGCGGAACTTCGACACCATCGCGCCTTCGACCGCGGCGTCCAGATCAGCGTCGTCGAACACGATGAAGGGCGCGTTGCCGCCCAGTTCCAACGACAGCTTCTTCAGCGTCGGGGCGCATTGTTCGGCCAGCAGGGCCCCCACACGCGTCGAACCGGTGAAGGACAGCTTGCGCACCACGGGGCTTGCGGTCAGCGTGGCGCCGATCGCCTCGGGCCGGCCGGTCAGGACGTTGATGACCCCGCGCGGCACGCCGGCGTGTTCCGCCAGCACCGCCATGGCCAGCGCGGAATAGGGCGTGAAGTCCGACGGTTTCAGCACCATAGTGCAGCCCGCCGCCAGACCCGGCGCCACCTTGCGCGTGATCATCGCGATGGGAAAGTTCCAGGGCGTGATGATCGCGCAGACGCCCACGGGCTCTTTCATCGCGAAGATCTTCTTGCCGGGCACGGGTGAGGGGATGATCTTGCCGTTGATCCGGCGCGCCTCCTCGGCGAACCAGCGCACGAAGGAGGCGCCGTAGACCACCTCCCCCTTCGCCTCGGCCAAGGGTTTGCCCTGTTCGGCCGTCAGGATCTGGGCCAGATCGTCGGTGTGGTCCAGCATCAGCTGGTACCAGCGCATCAGGATGTCGGCGCGGTCCGCATGGGTGCGGGCGCGCCACCCCTTCATCGCCTGTTCGGCGGCGGCGATGGCCCGCGTCGTTTCGGCGGCCGTGCAGTCGGGCATTGTGCCCATGGCCAGGCCGGTCGCGGGATCGGTCACCTCCATGTCGGGGCGGGCGATCCATTCGCCGTCGATCAGGGCGGCCTGGCGGAAAAGGTCGGTGTCGCTCAGCTTCATCTCAGGCCTCCAACGCCTTCAGGATGGCCGCCGTGATCGCGTCGGTGCCGTGCGATCCGGGACGGATGCCGACGCCCTGCGCCGTGGCCGTCTGCACCGCGGCCAGCACCGCCGTGGCGGCGGCGCTTTCGCCCAGATGTTCCAGCATCATGGCGCCGGACCAGATCGCGGCGATGGGGTTGGCGATGTTCTTTCCCGCGATGTCGGGGGCCGAACCATGGACCGGCTCGAACATGGAAGGGCCGCTGCGGTCCGGGCAGATGTTGGCCGAGGCCGCGAACCCGAGGCCCCCCTGGATCGCCGCGCCCAGATCCGTCAGGATGTCGCCGAACAGGTTGGACGCCACGATCACGTCCAGATCCTGCGGCGCCATCACCATCTTGGCGGCCATCGCGTCGATGTGCATGTGGCTGACGGTCACGTCGGGATATTCGGCGGCCAGCTGCTGCGTCACCTCATCCCAGAACACCATGGAATAGCGTTGCGCGTTGGATTTCGTGACGGAGGTGAGGTGCTTGCGCCGCGACCGCGCCTGTTCAAAGCCGAAGCGCAGGATCCGCTCCACCCCCTTGCGGGTGAAGATCGCGGTTTCCACCGCCACCTCGTTGTCGCGGCCGTGATGGACGCGCCCGCCCGCGCCGGAATATTCGCCTTCGGTGTTTTCGCGGATGCAAAGGATGTCGAAGCCTTCGGCCTTCAGCGGCCCCTCCACGCCGGGAAGAACCCGGTGCGGGCGAATGTTGGCGTATTGGTCGAAGGCCTTGCGGATCGGCAGCAGCAATCCGTGCAGGGACACGGAATCCGGCACCGTCGCGGGCCAGCCCACGGCCCCCAGATAGATCGCGTCGAAGCCGCGCAGCGTCTCGATCCCGTCTTCGGGCATCATCCGGCCGGTGGCCAGATACGTCTCGCACGACCAGTCGAAGCGGGTGGTGTCCAGCGCGAAGCCGAAGCGGGCGGCGGCCATGTTCAGCACCTCCATGGTCGCGTCGGTCACATCCACGCCGATGCCGTCCCCGGGGATAAGCGCGATCTTGTGGGCCTTCATGTCCGTCTCCTTCAAAGGTCGATCAGTACCGATTTCGTGCGGCGGTTGGCGGCGAACGCCTCGCGCCCCAGATCCTTGCCAAGGCCGGAGGCTTTCCATCCCCCCGTCGGCAGGATGTGGTCGCGCGACCGGCCATAGCGGTTGACCCAGACCGTTCCCGCTTCCAGCCGCCGCGTCAACCGCAGGGCGCGGGAAAGGTCGCGGGTGAAGAGCCCGGCGCACAGGCCATAGCTGGGATGGCGGGCAAGATGCATCGCCTCCTCCTCCGTCTCGAAGGTCTGGAAGGTGGCGACGGGGCCGAAGATCTCCTCGGTCACGGCGGGGTTCGATGCGGTGACGCCCGCGATCAGCGTCGGGCGATAGAAGCTGCCCGCACCGTCAAAGCGCGAACCGCCGCACAGGATCTCCCCCCCTTGACCCGCAGCGGCCTGCACGATCCCGTCGATCCGTGCCAACTGGATTTCGGAGATGATGGGCGAGAAACCGGCCTCCGCCTCCCATGTCGCAGCGGGGCGGTGGCGGTTGAATCGTTCGGCAAGCCGCGCGGCCAGCGCATCGGCGATCCCGCGCTGCACGATGATGCGCGAACCTGCGACGCAGAACTGCCCCGCATTGGGCAGGATGCCGCGTTCCAGGCAATCCGCCGCAAGGTCGGGATCGGCGTCGTCGAACACGACCATCGGGCTTTTGCCGCCCAGTTCCAACGTCATCGGCTTGATGCCGGTGCGGGCGATGTTTTCCATGATCGCCGCCCCCGCCCGCGTCGATCCGGTGAAGGAGATCTTGTCGATCCCCGGATGTCCCGTCATCGCCGTGCCGGTGATGGGTCCGTCCCCCAGCACCACGTTGACCAGCCCCGCCGGAATGCCCGCCCGCACCGACAGTTCCGCCATATAGAGGGTGGAGAACGGCGTCATCTCCGACGGTTTCAGCACCACAGCGTTTCCGGCGGCCAGCGCCGGCCCCAGCTTCCACCCGGCCATGGAGATGGGGAAGTTCCACGGCGCGATCGCCCCCACCACGCCATAGGGCTCGGCCGAGATGTAGCCGAAGCTGCTGTCGGGCGTCGGCACCAGATCCCCGCCTTCCTTGTCGGCGAATTCGGCGAAGAAGCGGATTTGCTCGGCCGTGACCGCCACATCCCCCGCCGCCGCATGGGAAACCGGGCGAGAGGAGCAGATCGCTTCCAGCCGCGCCAGCGTGTGGGCCTCCGCCTCGATCAGGTCGGCCCAGCGGTGCAGCGCGCGCAACCGGTCGCGCGGGGCGCATCCGCCCCAGCCCGACGTCTCCAACGCGCGCCGTGCGGCCTGCACCGCCCGGTCCACCACCGCCGCATCGGCGCAGGGGATGGAGGTCAGAACTTGCCCGGTGGAGGGCGCCCGCACCTCGATCGCATCGGGGCCGGTGACATAGGCGCCATCGATGAAATGGCCGGATGGCAGGCGCACATCGGCGGGGGTGAAGGCAAGGGGCATGGCAACCTCCGGGTTGTTCATGGGCCAGAGTGCGGGCGACAGGGCAGCGAAAGCTGCCGAATGAGGAAGGGACGCGGCAGATTTGTGCGGTCGCGCGCGGGCGGCAGAAGATTGTGCGGTCAGCCCTCCTCGGCCTCCAGCAGCGCGGCGATCGGCACCGGCCGCACGGGCGGCTGGCCCCGCAGACGCCCCGCGTCCGGTACCGGGCAGCCCACCTGCCGCGCGATCAGCTCCGCCGCCGCCAGCTGGCAATAGCGGCCTTGGCAGCGCCCCATGCCGATGCGGCCGATGGATGTCACGCGGTTCGCCTCCGCCCCGCCCAGATCGGCGGCGGCACGAAGGTCGCCCACCGTCACCCCCTCGCACCGGCACAGGATGGTGGTGTCGGGCAAGGCGTGCACCTGCGGGGCGGGCCAGGGGAAGGCGCGGGCCATGGCGCGGCCGAACCGATCCAGCCGCGCGACCTGCCGCAGCAGGGCGCCGGTGCCCGCCACGGGATGCCCAAGATCCTGAAGACAGGCCTGCGCGGGCAGCGTTCCCGCCCGTTCCGCCGCGTCCGCGCCCAGGATCCGCACACCGTCGCCCGCCAGATACAGGCCCGGCCCCGCCCGCCCCATCGGGTCCGCCTGCGGCAGCCACTGCGCCCAGTCCATCGACCAGACAAAGCGCGCTCCCGCGAGATCGGCCAGCTGCGTTTCCGCCCGCAGGTGCCAGCCCATCGCCACGGCGTCGCAGGGCGTGTCTTGCGGCCGTCCGCGCGCGTCCTGCAAATGCAGGGCGATGCGGCCCTGATCGTCGGTCGCGATCCGGACCAGCCGCGCGTCGGCATGGTAAAGGCGGCCCAGCGCCGCGCGCATCCGCAGCCCCCGCAGCGTCACCCGCGGTCGGGCCAAGGCCATCCCCGCCGCCCCCCAGATCTGATCGGCGTAAGACGAGGTGTCGAGCACCGCCGCCACCCCCGCCCCCGCCTTGATCAGCTGCACCGCCACCAGCGTCAGCAGCGGACCGGAGCCTGCCAGCACGATCCGCCGCCCCAGCGCCATCCCCTGCGCCTTCAGCGCGATCTGTGCGGCCCCCAGCGTGTAGACGCCCGCCGACTGCCGGCCCGGCACCGGCACCACGCGGTCCGTGGCCCCCGTCGCAAGGATCAGCCGGTCATAGGGGATGCGGCGGCCGCCCCCCGCACCGGCCACATGCGCCACCCCGTCACGCAAGGCGAAGACGGAATGTTCGGGCAAATGCTCCACCTGCCCCGCCTTCACCATGGCGTCAAAAAGGTCGTGCAGGCGCTGCGCCTTGACCGCCTCCGACCCGTAAAGCGTGGCGGCCGCGCGACGGAACCCCTCGGGCGGGCGGCGATAGATCTGGCCGCCGGCACGCGCGGCTTCATCCACCACGATGGGGCGCAGGCCGGCCTTGGCAACCGCTTCGGCCGCGCGGATGCCGGCCGGTCCGGCCCCGACGATCAGGACGCGCGTCATGCGGGTCAGCCCCCCGCAGGGGCCGAAAGCAGCCGCATCCCGTCCCGCAGGGGGGTGGAGCAGGCGCGCAAACGCGGCCCGTCTTCTTGCCAGATCCAGCAATCCTGGCAGGCGCCCATCAGGCAGAAGCCGGCCCGCCCTTCTGCCCCGAATTCGGCCTGCCGCAGACGGGTCCTGCGGGTTAGGATGGCCGACAACAGGTGTCCCCCTCCAGCGCGGACAGGTCCTGCCCGTCGAACCGGAAGGTCACGGCGCGGCGGACAAGGCGGCCGGCGGTCATTCGGCGGCCTTGGCCAACGCCTCGGGGCGCGGCAGGTCGGGGAAGCGCTGGCAGACGGCGTCAAAGGCGCGCAGCACCGCCTCGAGGCCGTGGCCTCCCGATCCCGATCGGACTGACCGACACGGAGGGAACGTGCAGCGGGAATTCCCCGATCCGCTCATCGGTCCCGAACTGCACCTCGCCGTCCACGATCAGCGCGAAATCGGCCGAAGTGCCGCCGATGTGCAGGGTCAGGATGCGGCTTTCGCCCGCCTGCCGCGCCAAGCACGACTCCCCGATTACTACCGACGCGGTGCCCGACAGCGGCATGGACACGCAATCGCGTCGCCCCTCGCCCGCCGTCGTCAGGGCACCGTTGGATTTGGTCAGCATGGCGCGCGCGGGCGCGCCCTGATCGGTCAAGCGCCCTTCCAGCGCCGACAGATAGCCGGACACGCGCGGATGCACGTAGCCGTTCAGGATCGCGGTAGAGGTGCGTTGATGGGCCAATGCAGGACGGGGGCGGGGCATATCGGTGATCCTTCTGGGCGGCGGACTAATGGGCACGACCACCGCCGTCTTTCTGGCGCGGCGGGGCGTTCCGGTGACGCTGGTGGAGCGCGGGCACATCGGCGCGGGGGCCACCGTCGCGTCGTTCGGGAACGTGCGGCGCAGCGGGCGGCATCCGGCGCAACTGCCGCTGGCCCGCCGGTCGCTGACCCTGTGGAACGCGGCGGAACGCCTTCTGGGCCGGGATGTGGAATCTCAGGCCACCGGCCACCTGCGCCTGATCTTCAATCCCGAAGGGCTGGCCCTGATGCGCGCCTATGCTGACGCCGCCCGCCTCGAAGGCCTGACGCTGGAGGAGATGTCGCCCGCCGACCTGCGCCGTCGCTTTCCGAGTCTTGGTCCTGACGCCATCGGCGCCTCCCTTTCGCCCGAGGATGAACGGGCAACCCCGGGCCCGCATTCGCGGCGGCGGCGGCCCGACTGGGCACATGGATCGTGGAGGATCCCGGTCCGGTGCGGGGTCCACTTGGACGCAGACGACCTCCAAGGGCACCTTCACCGCCGACCGGCTGGTGAATTTGAATTGCGTCGGTGCGCGCGCCGGCGATCTGGCCGCACAGTTTGGCGAGCCTGTTCCCATCCGCAGCTTCGGCCCGCAGATGGGCGTGACCGAACCTCTGCCCCACCGCGTCCTTGCCGTGGTGGGGGTCTGGGCGGCGGCCCATGGCGCCTATCTGCGGCAGGTGGAGCGTGGGAATGTCGTCTTCGGCGGCGCGGTGGACCGGATGGAGGTGGATCCCGCGACCGGCCACGCGCATTTGGATCCCGCCCGCCTGCCCCAGCAGTTGCGCGCGGTGGTGCGGCTGGTGCCCGCGCTGCGCCACGTCGCCGTGATCTGTCAATGGTCTGGGGCGGAGGGACATGTGGGGGACGGGTTGCCCGTCATGGGCCCCTCCCTCACCAGGCAGGGCCTGTTCCACGCCTTCGGCTTTTGCCGCCACGGATTTCAACTGGGGCCCGGCGTAGGGGATGCGATGGCCGAACTGATCAACACCGGCCGCTGCGACACGCCGCTGGACGCGATGCATATCGCCCGCTTCGCATGAGGTCAGAATTTCGCGACCTTGCCCCACTGGCTGCCCCGGAACCGGTCCAGCCGGTATTGCGCGACCTCGGTGATCGGGTCACGTCCCAAAGCCAGATCCGCCACCAGATGCCCCACGCCCGGCCCGATGCCGAAGCCGTGGCCCGACAGGCCCGCCGCCAGCACCAGCCCCGGAACGCCCACGTCGGCATCGATCACCGGCACCCCGTCGGGCGTGCTGTCGATGAAGCCAGCCCAGCTGGCCTGCACCGGAATGCCGCGCAGGGCCGGCAGCAAGGCACGGGCGCGGGCCAGCGTTTCGCGGACCAGCGGGACCGAAGGCGCGGGGTCCAGAACGCGCATCCGTTCCATCGGAGTTTCGCGGTCGGTGGGCCAGATCGCGCGCGTCTCGAACCCCGAGACCCAGCCCTGCGTCCAGCCGGGACGAAGGGACCGCCAGCGTTTGGCGAACATCGGCAGGAAGTGCTTTGCGCCGCGCAGCATGCCGGGCGTCAGATCGACGCTGCCACGGCCGGAAATGGCCAGCGTGTGCCCCCCGTCCCCGCGCCGCGTGACCGACACGCCCTTCGTGTGCAGCGCGTCCGGCAGGCCTTCGGCCCCCGGCATGATCGACAGGATGGAACTGCGGACCGAGGCCTGGGGGAAGGTCACCCCCAGCTGGTTCATGAAGCTGCCCGCCCAGGCGCCGCCCGCCACCACGACGTTGCGCGTGCGGATCGTGCCGCGTTCGGTGATGACGCCGCTGACCCGACCGCCTGCCCGTTCGATCCCCCGGGCGGCGCAGCGCTGGATCACGTGGCCGCCATGCTTCACCACGCCCCGCGCGATCACCGGCGCGGCGCTGGCCGGATCGGCGATCCCGTCGCTGACCGACCACACCCCGCCCTGCCAAGACCGGCCGGTGGCGCGCGCCCGCTCCGCCGTCTCTGCGGCGGTCAGCATCCGGGTGTCCACCCCCTCGCCCCGCGCGAACCGCCCCCAAGAGGCCCAGCCCTCCAGCTCTGCCGGATCGTCCGAAAGATACAGCAACCCGCAGCGGCGAAAGCCGATGTCGGGGCCAAGGTCGGCTGCCATCTCCTCCCACAGGGCAAGGCTGCGGGTGGAAAGGGGGAGTTCGCGCACGTCGCGGTTCTGCTGACGGCACCATCCCCAGTTACGGCTGGACTGTTCGGCGCCTATGCGCCCCTTTTCCAGCAGCACGACCTTCTGCCCCGCCCGCGCCAGCCAATAGGCGGCGCTGACGCCGACGATGCCGCCGCCGATGACGACGCAATCGGCCTCGGCCGGCAGGGTGGGATCGGTGGTGATGGAAAGAAGGGGTGCGGGCATGTCATCCTCCGGGTCGTTCGGGAACAGGTTAAGGCGGGACCGCCGGTGGCATCTGCCGCATCGGGGCCGGGGGGCGGCAGATCCTGTCGAAAAGGTCAGGCTTGGCAGACGCTTGAAGTTCCACGACAAGGGGAAGGCCCACAAGGAGGGACAAGATGACCGCGCGCCTGAAACTCGACCGCATCGACGTGAAGATTCTGGCCGAACTTCAGCGCAACGGCCGGATCACCAACGTGGAACTGGCCGACCTAGTGGCGCTGTCGCCCTCTCCCTGCCTGATGCGGGTGAAGAAGCTGCAGCAGGCGGGCTACATCATCGGCTATTCTGCGCAGATCGACGTGGCCAAGCTGGGCGAGACGCTGACCGTCTTCACGGAATTCACGCTGAAGAACCACCGCCAGATCGACTTTTCCCGCTTTCAGGAAGCGCTGGAAAAGATCGACAGCTGCATCGAATGCCACCTCGTATCGGGGGGATACGACTATCTGGTGAAGTTCGTGACGGCGGGCATCGTGGATTACCAGAACATCATCGAGGCGCTGATCGACCGCGACGTGGGCATCGACAAGTATTTCAGCTTCGTCGTGATCAAGACGCCTTTCGTGAAGAACCAGATCCCCCTGACCCGCCTGTTCGCCGACCGCGTCTAGCGGCGGGCGAACTGCGCGATCAGGTCGGGATCCTGTTCCAGCCCCTTCAGCCACCCCGTGTCCAGCTTCGGGATGGAGGAGATGAGGAGCCGCGAATAGGGATGCACCGCCTCGGCCGACATGCGGGCGGCGGGCAGCGCTTCCACCACGCGGCCCTTCAGCATCACCAGCACATCGTCGCAGATCGCCTCCACCGTGGACAGGTCGTGGCTGATGAACATGTAGGACAGGTTCAACTCGCGCTGCAACTCCTTCAGCAGATCAAGGATCGCCGCCGCCACCACCGTGTCCAGTGCCGAGGTGATCTCGTCGCACAGGATCAGTTCGGGGTCCGCGGCCAGCGCCCGGGCCAGGTTCACCCGCTGCTTCTGTCCGCCCGAAAGCTCCGACGGCAGGCGGTGGCGCAGCGTGGCGGGCAGATGGACCATGTCCAGAAGCTGCGCCACGCGCGCGGCCCGCTTCGCGTCCTTCATCCCGTGATAGAAGGTCAGGGGGCGGCCAAGGATCGTCTCGATCGACTGGGCGGGGTTCAGGGCGGTGTCGGCCAGCTGGAACACGATCTGGGCGCGGCGCAACTGGTCCTTGCTGCGCTGGGCCAGATCCGGCTTCAGCTCCGCCCCGTCCAGCTGGATGTTGCCCCGATAGGCGGGCAGGATGCCCGCGATGGCGCGGGCCAGCGTGGACTTGCCCGACCCGGATTCCCCGATCACGCCAAGATTGCGGCCGCGTTCCAGCCGGAAGCTGACGTTCTGCAGGATCTTCGCCGCAGGCTCGCCATTCCGGATCGCGCCATAGCCGGCGCAAAGGTTGTCGACCTGAAGGATGGGACGCGCCGCCGCCCCGAGCTTCGGCGCCGCCACATGGGGCACGGGTTCGAACGCGTCCAGCAGCTGGCGGGTGTAGGAATGGGTAGGCGCGGTCAGGATCTGCTCGGTGGTCCCCTCCTCCTGCACGACGCCGCCTCGCAGCACGATGATGCGGTCGGCGATCTGGGCCACCACGGCCAGATCGTGGCTGACATAGACCCCAGCCATGTTGCCCTGCCCCATGACGGACCGGAAGGCGCGCAGCACCTCGATCTGGGTGGTCACGTCCAGCGCGGTGGTCGGTTCGTCGAAGATCACCAGCTGCGGATCACCAATCAGTGCCATCGCCGCCGACAGGCGCTGCAACTGCCCGCCCGACACCTGATGGGGATAGCGGCTGCCGATCGTGTCGGGATCCGGCAAGGCCAGCGCGCGGAACAGCTCGCGCGCCTTCGCCTCGGCCTTGGAGCGGGGCATGAGGTTGTGAATCGACGTGATCTCCACCACCTGATCCATGATGCGCTTCGACGGGTTGAAGGCGGCGGCGGCGGACTGGGGGATGTAGGACACCTCGGTCCCGCGAAGGGCGGCACGCTGGCGTTCGGTCATGCCCGTCACGTCGTGCCCGCCCAGACGGATCGTGCCGCCGTGGATCGCGCAGCCGGGCCGCGCGTGGCCCATCAGCGACAGCGCGATCGTGGTCTTGCCCGATCCGGATTCGCCGATCAGGGCCACGATCTCGCCGGGGGCGATGTCGAAGGTGACGCCCTTGATGATCTCCACCTTCCGGCCGGAATCGGTGGTGGCGCCGATGCGCAGGTCGCGGACGGAGACTAGGGGGTGGGTCATCATTCGCTCCGGTCTCTGATGCGGGTGGGCAGGTTGTCGATGAACATGTTCACCGAGATCGTCAGCGAGGCGATGGCGATCGACGGGAAGATGACGGCGGGGGCGCCAAGGCTGAGGCCCTCGATGTTCTCGCGCACCAGCGCGCCCCAGTCGGCGTTCGGCGGCTGCACGCCAAGGCCCAGGAAAGACAGGCCCGACAGCACCAGCACGATGAAGACGAAGCGCAGCCCCAGATCGGCCAGAACGGGGCCAAGGATGTTGGGAAAGATCTCGCGCAGGATCAGGTGGGTGAAGCCTTCGCCCCGGGCGCGGGCCACGGTGACGAAATCCATCGTGTTGACATTCACCGCCAGCGCGCGGGCAAAGCGGTAGGAACCGGGAAGGTAGATCGCGGCCAGCGTCAGGATCAGCACCGGGATGGACGACCCGACCGCGGCCACCACGACCAGCCCGAACAGAAGCGACGGGATGCCGTTGAACGCGTCCAAGAGGCGCGACAGCAGCGTGTCGAACCAGCCCCCCGCCACGCCCGCGATCATGCCCAGCAGCACGCCCCCGGCGCAGGCCAGCGTCACCGCCGCCAAGGCGATGCCCACGGTGTATCGCGCGCCCATGATCACGCGTGAAAGGATGTCACGTCCCAGATAATCCGTGCCCATCCAGAACTTCTGGCTGACGGGGCCGAAATAGTCGAAATCGACCATCTCTCCGGTCGGATAGGGGGTGATCCACGGGCCGATGATGGCCGCCACCGCCCAGAACAGGATCACAACCAAACCGATGCGGCCTACCCAGTTGAACGAATATCCCAGCCGCGCCGGGGTCGGAATGCGAAGGGACATGGACATCAACGGCGCAACCTCGGGTTTGAGAGAATGGCGATCATGTCGGCCACCGTGATCAGCAGAAGGTAGCTGAAGCAGAAGATCATGGCGCAGCTTTGGATCAGCGGCAGGTCGCGGGTGGACACCGCGTCCACCATCAGCTTGGCCACGCCCGGATAGTTGAAGACCGTTTCCACGATGATGACGCCCCCCACCAGATAGGACAGCGACAGGGCCACGGCGTTGGCGATCGGGCCCAAGGCGTTCGGCAGCGCGTGGCGCAGCACCATCCGCGTGCGCGACGCGCCCTTCAGCAGGGCCATTTCGACGTAGGGGGTGTTGATCGTCTCGATCACGGCGGCGCGAGTCATGCGGATCATCTGGGCCGACACCACGAAGGACAGGGTGATGACCGGCATCGCATAGGCCTTCAGCATCGCGCCCCAACTGTCCACGTCGACCCCATAGCTCAGCGCCGGAAGCCAGCCGAGCCAGACGGCGAAGATCAGCACGGCCAGCGTCGCCACCATGAATTCGGGAACCGAGATGACGGAGATGGTCAGCATCGACACCACCCGGTCCAGCACCGACCCCCGCCACATGGCCGACGCGATACCCAAGAACAGCGCCACCGGCACGCAGACCAGCGTCACGATCCCCGCCAGCCGCAGGGAATTGGCCAGCCGCCCCGACAGCATGTCCGCGATGGACACGTTGTTCACATAGGACATCCCCAGATCGCCCGAGGCGAGACCGCCAAGCCAGGACAGGAACCGCCAGATCGCCGGTTCGTCCAGACCCATCGCCGTGCGCAGGCCGGCCACCGCTTCGGGGGTGGCGGCCTGGCCCAGAAGGATTTCCGCCACGTCGCCGGGCAGCAGTTCCGTGGCAAAGAAGACGGCGAAGGACACGATCACCAGCGTGATCGCGGCGATCCCCAGCCGCTGGCCCACCAGAAGCCATGTGGTCGCGGAACGTAGCATGCCGCACCTCCTTCAAAGTTCGGGGATCCCGCGCGACGATCCGCGCGGGACGTCAGGCCTCAGACATCCAGCCAGACGTATTCGGCAAAGGCATAGCCCATCTGGCCACCCAGCGGGTTCGGCTGCAAGCCCTTCAGCTTGGACGACAGCGCATCGACGTTGGAGATGTAGGCCGGGATGATGGTGCCCGCCTCGTTCGCCACCATCTCCTGCATTTCCCAGTAGATCGCCTTGCGCTTTTCCTCGTCCAGCGATCCGCGGGCTTCGGTCAGCATGCCGTCGAACTTTTCGGACTTGTACTGGCTTTCGTTCCAAGGCGCGTCCGAGGCATAAAGCAGCGAGAACAGGATGTCCGGCGTCGGGCGCGGGTTGATGTTGCCGAAATGGATCGGCGCCTTCAGCCAGTAGTTCGACCAGTAGCCGTCCGACGGCACCCGCTCCAGTTCGAACTTCATGCCGGCTTCGGCGCCCGCCTGTTGCACCACCATTGCCATGTCGATGGCCGAGGTCGGCGCGTCCGAGGTGACGATCGGGATCGTCTGCCCGAACAGGCCCGCCTTCTTGAACAGCGCGACCGCCTGTTCGGGATCGTAGGGGCGCGGCTTCAGGTTCGGGTTGTGATACTTGTCGGCCGGCGACACGGGCTGGTCGTTCCCGATCTCGGCCAAGCCGCGCAGAACGGATTTCTGGATGGCCTCGCGGTTCATCAGGTACTTCATGCCTTCGATGAAGCCGGCCTTGTCGCCCGGCGCCATGTCCAGACGGATGTTCAGGTTGGTGTAGTTTCCGGACGTCGTGACCGAGGTCTGGACATGGTCCTGTCCTTCCATCATCCGCATCGACCGCGGGTTGATGGAGGCGCCAAGGTGCACATCCCCCGACAAGACTGCGTTCACCCGTGCGTTGTTGTCCGAGATGGCGAAGTATTCGAAGCTTTCCAGATACGGACCCTGGCCTTTGAAGTAGTTCGGGTTGCGCACGCCCACCGACTTGACGCCCGGCTCGAACGACTCGCACAGGAAGGCGCCGGTGCCGTTGGCGGTGGTGAAGTCGGTCGTGCCGTCGGCCACGATCATGAAGTGGTGCAGCGACAGGATGGTGGGCAGGTCGGCATTGGCCGCCGCCAGCACGATCCGCACGGTGCGGTCGTGCACGGCCGTGACCTCGGCCATCTGGGCCGCGATCGCCGCCGCCTTGGACCCGACGGCCGGATCCAAGTGCCGTTTCATCGAGTACACCACGTCGGCCGAGGTCAGCGTCTTGCCGTTGTGGAAGGTCACGTCCGGCTTCAACGTGACCTGCCAAGTCTTCGCGTCGTCCGTCGTGATCTCCTCGGCCAGTTCCATCTGGGCGATGCCGGCCTGATCAAGGAAGGTCAGGCGATTGTAGAAGGCGCAGCACCGCACATAGTCGGTGGAGAAGGACGCCTTCGCCGGGTCCAGCGTGTCGGCGGTGGAGGACGACCAGCCCGCCCCCTTCAGGTGCCCGCCTGTCACCGGCGTCTGGGCCACGGCCTGACCGGCGCGCAGCAGCAGGGAACCGCCCGCGCCCAGCGCCACGCCCGAAGCCATGAGCATCTTCAGAAGATCGCGGCGGGTGGCGCCCTTGCGGATCGCGGACTCCACCATGGCATCGTCGCGACCGGTCCAGTTGGCAGGCGTCTTGTGGTTCATGTCGTTCCCCTGTGGAAAGGCGCCGACGGTTCTTGTGACCGTTCGGACGATGAAAATTCAGGCGTGAAAGGCGTCCTCCGCCGCGTCGGCCAATTCGATCAGGGCGTGGAAGTGGTAATCGGGTTCGGTGAACTCGGTCGGTTCGATCGTGCCGCCATAGCCGGCCTGCGCGTGCCGACGCTGGATCCAGGCGTTGGTCATGCCCAGCTTGCGCGAGATGCCGATGTCGTGGTGCTGGCTTTGCGCCGTGTGCAGGATGTCGTCCTTCGTTCCGCCATCCGCTTCCACATGGGCGAAGACCTGGTGGAAGAAGGCGGGATCGGGCTTTTCGGTGCCCGTGTCATCCGTGGTGAAGGACGCCCAGAAGGGGAAGCCCAGCTTTTCCTCGTATTTTGCGAAGGCCCAGCGGCGGGCGTTGGTCATGGCGATCAGCTTGTAGCGGGCCTTCAGCTTGGCCATCGCGTCCAGGCTGTCGGGGAAGGGCTTGGCCTCACCCACGGCGTCGATCATGAACTGGCGGTGTTCGGGCGTGTCCGGCAGATGCAGCGCCGCCGCGATCCGGCCATAGCAGCGGCCAAGATCGTCGGGAAAACGCTGCGCCTCGGGATCGTAGCGCGCGTCGCGATACACGGACAGCGCGGCCTCGCCGTCGATCTCGCGGCCTTCGCGGCGGGCGATGTCGGCCAGAGCTTCGGTGATGGCGCCTTCGAAATCGATCAGCGTGCCGACCACGTCGAAGGTGACATAGCGGAAGGTGTGAAGGGGTTTGACATCGGTCATCCGGATGGTCCTTCTTTCGTGAAACGCGCCAGCACCGTGTCGCCTTTCCGTTACAGTCAGGTTTGCCTGTTTTGGCCTGCGGCGCATCCCGAAACCGGGGGCCGGAACGGCATATTCTGTCGTATTCGAAAATGGGGCGGCATAGAATCGTCTGCGCCGCCGCCGGGGGATCAGTAACCCCGTTCGCGATCGACAAGGCCCGGCAGGGGTGCGCCCTCCCGCCCGGCGCGGATCACGGCCAGCGCGTGATGGGCTCCTTCCTCGGCATCGGTCAGGGAGGCGATGTGCGGCGTGACGATCACCCGCGGATCGGCCCAGGCCCAATGGTCGCCCGGCAGCGGTTCCGGATCGGTCACGTCCAGCATCGCCGCGGCCAGCTGGCCACTGTCCAGCGCACGGCGCAGGGCGTCCATGTCCAGCTGCGGCCCACGCCCGGCCTGCACCAGCCGCGCGCCTTGGGGCAGTTGCGCGAACAGCCGGTCGTTCAGCAGGCCGCGCGTGTCGTCCGTCAGCGGCAGCAGCCCCACAAGGATGTCGGATTGCGACAGGAAGGCGTCCAGATCGTCGCTGCCGAAGGTTCGCACGCCGTTCACCGGCCTGGCCGAACGGCTCCATCCCAGAACCCCGAAGCCAAGCGCGCCGAGCGTCTGCGCCACCAGCGTGCCGATGCGCCCCATGCCCATGATGCCGACGCGGCGGGACCGGGCCAGCAGCGTCTTGTGCACCGTCCATTCCCCCCGCGCCGCCTGATCCAGATACAGCGGCAGGTCGCGATGCAGCGCCAGCACCGCCAGCACCACCCAGTCGCGGACCATCCCTTCGATCCCCGGGGCGACGGTGCGCGACAGGGCCACCCCTTCAGGCAGAGGCGGCAGGTGGTCCGTCCCCGCCCCCACGCCAATCACGACCGACAGGTTGGGATAACGCGTCAGGTCCTTTGGCGGCATCCAGCAGGCCAGATGCGTCACCAGTGCGGGATCCGTGACATCGCCCTCGGTCGCGAAGAACGGCTCGGACTCCTCGGCGAAGACCCGGCTCCAGATCTCGCGCCGTTCGGGGGTGGAATGCAGCAGCAGCGCCATCAGCGCAGAACCGCGCGGATCTCGGGATCCTCCAGCGTCAGGTCCAGCACGGCGCGCGTGCGGGCGACGATGGCGTCGATCTGTTCTTCGGTGCAGCACAGCGGCGGGGCATAGCCGAAGATGCCCTGCGGGAAGGACCGCACGATCAGCCCGTGGTCCCACGCGCGGTCAAACAGGCGCGTGGCCGGCTGGACCGAGAGCGGTAGCGGCGTCTTCGCCTCCTTGTCCGTCACCAGCTCCACCGCCGCGAGCATTCCGCGCCCGCGCACGTCGCCCACCAGCGGATGGTCGCGCAAGGTTTCCAGCCCCGCCATCAGGCGCGCCCCGGCCTTGCGGCCGTTTTCCAGCAAGCCGCCTTCGTAGAGCGACAACACCTCCAGTGCGACGGCGGCGGACACCGGATGCGCGGAATAGGTGAAGCCGTGCCCGATGACCTTGGCCCCCGCCCCTCCGGCGATCGTCTCGTACACGTGATCGCGCATGAACACCGCGCCCATCGGCACATAGCCGGAGGTGAGACCCTTCGCGACCGTCATCAGATCCGGGACGATCCCCTCCTCCTCGCAGGCGAACAGGGGGCCGGTGCGGCCGAAGCCGGTGATGACCTCGTCCGCGATGAACAGGATCTCCAGCTCGGCACAGACGTCGCGCATGGCCTTGACCCAGCCCTTCGGCGGAACCAGCACGCCGCCCGACCCTTGGATCGGCTCCAGATAAAAGGCGCCCACGCGTTCGGGGCCCAGCGCCTCCACCTTCGCGCGCAGTTCCGCGACGGAAGCATCAATGATGGCCTGCGGGTCCGTTCCCACCGAGTTGCGATAGATGTAGTGCGAGGAGATCTTGTGCTGCCAATCATAGGGCACGCCGAACCCGTCATGGAAGCCGGGCAACGCCGTCAGCCCCGCGCCCATGGTGGTGGAGCCGTGATACCCCTGCTGGACCGAGATGAACTGGTCCCGCTGCGGCTGGCCCTTGGCGTGCCAGTAGTAGCGGACAAAGCGGATGGTGCTGTCCACCGCGTCCGACCCACCCAGCGTGAAGTAGATGTGGTTCAGATCGCCCGGGCTGCGGTCGGCCAGCGCGGAAGCCAGCCGGATCGGCGCTTCGGAGCCGAGGTCGAAATAGCCGGTGGCGTAGGGCAGCCGGCGCATCTGGTCGGCCGCGGCCTCCACCACGCTTTCATGGCCATAACCTGCGTTCACGCACCACAGGCCCGCAAAGCCGTCGATCAGTGTGCGGCCTTCGGCGTCCGTCACCGTCGCCCCCTTGCCCGAGGTCAGGACGCGGACGCCCCGCGCCTCGTGCCCCCGGAACGAGGAGACGGGATGGATCAGGTGGCGGCGGTCGAGCTCGACAAGGGAATTGGTCAGCATGGGAAACTCCGTGGATCAGCCCAAGGCCTGCGAGACGAGGGCGTAGGTTTTGGCAAGGGTGGCGGGCGTGGAACGGGCGTCCTTCACCATGGCGGTGCCCCCGCCGGCGGCGGCAAGGCCCAGTTCCTCGGCCAGGGGAACAAGCGCCGGATCGCGCAGGTCGACGCGCAGGAAACCGCCTTCGCGCCGGCGGGCGGCTTCGGTCAGAAGGGCGCGGGCGGTGTCGGCATCCTCGGCCACGATGGGGCCGACCACATCGCCACGCCCGAAGGAACGGATCAGCGCGAAACCGCGATCGGCGCGCAGGACCTCCCCGCCCTCGGCGATGCGGCGCAGCAGGAGTGCGCGCTGCAGGCCGCTGGCGGCTTCGTCCATCGCGGCAAGCTGGGGAACGTCGTCCACCGTCCCGTCGCGCACGGGAAGGTCCGGGAGACCGCCCTTCGCGAGGCCCTGATGCTGGTGAATGCGGCCCACGCTGCGGAAGCCCAGCTTTTCGTAAAGCGGAAGCCCGCCGGTCGTGGCGACAAGGCGCATCTCCCGCCCCTCGGCCAGCGCCATGGCGGCGTCCATCAGCCGGCGGCCAAGGCCACGCCCGCGCATCGCCTCGTCCACGATGATCATGTTCAGTGTGGCCACATCGCCCAGAAGCGAACACAGGGCCGTGCCGACCACCCGCCCCCCGCCCAGCGCCACCACGCCGCGCGAGGTAGAAAGCGTCAGCCCCCAATCCTCGGCCCGGTGGGGCCATCCGGCCTGACGCGACAGGCCAAGGGCGTCCGGCACATGGGCGGTGTCGAAAGGTGCGATGGTGATGGTGTCGCTGGTCATGCAAGCTCTCCTTTTTCTGATCCTGCCACGGGCCGAACGGCAGGAAGACGCGTCGAACCGGCCGCCGCCGCAATTTCACGCGCATCCCTTCGGCCTTGCCGCAGAATATGCCGCGTCATGCCGACAGCCGCTCCCCCAAGGCCCGCACCATGGCGCAGGTGGCCTGCAATTCGCCTTGCGTGAGGTGTTCCTCGGGGCGGTGGGCGCGGGCGATGTCGCCGGGCCCGCAGATGATGGAGGGGATGCCGGCCGACTGGAACAGCCCCGCCTCGGTCCCGAAGCTGACGGCGCCCAGCGCGGTGTGGCCGGTGATCGCCTCGGCCAGCGTCGCCAGCGGATGATCGCGGTCCAGCGCCAGCGCGGGGTAGGACGACAGCCATTCGATGTCCAGCCCTCCGGCCGCCTCCACCACCGGCTGCAGGATCGCCTTCGGATCGACGCCCTGGATGGCGCGAGCCTCCAGCGCAGCCTCCGCCCGGTCGGGGATGATGTTGACCGCCTGCCCGCCCTGCACCGTGCCGATCTGAAGGCTGGACCAAGGCGGCGCGAACCGTGCGTCCTGCGGGCCGGATTGCAGCGCCACGGCCTGCGCCGCCGCCGCCTGAAGCGCGGGCAGAAGCGCATGGATCGCGTTCACCCCCAGATCAGGGCGCGAACTGTGGCCCGACCGCCCCTGCGCCACCAGCCGCAGCGCGGCCTTGCCCTTGTGGGCCAGCACGGGAACCAGACCCGTCGGCTCCCCCACGATGCAGCCCGCTGGCGGTGCGCAAAGATCGGGCAGCGCCGCGATCAGGTGCGGCACGCCGCGGCAGCCCGCCTCCTCGTCATAGGACAAGGCGATGTGAATGGGGGAGGACAGGCGCATCCGCAGCAGATCCGGCACGGTGGCCAGAACGGCGGCGACGAAGCCCTTCATGTCGCAGGCGCCGCGGCCTGTCAGGCGGTCGCCCTCCATCCGCAGGGCGAAGGGGTCGGCGCGCCACTCGGCCTCCCCCGCCGGAACCACGTCCACGTGGCCCGACAGGATGTGGCCCGGCACTGATGGATCGCCGATGGTCGCGAACAGGTTCCAGCGGTCGCCTTCCGGCCCCGCGATGCGGTGGCAGGGCACGCCAAGGTCGCGCAGATACGCCTCGACAAAGGCGATGATCGCGCCGTTGGGCGTGCCCACGACGCTGGGAAACCCGACAAGGCGGGCCAGAAGATCAGTCGGCGAAGACATAGATTTTCCGCACCGTTTCGATCGTCTTCCACACGCCGGTGAAGCCGGGCTTCATCAGGAAGGTGTCGCCCGCCGTGAAGCGCCGCGTTTCGCCGCCGTCTTCGGTCAGGTCCACCACGCCGGACAGGATGTGGCAGATCTCCATCGCCTCGCCCTTGACGGATCGGGTGGTGCCGGGGGTCGCTTCCCAGATGCCGGTGCGGATCTTCGACCAGTTGCCCAGCGGCACCTCGTCCAGCGCCCAGGTCTTGAAGGCGGGCGCCCCCTCGATCAGCTTTTCGGGGGCGGCCACATCCTCGCGCGGGGCGAAGGCGGGGTGGGTGTCGATGGGGGTCAGAAGGGCCACGGCGGATGCTCCGTCCTTTAAAATGTCTTTGTGGCCCCAGCATGGCGGCCCCGCCCCGCCCTGCGGCACCGTTCTTTCCGGCGCGGCGGCATCCCCTGCCGTGCTCCCCGCCGAATACGCAATTTCCTGCCTCTGGCAGCGCCACTGCCGCACGCCCTGTGGCCCAAGCGGCGCGAAGATGACAGGAACATGACCTTCCAGGAGACAGCGATGACCTTCCGCCCCAAATTCATCACCTTCGATTGCCACGGCACGATGATCTTCTTCGACATGGCCGGTGCGGCGCGCGACCATTACGGCGCGCAGCTGTCGGGGGCGGCGATGGACACCTTCATCGCCGACTTCTCCGCCTATCGCCTGGACGAGGTTCTGGGCGCCTGGAAACCCTATGCCGAAGTGGTCCACAACGCGCTGGAACGCACCTGCAAGCGCAACAACGTGGCCTTCGATCCGGCCGTGGCCGAGGACATCTACAACCGCGTGCCGACCTGGGGCCCACATGCCGACGTGCCGGCGGGCCTTGCCAAGATCGGAAACAAGATCCCGCTGGTCGCGCTGACCAATTCGATGAACGCGCAGATCCCGCACAACATCGCGAAGCTGGGCGCCCCCATCGCGCACACCTTCACGGCCGAAAGCGCGGGCGCCTACAAGCCGCAGATGCAGGCCTTCGAATACATGTTCGACCAGCTGGGCTGCGGCCCCGAGGATGTGCTGCACGTCTCCTCCTCGTTCCGCTACGACCTGATGACGGCGCATGACTTGGGCATCCGCAACAAGGTCTGGGTCAACCGCGGCCATGAACCCGCCAACCCCTATTACGGCTATACCGAGATCAAGGACGTGTCGGGTCTGGCCGCCGTGGTCGGGCTCTAGGACATGGAATACGCATCCTACTGGCACGCCACCTCCACCCCCTTTGCCCATGCCCAGACGGAACCGGTGAACGGAGAGGTGGACGTAGCCGTGATCGGCGCGGGCTTCACCGGCCTGAACGCGGCGCTGAAACTGACCAGGGCCGGCCTGCGGGTGGCGGTGCTGGAGGCGGGCCATGTGGGCACGGGCGCCTCGGGCCGCAATGGCGGGCACCTGAACAACGGCATCGCGCATGGCTATGCCAGCGCGAAGGCCCATCTGGGCGCCGACCGGGCCCACGCCCTGTATCACGCCTATGACCGGTCCATCGACCTGATCGAGGACACGGTCCGCGAGGAAGGCATCGACTGCGACTTCCGCCGTGCGGGCAAGCTGAAGCTCGCCTCCAAGCCCAGCCACGTGGACGGCCTGCGCGCCAATTACGACCTGATCCACCGCGAGGTCGATCCCGACACCCGCTGGCTGGACAAGGCGGAGCTGCGGGACGAGATTGCCTCGGACAGCTTCCATGGCGGGATGCTGTATGAAAAGTCGGCCATGGCGCATATGGGCCGGTACGTGAACGGGCTTGCCGAAGCCGCTCACCGGCATGGCGCCCGCATCTGGGAAGGCACCCCCGTCACGGACCGGAACAGGACCGCGGGCGGCTGGGAACTGGTGACCCCGCGCGGGCGCATCCGCGCGGCGCGGGTGATCGCGGCCACGGACGCCTACAGCGGCATGGTGCCGGGCGCGCCCCTGAAGCATTTCCGTCGGCGCATCATCTCGGTCGGGTCGTTCATCATCGCCACCCGTCCGCTGACCGAGGCGGAGGTGGCGGCCACCCTGCCCGGCGACCGGACTTGCGTCACATCGCTCAACATCGGGAACTACTTCCGGCTGTCGCCCGACCGGCGGCTGATCTTCGGCGGGCGTGCGCGGTTCTCGGCGGTGTCGGACCAGACCTCGGACGCAAAGTCGGGCCAGATCCTGCGCCGGTCGATGGTGGAGATCTTCCCCCATCTGGCGAAGGTGGAGATCGACTATTGCTGGGGCGGCTTGGTCGGCATGACGAAGGACCGCTTCCCCCGCGTGGGAGAGGCGGACGGGATGCTCTATGGCATGGGCTATTCCGGCCATGGCGCGCAGATGTCCACGCTGGTGGGACAGGTGCTGGCCGACATGGCGATGGACATCCGCGGCACGAACCCGCTGGAGGGTCTGGACTGGCCCGCGATCCCCGCTCACAGCGGCAGGCCGTGGTTCCTGCCGGTGGTGGGGATGTGGTTCGGGTTGAAGGACCGCCTGTCCTAACCCAGCGAATGGGCGGCCAGCCCGTAGATCACGGTCCCTTCCGCCGCGCGGCGGTGGGGGCCGATCCGCATCTCGGTAACGGTGTCGAAGTCCACCAGCCCCGCCTGCCGCAGGAAATCCACAAAGGCCGGGCGGATCACGGGCGTGTCCAGACGGGTGAAACGCCCTTCGTTCCGCGCGATCAGGGGTGCCGCCAGCCGCAGCGCCATGTCATCGCCTTCCGCGACCAGCGGGCCGATGACGATGCCGCGCCCGAAGGGGCGGCTGAGGGCATAGCCGCAGACGATGCCATCGCGCACCGCCACCACACCCTGTGACAAGGGCAAAAGCGCGTCCAGCACCTGCGTTCGGGGGGCACCATAGGCGTGGGCGTCCAAGGCGCGCAAGGCCGCCTCATCCTCTGGCACAAGGGGGCGGATCTCCATCCCCGGCAGATCGCGCGGCGGCGCAAAGGGCTTCACGATGCCCTGCTGCTGGCGGATGACCCCCACTGGCAGGAAGCCTGCCGCCTCGTACAGGCGATAGCCGGAACGTGTCGCGCTCAACCTCAGGTCGCGGCCCTGGGTGTCGCGCAGCAGGTTCCGCAGCAGCCAGCGGCCGGCGCCCAGCGATTGCAGGCGGGGCACGGTCACCATCATGCCCAGCATCGCGAAATCATCCCCCATCGGAAACCACATCGCGGAACCGAGGGCGCGCCCGATCTTGTCCGTGGCCAGATAGCCGTGGCCCAGGGACAGGAACAGGTCCAGATCGTGATCGCGATGGGGCCACAGCACGCTGACCGTCAGTTCATGCAGGGAACGCCGTTGCGCCGGACCAAGGGGCTGGGTGGACGCGTCATAGGCGTCGATCCTCAGACGCGGGGAGATGTCCCTGTCATCCGGGGACGGCGCGGGCGCGTCCGGTGTTTCGGGGGCCGAATCGTCGGTCGTCATGGCGGGCACGTCCTTCACACTTCCGCGGTCCCGCATTTATGGCGGCCCTCGGACCCCATTTGGTGCCGTATGCAGCCCTTGGGTGCGAAGATTATGCCGTGCTTGCGGATATACCACAGGATGCGATCGCCTGTGGACACTCCGCTGTTTTTTCTTGGATCGGCATATTTCCGCCTATATGGCTTCACACACGGAGCGTGGAAAAAATATAAATTCCGCTGCTTCACAAACCACCTCGCAACGCTTTGATATCGGACGCCCTTCAGCATCGGCCAAGAGTGTGATGGTTTACGACCCGAGAGGACTTATCGATCGCAGGTTCCACCGTCACCCCGACGGTCCCGTCGTCTCGTTCAACGAGCGTCAGATCCTGCGGGCCCTGCAGCGTGAACCGGGACTGTCCCGTGCCGACCTGACCGGGCGGTTCGACCTGACCCAGCAATCTCTGCACCGCATCGTGGAGCAGTTGGCCAGCCGTGGCATGATCCGCCTTGGCGCGCCCAAAAGCACCAGCGGACGTGGCCAGCCCAGCCCGACGCTGTACCTGCAGCCGTCCTTTGCCCACAGCTGGGGCATCTCGCTGAACTCCGAAACGCTGGGGATCGCGTTGATGGACTTCGCGGGCAACCTCGTCGCGGATGAACTGCATGTCCTGCGCAGCGCCACCCAGTCAGGGGTGCTGACCCTCGCCTCGCAGCGCATGGCGGCGCTGTCGCAGGTGCACGGCATGGACCGTGCGGCCTGTCTGGGCTTGGGCTTCGGGATTGTCGGCTACTGGGTGGAAGGCACGCGCTTCGCCCCGCCCCTGACGCTGCGCGACTGGGCCATGGTCGAACTGGGGCCGCTTTTGTGCGACTGGTTCGACCGCCCCGTCTGGATCGAGAACACGGCCAACACCGCCGCCGTCGCCGAGGCGTTCTTGGGCGTCGGGCGCCGCATCCCGACCTTCGCCCACATCTCCATGAATCACTGGCTGGGCAGTGGGCTGATCCAGAACGGGGAACTGTGGTTGGGCGGCAACAACAATGCGGGCGAATTCTTCAGCCTGTACGAAAGCGAACCCCGTGTGCGCCATCCGGCCCTGAAACGCCTGATGGAGCTGATGCATGATGACGGCACCCATATCCACAACATTTCCGACATCCTGCGGGGGATCGACACCGAACGTCCGGCCGTGACCCGCTGGATCGCCGAGGCGCTGCCCGGCTTCAACCGGCTGCTGGCCGCGCTGTGGTCGGTGTTCGATCCGCAGGCCGTCGTGCTGGGCGGCCAGCTTCCGCCCGCCTTGGCGCAAAGGCTGATCGACGGGGTCAACCTGCCGATCCTGCGCCGCTACGACATCCCGCGCCGGGCACCGAAGCTGCTGATCTCGGATCTGGGGCCGAACGTTTCGGCGCTGGGGGCCGCCGTCTTTCCGTTGCGGGTGTCAGCCTTCTAGGCCTCGTTCGGGAAGATCAGCTCCGACATGGTCCCGCCTTCGGGCCCCGTCGCCATCCGCAGGCTGCCGCCCATCTGCTGGGCGAACTGCCGGGCGATGGTCAGGCCCAGGCTGGGCGCCTGATCCACCTGGAAGCCCTTGGGCAGGCCATGGCCGTCATCCTCGATGCGCAGCACGACGTTGCCGCCTTCCTGCGACAGGCGCAGCGCGATCTGGCCTGCGCGGTCCCCGGCGAACCCATGCTCGATCGCGTTGCTGAGGAGTTCGGTGGCGATGAGGCCCAAGGGGACCGCATGATCGCGTGGAATGGCCAGCCGCGGGCAATCCAGGATCACGCGGATGCGCCCCTCCGCCCCCGCGGTGGAGATCATGTCGTCCGTCATGTTCTTCAGGAAGGCGCCGAAATCGACCTCCTGCGCCGTGGGGTCGTGCAGCAGGCGCTTCATCCGCGACACGGCGTTGATGCGGGCGACCGCATCATCCAGCGCCTTTCGGGCGGCCTCATCCTTTATGGCGCGGCGCTGGATGGACAGAAGGCCCGCCACCGTGGCCAGGTTGTTCGACACGCGATGCTGCAATTCGTTAAACATCAGGCGGCCCTGTTCGGCCATCGCCTCGCTGCGCTGACGCTCCTCCTCCAGATGCTTCACGGCGCGGGTCATGATGTCGATCAGCAGGATGTCGGTGACCGAGATGAAGCCGAAGAAGGCCATCGCCGTGATGGCCGCCGGCGACAGGTTGACGGTGCCTGGTTCCGACACGAACAGCAGCCACGAGGCAAGGAAGGACGCGATGGACACGGCCGAGCCCGGCCCCCGTCCGCAGAAGAAGGCGGTCAGGATGATCGCGGGAAAGAAGGTCAGAAACGGAAATCCGTCGGCGAGCGCGCCGCTCAGCACCCCGCGCAGAGACAGGGCGATGGCGAAGGACAAGGCCGCAAAGCCCCACCGGAACGCCGGGCCGCGTTCAACCAGAATCAGGTGGCTGATCGCGCGGAAGACCCTCGACGCCCTCGGTTTCATGAGAAGCGGTGGCGCAGCGCGTCCGCCACGGCCGGGGTCACGAATTTCGACACGTCGCCGTTCAGGCGGGCGATTTCCTTCACCAGCTTGGAAGCGATGGCCTGGCGTCGCGCGTCCGCCATCAGGAACAGGGTCTCGATCTCGTCGTCGAGCTGGCGGTTCATGTGGACCATCTGGAATTCGTATTCGAAATCGGCCACTGCCCGCAGGCCCCGGACGATCACCTGCGCGCCCACATCGCGCGCACAATCGATCAGAAGGTTTTCGAAGGGATGCACCACGATCTCGCTGTTGCCGAAGCGTGCGGCCTCGGCCTGCACCATGGCGACGCGTTCCTCAAGGCTGAACAGCGGGTTCTTGTCGCGGTTGATCGCGACGCCGACCACCAGGCGGTCCACCAGACGCGAAGCGCGCTGCAAGATGTCGATATGCCCCAGCGTGATCGGGTCGAAGGTGCCCGGATAAAGTCCGATCCGCATGTCTCACTCCCCCCTTTGGTCCCCGAGGGAAACAGGATTGCGCGGATTTCCGCAAGGCGAAACAAGCACCCTGACGGAAAGACGGAAAACCTGCGTTATATTTCCGTCGACGACATGTGAGGACATTTCGATGAGACGCATCATCCTGTCACTTCTGGCGGTTTCCCTGGCCACGCCGGTCCTGGCAGACCCTAAGGACCATTGGAACGGGGACCGCCGGGGACCGCCCGGCCATTTCCGTCACATCCCCCCCGGACATGACAAGGACCGGGACTGGGACCGCGACCGGGGCCGGCACGAGGGGCGCGATCGCGGCCATGACCGCGATCGCGAACATGCGCGGGATCGGGATCGCGACCGGGATCACCACCGCCACCGCCACGACGACCGCCGCTTCCACCCCGGCGATTACGCGCGCGACAGCTATCGCCTGCCGCCGGGACAGCTGGACCGGCTGCCCCGCCTGCCGCGCGGTCAGGAATATCGCCGCGTGGGCGACAACCTTCTGCGCGTCGACAGCGACACGCTGAAGATCATCGCCGTGCTGGGTCTGGTCAGCGCGTTCATGGCGATGCGCTGATCACTCCGCCGCCATGCGCCGGGGCTTCAGCATCGGCGCAAGATAGTGGCCCGTGTGGCTTTCCTTCACGCGGGCTACGTCTTCGGGCGTGCCCTCGGCCACGATCCGGCCACCGCCATCGCCGCCTTCGGGGCCGATGTCGATGATCCAGTCCGCCGTCTTCACGACGTCCAGGTTGTGTTCGATCACCACCACCGTGTTGCCCTGGTCCACCAGCTCGTGCAGGACCTCCAGCAGCTTCTTCACATCCTCGAAATGCAGACCCGTGGTGGGCTCGTCGAGGATGTAGAGGGTGCGGCCCGTGGCCCGGCGCGACAGCTCCTTCGACAGCTTCACGCGCTGCGCCTCGCCGCCCGAAAGGGTCGTCGCCTGCTGGCCCACCTTGATGTAGCCGAGACCGACGCGTACCAGCGCGTCCATCTTCTCGCGGATCGACGGGACCGCCTGGAAGAAGCCCTGCGCGTCCTCCACCGTCATGTCGAGGACTTCGGCGATGCTCTTGTCCTTGAACTTGATCTCCAGCGTTTCGCGGTTGTAGCGGGCGCCCTTGCAGGTCTCGCAGGTGACATAGACGTCGGGCAGGAAGTGCATCTCGATCTTGATGACGCCGTCGCCCTGGCACGCCTCGCACCGCCCGCCCTTCACGTTGAAGGAGAACCGGCCGGGGCCGTAACCGCGCGCCTTCGACTCCGGCAGGCCCGCGAACCAGTCGCGGATCGGGGTGAAGGCGCCGGTATAAGTGGCGGGGTTCGACCGCGGCGTCCGCCCGATCGGGCGCTGGTCGATGTCGATGACCTTGTCCAGATGCTCGAACCCCTTGATCGTTTCGCAGGGGGCGGGCGTCTCGTGCGCGCCGTTCAGCTTCAGCGCGGCCGTCTTGTACAGCGTCTCGATCGTGAGGGTGGACTTGCCGCCGCCCGACACGCCCGTGACGCAGACGAACTTGCCCAAGGGGAATTCCGCGGTCACGTCGTGCAGGTTGTTGCCGGAGGCCTTCACCACCGTCAGGCTCTTGCCGTTGCCCTTGCGCCGTTCGGGGTTCACCGGGATCTCGCGCCGGCCGCTCAGGTACTGGCCGGTGATGCTGTCGCGGTTCTTGATGATCTGCGCCGGCGTGCCGTGCGCCACGACCGAACCGCCATGCACGCCCGCGCCCGGCCCCATGTCGAAGACGTAGTCCGCCTCGCGGATCGCGTCTTCGTCATGTTCCACCACGATGACGGAATTGCCCTGGTCGCGCAGGTTCTTCAGCGTGGTCAGAAGGCGGTCGTTGTCACGCTGGTGCAGGCCGATGGACGGTTCATCCAGAACATACAGAACGCCTGTCAGGCCCGACCCGATCTGGCTGGCCAGCCGGATGCGCTGGCTTTCCCCGCCCGACAGCGTGCCGGCCGCACGGCTCATCGACAGATAGTCGAGGCCGACGTTCACGAGGAAGCCAAGACGCTCGCGGATTTCCTTCAGGATGGCGCGGGCGATCTCGTTCTTCTGAACGCTCAGCGCGGCGGGAACGGTGTCCATCCAGGCATAGGCCTCCTTGATCGACATCTGCACCACCTGCCCCACATGCAGACCCGCAATCTTCACGGCCAGCGCTTCGGGCTTCAGGCGGTAACCGTGGCAGGTGCCGCAGGAACGGTTGTTCTGGTAGCGCTCCATCTCCTCGCGCGACCAGGCGCTGTCGGTTTCGCGATACCGCCGCTCCATGTTGGGGATCAGCCCCTCGAACGTGCGGGCGATCTGGTAGACGCGGCCCGCCTCGTCATAGCGGAAGGTGATCTCCTCGGCGCCCGAGCCGTGGATGAACACGTCCTGCACCCGCTGGGGCAGGTCCTTCCACTTCGTCTTGCGGTCGAAGCCGAAATGGGCTGACAGCGCCTCGATCGTCTGGGTCACATAGGGGGACTTGGACTTCGCCCATGGGGCGATGGCCCCCTGCGCGATCGACAGGTTCTGGTCCGGCACGATCAGGCGGGGGTCGAAGAACAGCTCCACCCCCAGACCGTCGCAGGCCGGGCAGGCCCCGAAGGGCGCGTTGAACGAAAACAGGCGCGGCTCGATCTCGGGGATGGTGAAGCCGGACACCGGACAGGCGAACTTCTCGGAGAAGGTCGTGCGTTCGGCCTCCTCGCCCTCCGGGGCCGCCGTCTCGAAGATAGCGATGCCGTCGGCAAGGTTCAGGGCGGTGCGGAAGCTGTCGGCCAGACGGGTGGCGATGTCGCCGCGCACCACGATCCGGTCCACCACCACGTCGATGTTGTGGCGGAACTTCTTGTCCAGCGTCGGCGGCTCGTCCAGTTCATAAAACTGGCCATTCACCTTCACGCGCTGGAAGCCCTGCTTGCGCAGGTCCAGAAACTCCTTGCGGTATTCACCCTTCCGGTCGCGCACGATGGGCGCCAGAAGATAGCCGCGGGTGCCTTCCGGCATCGCCATCACGATGTCGACCATGTCCTGCACCTGCTGCGCGGTGATCGGCAGGCCGGTGGCGGGAGAATAGGGCGTGCCTGCGCGGGCGTACAAAAGGCGCAGATAGTCGTAGATCTCCGTCACCGTGCCGACGGTGGAACGCGGGTTCTTCGACGTGGTCTTCTGTTCGATGGAAATGGCGGGCGACAGGCCCGAGATGTGGTCCACATCCGGCTTGCCCATCATGTCGAGGAACTGGCGCGCATAGGCGCTCAGGCTTTCGACATAGCGGCGCTGGCCTTCCGCATAGATCGTGTCAAAGGCAAGGCTGGACTTGCCGGAGCCAGAAAGCCCCGTAATCACCACGAACTGGTCGCGCGGGATGTCCACATCCACGCCCTTGAGGTTGTGCTCGCGCGCGCCGCGCACCTCGATGAACTTCTGTTCCATGCCATTCCCCGGATCGGTCGGCGTCTAGATAGGCACTGACACCGGCTATGCCAAGCGCAAACGTGAACGATTGGTGAACGTCAGTTGCCGTAAACGCTCACCTGCGGAAGTGCGGTCAAGGGCAGTTCCAAGGCGCGATAGGCGGCCAGCGACAGCTGCGCCGACCCCGCCCCCGGCAGCAGGTCCACGGCGACGGATTGGCCGTTCACCTCCACCCGCCCCTTGCGCAGGCTCTTGACCAGGGAAGACCGAAGCCAGAACCCCGGCTCGGCCGCGTTGCCCAGCGTCACGACCGCCTCGCCCAACGGCTCCGCGCCCGGATCGGGGGTGGTGGCCATGGCGCGCTGACGCTCCGCCTCCGACGTCAAGTCGAAGCTTTCCGCGGGCTTGGCGGCGCTTTGGCCGATGGCCGCTGCAGGGGCGGCCGGGGCCGGCGGCGCGTCGCGTCGGAACGGGTTCGACACCTGCGAACAGGAGGCGAGGATCAGGAGCGGGGCAAGAAGCAGGATGGGGCGCATGAGGCAATGTTAGACCGGCACACTTCCGCGTCAATCGCACTTGAGCGTGAGGGCGCGTCGCCCTACCTTCCCCGCATGACAGCCCCCCTGATCGATCCGTTCCAGCGAGCCATCTCCTACCTGCGCATCTCGGTGACGGATCGTTGCGATTTCCGTTGCCTGTACTGCATGTCGGAACAGATGACCTTTCTGCCGAAGTCCGAGCTTCTGACGCTGGAAGAACTGGACCGCCTGTGTTCCACCTTCGTCGGCCTGGGCGTGCGCAAGCTGCGGGTGACCGGGGGAGAACCGCTGGTCCGCCGCAACATCATGGACTTCTTCCGCGCGATGTCGCGCCATCTGGACAGCGGCGCGCTGGAGGAGCTGACGCTGACCACCAACGGATCGCAGCTGGCGAAATACGCGGCCGATCTTGCGGCCTGCGGGGTGCGGCGGATCAACGTCTCGCTCGACACGCTGGATGATGCGAAGTTCGCCCACATCACCCGCTGGGGTCGCCTGTCGCAGGTGCTGGAGGGGATCGCCGCCGCCAAGGCCGCCGGGCTGCGGGTGAAGATCAACACCGTCGCCCTGAAAGGCTTCAACGAGGATGAGCTGTTCCGCCTGCTGGACTGGTGCGCGGGCGAAGGCCACGACCTGACCTTCATCGAGGTGATGCCGATGGGGGAAACCGGCGACCGGCTGGACCAGTACTGGCCCCTGACCGACCTGCGCCGCCGCCTTGGCGAACGGTTCAGCCTGATCCCGCTGACCGAACGCACCGGTGGCCCCGCCCGTTACGTGCAGGTGTCCGAAACGGGGCAGAAGATCGGCTTCATCACGCCCCTGACCCACAATTTCTGCGAAAGCTGCAACCGCGTGCGCCTGACCTGCACCGGAGAGTTGTACATGTGCTTGGGCCAGGAAGACCGGGCCGACCTGCGCGCGCCGCTGCGGGAAGGCGCCGATCTGGAAGATGCGATCCGCGCCGCGATCCTGCACAAGCCCAAAGGCCACGATTTCGACTATTCCCGCCAGAACACCGGCCAGATGCCCCGCCACATGAGCCATACGGGCGGCTGAGCTTCAGCGCAGGTCGTCCGGCCGGTCGATGTCGCGCAGGGAAGCGGGGGGCAGCGGGCAATGCGCCTCGGGGTGATGGCGCAGCAGCTTGCCCGCCCCTTCATCGCCGCGCAGGGTAAGAAGACGCGGGAACCATTCGCGGGGGAACAACGCCGGAGGGGACACGTGACCGTCCGCCACCGCGCAGCGCGGGCCGTCGCCGGACAGGATCAGCGCCAGATCCTCATCTTCCAAGTAAGGCATGTCGCCCAGCAGGATCAGAAGGTGTGTGGTGGTGTCCGGCAGATGACGGACGGCGGCGACCAGACTGTCGGCCTGCCCCCCGCCCGCCGGGATCATCACCGTGTCCACCCCCACCGCCTGCGCGACCTCGGCCGACGAGACAACGGCAAAGCAATGATCCAGCGCCGCGCGCGTCATGCGCTTGGCCGCATGGGCCACCAGCGGGCGCCCTTGCAGCGGCGCCAGCAGCTTGTCCTCGGCCCCGAAACGGCGGGAAGCCCCGGCCGCCAGCAGCGCGCCGACAATCATGCCTTGGCCCGCGCCAGAACGTCCGCCAGCACCGCCACCGCCAAGGTCCGCGCGTCGCGGGCCGAGGGGATCAGGCCGAACGGGTCGGCCAGCCGGTTGATCGCGTCCTCCGGCACCCCGATCTCCTCCAACGCGCGCCGCCGCGCCTGACGCGCCCGATGGCTGCCCTGCGCGCCGATATAAAGCGCCGGTGATGACAAGGCAGCGGCCAGCAAGGGCGGCTCCCAGTCGTGGTCGTGGAAGAACAGGGTGATGGCCGTGCGCGGGTCGATCGCCACCCCCTCGGGCCAGCGGGGCGAGACCATCGGGACGGCCGCCACGCCCGACGGCACGTCCATCGCCTCGGGCGAAAACAGCTCCACCCCAAAGCCGGCCAAACGGGCCAGATCGGCGAAGGTCGCGGCCTCGGGCCCCTTGCCGAAGACCAGAAAGCGCAATTCGGGCTGGATGTGCAGGGTGATCGCCCCAAGGTCCAGCACCGCCGTGCGGCGGGCCGCCAATTCCGCTGCCGCCGCCTGAACGGCACCCTGCTCCGGGCGCGGAAGGATCAGGATGTCCAGCCCCCCGCCGCAGGGAAGCGCCAGATCCGCGAAAGGCGATCCGGCCCCATAGCGCAACTGCCGCGCCTGCCCGTCCAGCAATGCCTGCTGCGCGTGCAGGGCCACATCCTCGTCGATGCAGCCCGAGGACAGGTTGCCCGTGCGGTGGCCGGACCCGTCCACCGCCATGGACGCGCCAAGGGGGCGGTAGGACGTTCCCTCCACCCCCACGATCACGGCCAGCGCCCGATCCTTACCCGCCAGGGCCGCAAGGGGCATGTCCCCTTCCGACACCTTGGCGGACACGCGCGCGTCAGTTCCCACTCACACCTCCGGCAAACGATCGAGATAGCGGTCCAGCGTGATCGGATAATCCCGCACCCGCACGCCCGTGGCGTTGTAGATGGCGTTCGCCACCGCCGCCGCCACGCCGCACAGGCCCAACTCGCCCACGCCCTTGGCCTTCAGGGGCGTGGAACAGGGATCGTCCTGCTGCATGAAGATCACCGTCTGTTCAGGAATGTCCAGATGGACCGGCACTTCATAGGTGGCCAGATCGTGGTTGGCAAAGAAGGCGCGTTCGGCATCCACTTCCAGATGCTCCATCAGCGCGGCGCCGACGCCCATGACCATGCCGCCGATCACCTGACTGCGGGCGGTGATCGGGTTCAGGATGCGGCCCGCGTCGCAGACGGCCAGCATCCGGCGCAACCGCACCTCGCCCGTATAGGCGTTGACGGCGGTTTCCACGAAATGCGCGGCGAAGGTGGCCAGTTCGTATTCCTTGTCGCGGAACTTCCCAAACTCGATCTTGTCCTCGGCCACCAACTCCCCGTCCGAGGCGAGGCTGGCCAGCGTCACGCTGCGCGCCCCGTCCCAGACCTCTCCGTCGCGGAAGTCCAGCGTGTCGGCATCGGCCTGAAGGCGTTTGGCGATCTGCGCGCGCAGGGCGACGCAGGCGGCGTAAAGCCCCGCGGTCGAACTTGCCGCCCCGAACTGCCCGCCCGAGCCTGAGGAGACCGGGAAGCGGGAATCGCCCAGACGCACCTCCATCTTCTCGATCGGCAGGCCCATCATCTCGGCCGCCGTCTGCGCGAGGATGGTGTAGCTGCCGGTGCCGATGTCGGTCATGTCCGTTTCCACGATCACGCGGCCATCGGCCTGCAACCGCACCCGCGCCCCCGAGGTGGTGGCCGGCGACCCGCGATAGGCCCCCGCCATTCCCTGCCCGATCAGCCAGTGGCCTTCCCGGCGCGACTTGGGCGCGGGGTTGGTCCAGCCGAACTCCTTCGCGCCGTGGCGCAGGCAGTCCACGAAGTTGCGGCGCGAGAATTTCTGGTCCGGGTTGCTGGGCACGACCTGCGTGTCGTTGACGATCCGGAACTCCACCGGGTCCATGCCCAGACGCTCCGCCATCTCGTCCATGGCGATCTCCAGCGCCATCTGGCCCGCCGCGTCGCCGGGCGCCCGCATGGAGTTCGACTCGGGCATCTCCATCTCGGCCACGCGGTTGACGATCAGAAGGCTGGGCGCGCCATAAAAGGACAGGCTCTGGATCGTCGAATCCTCTCCATCGCCGCCCGGAGGGGTGTTGGACAGGTTGTCATGGCCCAGCGCCATCAGGCGGCCGTCGGTGCCGGCGGCCAGACGGATGCGCTGGATGGTCTGGGCGCGGTGCGTCGTGTTGTTGGGCATGAAGGGACGCGGCAGCGCCACCTTCACCGGCCGGCCCGCAGCCTTGGCGCCCAGCGCGGCCAGAACGGCGTCCGCCCGCAGGAACAGCTTTCCGCCGAAGCCGCCGCCGATAAAGGGGCTTTCAACGCGCACATTCTCCACATCCACGCTGAGGGTCTTGGCCAGCGCGTCGCGCCACCACTTGATCATCTGGCTGGAGGTCCACACCGTCAGCTTCCCGTCCGTCCATTCCGCGATGGAGGCGTGCGGCTCCATCATCGCATGGGTGTGGGCGGGGGTGGTGTAGGTTTCGTCCAGCGTGACCGGCGCGGCGGCGAAAGTGGCGTCGAAGTCGCCGGTGTCGGCTTCGGGCTCGGCCTCGGGCGGGGTCACCTCGGACAGGTCCAGTGTCGCCTTCTCGGCCTCATACTCCACCTCGATCAGGCCCACCGCAGCGCGGGCCTGTTCGAAGGTGTCGGCCACGACGACGGCGATGGCCTGATGGTAATGGACGATCTCCGCCCCGCCGAAGAGGTGGTTGACGTTGTGCTTGTCCTTGGGCAGCGCCTCCATCTCCAGCGTGGTGACGATGGCGCGGACGCCGGGGGCCGCGCGGGCCGCCCCGATCTCCATGGACAGGATGCGGCCCTTCGGGATGGCGGCCCCCAGGGGGTATCCGTAAAGCTGGCCTTCCGCGACATCCTGACGTTCATAGGCGTAGGGCGCGGTGCCGGTGGTCTTCAGGGGACCATCCACGCGGCTGTGGGGCTTGCCCAGAACCACGGAACGGTCGGCGACATTGGCTTCGGCGGGACGGTCGAATTTCATGGTCTCACTCCTTCGCTTCGGCCAGAACCAGCGCAAGCGTCCGTTCGGCCAAAGGCAGTTTGAAGGCATTGTCCGGACGCGGCGCGGCGCCGGCAAAGACGCGGGAGGTGACGGCGCGCGCACCGTTGGGCATCTCGGCCTCCGCCTCCTCCACCCGCCACGGCTTGTGGGCGACGCCGCCAAAGGCCACGCGGCCCGTGCCGTCGGGATGGATGATGGCCGCAACGGACACCAGCGCGAAGGCATAGGACGCGCGGTCCCGCACCTTGTGATAGATCTGGCGGCCGCCCACCGGGGCAGGCAGCGTGACGGCCGTGATGAACTCGCCCGTCTTCAGCACCGTGTCGCGCTGGGGCTCATCCCCCGGCAGGCGGTGGAAGTCGGCCATGGGGATCGCGCGGGTGGCACCTTCGGCATCCACCGTTTCCACCACCGCGTCCAGCGCGCGCATGGCGACCGCCATGTCGCCCGGATGTGTGGCGATGCACGCGTCGGACCCGCCGATCACGGCCAGCTGGCGGCTGGCCCCGGTCAGCGCGGCACAGCCCGAACCGGGGTTGCGCTTGTTGCAGGGCATGTTCGTGTCATAGAAATACGGGCAGCGCGTGCGTTGCAGCAGGTTGCCGGCCGTTGTCGCCTTGTTGCGCAACTGCCCCGAGGCCCCTGCCACGAGTGCGCGCGACAGCAGCGGATAATCCCGCCGCACCTGCGCATCCGCGGCCAGATCGGTGTTGCGCACCAGCGCCCCGATCCGCAGCCCGCCTTCGTCCGTGGCCTCCACCTTGTCCAGCCCAAGGCCGTTCACGTCGACCAGATGGGTCGGGGCCTCGATCTCCAGCTTCATCAGGTCCAGAAGGTTGGTGCCGCCCGCGATGAACTTCACGTTCGGAACCGCAGCGGCGGCGGCGGCGGCGGCGGGCGTGGTGGCGCGTTCGTAGCTGAAGGCCCTCATTTCCGGCCCTCCACTTCGCGGATCGCGTTCAGCATGTTGGAATAAGCCCCGCAGCGGCACAGGTTGCCGCTCATCCGTTCGCGCAGTTCGGCGTCGCTGAAGATCACGTGTTCCAGATCTTCGGTCACGTGGCTGGGAATGCCCTGACGGATCTCCTCCAGCACGGCCTTGGCGGAACAGATCTGGCCGGGAGTGCAATAGCCGCATTGGTAGCCATCGTGCCGGATAAAGGCGTCCTGCATCGGGTCCAGCGCGTCCGGCGTGCCGATCCCCTCGATCGTCGTGATCTCGTCCCCTTCGTGCATCACCGCCAGCGACAGGCAGGAGTTGATGCGCCGCCCGTTCACCATCACGGTGCAGGCCCCGCACTGGCCGTGGTCGCAGCCCTTCTTCGATCCGGTCAGCCCGATATGCTCGCGCAGGGCGTCCAGAAGCGTGACGCGATGGTCCAGCGTCAGGTTCACGGTCTTTCCGTTCACCGAAAAGCGCACCGCCCCGGCGGTTCCGCCTTTCGGCATGTCGTGGATGGTCATGGCTGGCCTCCTGAAAGTGGCTTGCTGTCTGAGGCGGGAACCTAGTCCGAACACGATGCCGCGACAGGCCGGATGTCCGACAAAATAGTTATGGAACCCGCCCGCCGTTCCCGCGTTTGGCGCACGGTCCGCACCAAAAAATTCACAAAAGCGGGCTATGATGGGGCAAAGGCGGCACAGGGCGATCGTGGGCCAGCAGGCACCGGCCCGCAAAACCCTTCCGCGTGTTTTCGAGTGGAGACGGACATGAACGCAACCGCAGCATTCCGGGCGGCGCGCGTCCTCGTGGTGGAGGACGAACCCGTGATGGCGATGACCATTGGGGACTACCTGCGAGATCTGGGCTATGACGTGGTGGGACCCGCCACGCGGCTGGACGCCGCACTGGAACTGGCCCGGAACGAAGCGATCGACTTCGCCCTTCTGGACATCAACCTGCGCGACCATCTGTCCTTTCCCGTAGCGGACGCGCTGGCCGATCGCGGCATTCCCTTCATCTTCGCCACCGGCAACGGGCGCGAGGTTGTGACGGAACGGCACGCGGCGAACGTCATGCTGCGCAAACCCTATGATCTTTCGGATCTGGAACGGGCGCTGGGTGCGGCAGAACTGCATCTGGTCTGAGGCGCGGCTTGTCGCGGGGGATGCGGTCGTCTAAGCAAGGGTCAAAGGAAAGGGCCCTCATGCGTATCCTGATCACGAATGACGACGGCATTAATGCCCCGGGTCTGGCCGTTCTGGCCGAAATCGCGCAGGAACTGGCCGGTCCGGAAGGCGAAGTCTGGACCGTCGCCCCGGCGTTCGAACAATCGGGCGTGGGACATGCGATCAGCTACACCCACCCGACCCTGTTCGCCCAGCTGGGCCAGCGCAGCTTCGCCGCCGAAGGCAGCCCCGCCGATTGCGTGCTGGCCGCCATCCACGAGGTGTTCCAGGGCCAGAAACCCGACCTGATCCTGTCGGGCGTGAACCGCGGCAACAACTCGGCCGAGAATGTGCTGTATTCCGGCACCATCGGCGGTGCCATGGAAGGGGCCCTGCAAGGCGTCGCCTCCATCGCGCTGTCGCAATACATGGGGCCGGACACCCGCCTTCTGGAAGACCCGTTCGAAGCCGCCCGCGTCCACGGCGCGGCCGTCATCCGCCGCCTTCTGGACCGCGGGATCTGGGACGAGGCGCCCTACCGCCTGTTCTACAACATCAACTTCCCGCCCTGCGCGGCCGCCGACGTGAAGGGCACCCGCGTGGCGCCCCAAGGCTTCCGCACGGGATCGGGCTTCTCCACCGAACCGCACATCTCGCCTTCCGGCAAGCGCTTCCTGTGGATGCGCGGCGGCGAACAGGGTCCGGCCGAAGCCGGCAGCGACGCCACGCTGAACCTAGAAGGGTTCGTGACGGTGACCCCGCTGCGCTGCGACCTGACCGCCCATGACCGGTTGAGGGAGCTTGAGGCCGCCTTCGCATGACCGAGGACGAGGACAGCCTTGCCGAACGGAAGATGCGCTTCCTGTATGCCCTGCGGTCACGGGGGATCACGGACGGCCGCGTGTTGACGGCGATGGAAGCCATCGACCGCGGCGCCTTCGTGAAGGGCATCTTCGCCGATCGCGCGTATGAGGATACGCCCTTGCCCATCGCCTGCGGGCAGACGATCAGCCAGCCCTCCATCGTGGCGCTGATGACGCAGGCCCTGTCCCTGAACCCGCGTGACCGGGTGATGGAGATCGGCACGGGCTCCGGCTATCAGGCGGCGATCCTCAGCCAGCTGGCGCGGCGCGTCTACACCATCGACCGCCACCGCCGCCTTGTGCGCGAGGCCGAGGAGGTGTTTCAGGCGCTGAACCTGCCCAACATCACGGCCTTCACCGGCGATGGCAGCCACGGCCTGCCCGATCAGGCGCCCTTCGACCGCATTCTTGTCACCGCCGCGGCGGAGGATCCGCCTGGCCCCCTTCTGGCGCAGCTGAAGGTGGGCGGGATCATGGTCGTGCCCGTGGGCCAGACGGACGCCGTTCAGACATTGATCAAGGTCGTGCGGACCGAGGACAGCTTCGAATACGAAGAGCTCCGCTCGGTCCGGTTCGTGCCCCTTGTGGAGGGGCTGGCTTCGGAATGACGCAAGTCCTGCCGGCCATAGAAGGAAGAAGAATGTGAAGATCAAGCGCGTGGCGATGGTGCTGTCGGGAACGGTCCTGCTGGCGGCCTGCAACAACCCGGTCGACTTCGATCTGCGGAACGGGCTGAACACCGGCTCGGCGGCGATCAACGCGACGGATGCACGTCCCCAGCCCGACGCGCAGGGCGTGATCCGCTATCCGACCTATCAGGTGGCCGTGGCACGGCCCGGCGACACGGTGGGCTCCATCGCGGCGCGGGTCGGGGTTGATCCGGCGACGCTGGCCCAGCATAACGCCTTGGCGCCCGACACCGTCCTGCGCGGCGGCGAGGTGATCGCCCTGCCCCAAGGCACCGGCGGATTGGCCACGGCCAGCGCGGCGCCGATGGCGCCGGTGGCGACGGGCATCCAGACCGGCGCCATCGACGTGACGACGCTCGCCTCAAGCGCGATTGCCAGTGCACCGGTCAGCAGCGCGCCGGCGCCCAGTGCGGCCGTGCCTGCCGCTGCTGCCCCTGCCAGCGGATCGCAGCCGGCCCAGCACCGGGTCCAGCGGGGGGAAACGGCTTATTCCATCGCGCGCACCTACAGCGTGTCACCCAAGGCGCTGGCCGAGTGGAACGGGCTGGATGCGAACCTGTCGCTGCGCGAAGGTCAGGTCCTGATGATCCCGACGGGCGGCGCCGCCCCGGCCGCGACCCAGACGGCCGCCGCAGCGCCCGCAGCCGCCACACCGGCCGTTGCGACCCCCGCCGCGGCACCAAAGCCCACCACCTCGGGCGCGCGGTTCGCGATGCCCGCTTCGGGCAGCATCATCCGGCCGTATCAGAAGGGCAAGAACGAAGGGGTCGACATCGGCGCCCCCGCCGGCAGCCCGGTCGTGGCGGCGGCGGATGGCACCGTCGCGGCCATCACCAAGGACACGGATCAGGTCCCGATCCTTGTGCTGCGCCATCCCGACAACACACTGACCGTTTATGCCGGCATTGATGCCGTGGCGGTGGCGAAAGGGGCCAGCGTGACGCGCGGGCAGACCGTGGCAAAGATCCGGGCCACGAACCCGGCCTTCCTGCATTTCGAGGTGCGCAAAGGCTTCGAAAGCGTCGACCCGGCCCCCTACCTTCAGTAAAGGCGGATGCCCTTCCGCGCGGCCAGGTCGGTGAAGAACTGCCAGGCCACGCGGCCCGACCGCGATCCGCGCGTCGCCTGCCACTCGATCGCCTCGGCGCGCAGCGTGTCTTCCATGGGCACGCCGTAGGCCTGGCAATAGCCGTCGATCATCGCCAGATAATCGTCCTGCGAACAGGGATGGAAGCCCAGCCACAGCCCGAACCGGTCCGAAAGGGACACCTTCTCCTCCACCGCCTCGGCCGGGCTGATGGCGGTGGAACGCTCGTTCTCGATCATGTCGCGCGGCATCAGGTGCCGGCGGTTCGAGGTCGCGTAGAGGATGACGTTGTCCGGACGCCCTTCGATCCCGCCATCCAGCACGGCCTTCAGCGACTTGTAGTGCTGATCGTCATGGCTGAAGGACAGATCGTCCAGGAACAGGACGAAGCGATGGTTCGACCCGCGCAGAAGCGCCAGCAGACGCTGCACCGACGGCAGATCCTCGCGCGCCAGCTCCACCAGCTTCAGCGGCAGCCCTTCGGCCCGCAGCGCACCATGGATCGCCTTCACGAGAGACGACTTCCCCATCCCCCGCGCGCCCCAAAGCAACGCGTTGTTCGCAGGCAGCCCTTGGGCAAAATGGCGGGTGTTTTCCAGCAGGATGTCGCGCGCGCGGTTCACACCCACCAGCAGCCCCAGATCGACCCGCGCCACCCGCGTCACCGCGTCCAGCCGGTCCGGCGCGGTGTGCCAGATGAACGCGTCGGCCGCGTCAAGATCCGGTGCGGCGGGCAAAGGAGGCGAAAGACGCTCCAGCGCCTCGGCGATGCGAATCAGGGGGTCGCTCATTTCTTGGCGCTGTCCTCGGCTTCTTCGTCCTCGACCCACAGGCCCTCGGCCCGCAACTCCGCTTCGCGGCGTTTCTCGATGCGGCGGATCAGGAAGATCGACACCTCGTACAAGGGATAAACGGCGCAGAAGAGGATGATCTGGCTCATCATGTCCGGGGGGGTCGCGACGGCAGCCAGCACGAGGATCGCCACGATCGCGTATTTGCGCACCGAGGCCAGACCATCGGCCGAGATCAGCCCCGCCTTGCCCATCAGCGTCAGGAGCACCGGCAGCTGGAAGCACAACCCGAAGGCCAGGATGAACTTCATCGTCAGGCCCAGATATTCCTGCGCCGACCCTTGGAACACGATGCCCGCATGGACCGCCCGTTCGGCCACCTCGCTGGCGACCGGCGCCTCCTGCCCCTGCTGGAAGCTGAGGAAGAAGTCGAAGGCCATCGGAAGCACGACATAGTAGCTGAACGCGGCGCCCAGGAGGAACATGGCGGGCGAAGCGATCAGGAACGGCAGGAACGCGCTTTTTTCCGACTTGTAAAGGCCGGGCGCCACAAAGCGCCACATCTGGTAGCCGATGATCGGGAAGGCCAGCACGAGGCCCCCAAAGAACGAGATGTTGACCGAGATGAAGAAGCCTTCCTGCAGCTTGATCATCACGAGGCCGCAATCCTGCCCGCGCGTGTTCAGCGCGGTGCAGACAGGATGCGACAGGAAGTTGAAGACATGCTGCGCGAAGGGGAACACCACGCAGACCGCAACCACATAGGCCCCGAGAGCCCAAAGGACGCGGGTGCGAAGTTCCTTCAGATGTTCGATCAGCGGCGCGCTGCTGTCCTCGATCGTGTCTTCACGGCTCATGTATCGTGCTTCTTGGGCGTCGGGCGACGGGGGACGGGCTTGCGGACCGGAGCGGAGGCATCGACCTTCCGGCGGCGCACGGGTTCAGGACGCGGACGGACCAGCTTCGGTTCGGAAACGGGCTTCACATAGACGGCGGGCGACACGGGCTTCAGCGTTTCCACCGCAGGCGGGGCCGCGGTGACGGAAGCGGCGGAATGCCGAACCTCGTCCGTCTTGTCCGCATCGGCGCCAAAGCGGGTGGACCGCATCGGATCCCAGTTCTCGAACTTGGTCGCCGCGGTCTTGACCGCGTCCAGCCCAAGGGACCGGGCCGAGGTCATGTTCTTCAGATCGCCCGCCACGTCATGGACACCGGACTCCTTCGCTGCGTCTTCCATGGCGTTGGAAAACTCCCGCGCCATGGACCGCGCCTTGGAGGTGAAGCGGCCCATCTGCCGGAACATGTCCGGAAGATCCTTGGGCCCGACCACGATCAGCGCGATCGTCCCGATCAGGATAAGTTCGCTCCAGCCGATATCAAACATGGGTGCGGCCGATCAGACTTTCTTGCGCTCGGCCTCTTCGGGCGTCACGTCGCGGGCCTGGTCGACCCGCTGCTGGTCGGCTTCCTTGTCGCCTTCGTGCACGCCCTTCTTGAAGGCGGTGATGCCCTTGCCGACTTCGCCCATCAGCGACGACACCTTGCCGCGGCCGAACAGCACCAAAACGATCACAGCGATAAGAAGAAGGCCCGGAAGGCCGATATTGTTAAGCATGACGCAACCCCTTCACGCCGCCGACAAGGCGGTTTTGCCTTATCTAAGCGATTCAGGGGCGTGTTCAAAGCCCCATTCGCCCCGCCCGGCATCACAATCACATGGTCAGGTTGACGCTTCCGCCATCCACGAGGACGTTCTGCCCCACGATGTACCGCGCCTGCTGCGAGCAAAGGAAGGCGCAGATGGCGCCGAAATCGCCCGCATCCCCGTAACGTCCCGCCGGAATGGCGGCCTCACTGCGACGGCGGGCCTCGGCCTCGTCCACGCCTTCGCGGGCGGCGCGGCCCTTGTCCAGCGCCTCGGACCGGGCGGTGGCGTGGGTTCCGGGCAGAAGATTGTTCACGATCACCCCATGCGGCGCCACCTGCCGCGCCGTTCCCGCAACAAAGCCCGTCAGCCCCGTGCGCGCCGCGTTCGACAGGCCCAGTTGCGCGATCGGCGCCCGCACGGATTGCGAGGTGATGTTGACCACCCGCCCCCAGCCCTTTTCGATCATCTTCGGCATGATCGCCGTCATCATCGCGATGGGCGCCAGCATATTCGCGTCCAGCGCCTTCTGGAAATCCGCGCGGCCCCAGTCGGACCAGACGCCGGGGGGCGGTCCGCCGGCATTGTTCACCAGGATGTCCACGTCGCCCGCCACCGCCAGCACCTTGCGCTGGCCTTCCTCGCTCGCGATGTCGGCGGCCACGGTCCGCACGTCGATGCCATGGCGGCGCAGCCGTTCCGCGGCTTCGTCCAGCGGGCCTTCACTGCGGGCGTTCAGGATCAGGTTCACCCCCGCCTCGGCCAGCGCCTCGGCGCAGCCATAGCCCAAGCCCTTCGATCCCGCGCAGACCAGCGCCGTTTTGCCGCGAATACCCAGATCCATTCCATCTCTCCCAGTGGACGCGCATCGCGGGGTGATGTAAACCGCCGCCCATGCTGGACAACCGCCCCACCCTTCCGCCCGAGATTGCCCGCCGCCGGACCTTTGCGATCATCTCGCATCCCGACGCCGGCAAAACCACGCTGACCGAGAAGTTCCTGCTGTTCGGCGGCGCGATCCAGATGGCCGGCCAGGTCCGCGCCAAGGGCGAGGCGCGGCGCACCCGGTCCGACTTCATGAAGATGGAGCAGGAGCGCGGGATTTCCGTTTCCGCCTCGGCCATGTCGTTCGAATTCGGGAAATACCGCTTCAACCTGGTGGACACGCCCGGCCACAGCGACTTTTCCGAAGACACCTACCGCACCCTGACGGCGGTGGACGCGGCCATCATGGTGATCGATGGCGCCAAAGGCGTGGAATCCCAGACGCGCAAGCTGTTTGAGGTGTGCCGTCTGCGCGACCTGCCGATCCTGACCTTCTGCAACAAGATGGACCGCGAATCCCGCGACGTGTTCGAGATCATCGACGAGATCCAGGAGAACCTGGCCATCGACGTGGCCCCGGCGTCCTGGCCCATCGGCGTGGGCCGCGATTTCGTGGGCGCCTACGACCTGCTGCACGACCGGCTGGAGATCATGGACCGCGCCGACCGCAACAAGGTGGCGGAGTCGGTAAAGATCAACGGTCTGGACGACCCGAAGCTGGCCGACCACATCCCCGCCGACCTTCTTGCGAAGTTCCGCGAGGAGATCGAGATGGCGCGCGAGCTGCTGCCGTCCTTCGACCGCCAGTCCTTCCTGGAAGGGCACATGACGCCGATCTGGTTCGGCAGCGCCATCAACTCCTTCGGCGTGAAGGAGCTGATGGACGGCATGGGCGAATACGGCCCCGAGCCGCAGCCCCAGACCGCCAAGGAACGCCAGCTGGACGCGAGCGAAAGCAAGGTCGCGGGCTTCGTGTTCAAGGTGCAGGCCAACATGGACCCCAAGCACCGGGACCGCGTGGCCTTCGTGCGCCTCGCCTCGGGGCATTTCGAACGCGGGATGAAGCTGCTGCACGTCCGGTCGAAAAAGCAGATGGCGGTGTCGAACCCCGTGCTGTTCCTCGCCGCCGACCGCGAACTGGCCGAGGAAGCCTGGGCCGGCGACATCATCGGCATCCCGAACCATGGGCAATTGCGCATCGGCGACGCGCTGACGGAAGGCGAGGCGCTGCACTTCACGGGCATCCCCTCCTTCGCGCCGGAACTGCTGCAAGGCGTGCGCGCGGGCGATCCGATGAAGGCCAAGCACCTGGAAAAGGCGCTGATGCAGTTCGCCGAGGAAGGCGCCGCCAAGGTCTTCAAGCCGATGATCGGTTCGGGCTTCATCGTCGGCGTCGTGGGGGCCCTGCAGTTCGAGGTTCTGGCCTCGCGGATCGAGCAGGAATATTCCCTGCCCGTGCGCTTCGAACCGTCGCAATTCTCCTCGGCCCGCTGGGTGCAGGGGTCGAAGGTGGCGGTGGAAAAGCTGGTCAACGTCAACAAGGGCCACATGGCGACCGACAGCGACGGCGACACCGTGTTCCTGACACGCCTGCAATGGGACATCGACCGCGTGCAGCGCGACCATCCCGACGTGAAGCTGACGGCGACCAAGGAAATGATGGTCTGACCCTCCGCCCTGCAACGGACGGGGCGAAACCCGGCGGAACCTTGACCTTTTCACGTCTTTGCGATACTGCCGATCCAGGACCGGCAACGGTCCGCCGACGCCGGGACGCCCGGAGGATATGCGTCCCCTTTTTTTCATGCGGTCCGATACCGCATTCACAGGACGCCGATGACGAAATTTTCCGACCTCGCGCTGGACCCCCGCGTGCTGAAAGCCGTTCAGGAAGCGGGATACGAGACCCCCACGCCGATCCAGGCGCAAGCCATTCCGCATGCGCTGGAAGGTAAGGACGTTCTGGGCATCGCGCAGACAGGCACCGGCAAGACCGCAAGCTTCACGCTGCCGATGATCACCCTGCTGGGCAAGGGCCGCGCCCGCGCGCGCATGCCGCGCAGCTTGGTGCTGGCGCCGACGCGCGAACTGGCGGCCCAGGTGGCCGACAACTTCGACACCTATGCCAAGCACACCAAGCTGACCAAGGCCCTGCTGATCGGGGGCGTCGCCTTCGGCGAACAGGACAAGCTGATCGACCGCGGCGTGGACGTGCTGATCGCGACGCCCGGCCGCCTTCTGGACCATTTCGAACGCGGCAAGCTGCTGCTTCAGGGCGTGCAGATCATGGTCGTGGACGAAGCCGACCGCATGCTGGACATGGGCTTCATCCCGGACATCGAGCGGATCTTCAGCCTGACGCCCTTCACGCGCCAGACGTTCTTCTATTCGGCCACCATGGCGCCGGAAATCGAACGCATTACCAACACCTTCCTGCAAGGCGCGGTGAAGATCGAGGTGGCGCGCCAGAATTCCACCTCCGCCACGATCGAGCAGATGCTGGTTCCGGTCACGCCCTCGCGCAAGGACCGCAGTTCGGCCGACAAGCGCAACGTACTGCGCGACCTGATCCGCGCGGAAGGCGAAAGCTGCACAAACGCCATCATCTTCTGCAACCGCAAGATCGAGGTGGACGTGGTGGTGAAGTCGCTGAAGGCGCACGGCTTCAACGCCGGGGCGATCCACGGCGACCTGGACCAGCGCGTGCGCACCGCGACGCTGGACGGGTTCCGCGAGGGGACGATCCAGCTTCTGGTCGCGTCGGACGTGGCGGCACGGGGGCTGGACGTGCCTTCGGTCAGCCACGTGTTCAACTTCGACGTACCGACCCATCCCGAAGATTACGTGCACCGCATCGGCCGCACGGGTCGCGCCGGCCGCAAGGGCAAGGCCTTCACCTTGGCCACGCCATCGGACGAGAAATACGTGGCGGCCATCGAGGCGCTCGTCGGTCAGCCGATCCCAAGAGGAGAGACGCTCGTGGTTGCCGAAGACACGCCTGCGCCCGCCGCAGCCCCGACGCCCGGCCCCCGCCCCGAGCGGGAACCCCGCGCCGAACGCGAACAGCGGCGCGGCCGCAACAAGCGCGAAGACCGGGACCGAAACGAACCCTCCGCTGCCCCTGTCGCCAAGGATGGCCCGATTGTCGGCATGGGCGATCACATGCCTGACTTCCTGACGCGCAGCTTCGCCCTGCCGGACGCGACGCCCGCCACCGAAGACTGAATTGGAAGGCCGCGACCTGTTCGCGGCCTTTTCCTTTCGTTGCCAAAGAAAAAGGGTCGCTGCTTGTTGCAGCGACCCTTTTCCATGAAGGATAAGCCAGCGCCCGAAGGCGCCGCCGTTCCCGATCCTATTCGTCCTGCAGACGGGAGATGACGACCGTCACCTCGGGCTTCTTGCCGATCTCGTCCTGGCCGACCTGTCGTGCCATGCGCCGCAGCCCTTCTTCCAGACGATCGTCGTCGCGCAGAAGCTTGGAGCCTGCGCCTTCCAGATACTCGGTCAGCTCCCGCTCCAGCGTGTCGGAGAAGGGCGCGCCGTTCCGGCCCTTGGCCGCCAGACCCATGACCTCGACCCAGACCTCGCCCAACAGCTCGTCGGATTCGTCCAGAAGCAGCGTCACCAGAACATGGCCGTTCAAAGCCAGGCGGATCCGGTCGCGCACCACGCCGTCGAAGGCGCCGATCAGCATGCCGCCGTCCAGATAGATGCGCTTGGGCTCCACCCGCTCCACCGGAACGGGGGTGTTGCCGGTGATGTCCACCATCATGCCGTTGATGACCACCGCGCTGCGGATGCCGGCATCGGTGCCCAGACGCGCGTGCTGGCGCAGGTGGCGATGCTCGCCATGCATCGGGATCAGCATCTGCGGCTTCACGATGGAATGCACGGCCACGAGGTCGGGACGGTTGGCATGGCCAGACACGTGATAAAGGCCGCCCGCATCGTCCTGCAGGTTCACGCCCATTTCCGACAGCTGGTTCATGATCCGGCCCACCGGGCGTTCATTCCCCGGAATGGTGCGCGAGGAGAAGAGGAACGTGTCCCCTTCCTTCAGATCGATGCCCAGATACTTGCCGCGGGCCAACTGTGCCGTGGCCGCGCGCCGTTCGCCCTGCGAGCCGGTCACGATCAGCAGCACGTTGTCGCGCGGCATTTCCAGCACCTGCTCCGGGCTGATGGTGGGCGGGAAGTCCGTCAGGATGCCGGTTTCCTGCGCCGTGGCGACCATGCGGCGCATGGCGCGCCCCAGAAGGCAGATCGACCGGCCCGACGCCTGCGCCGCATCGGCCAGCGTCTTCAGGCGCGCCACGTTGGAGGCGAAGGTCGTCGCCACGACCATCCCGCGGGCGTTGCCGATCAGCTCGCGCAGCGGGCCGGCCAGCGTGCTTTCCGAACGGCCGGGATGCAGCGTGAACACGTTGGTGGAATCGCACATCAGCGCCTTCACCGGACGTTCCGACGCGATCGCCTCGAACGAGGCGGGATCCCACGGCTCCCCCACCACCGGGGCGGGGTCCAGCTTGAAATCGCCGGAATGGACGATGCGGCCCGCCGGCGTGTCGATCACCAAAGCGGAGCTTTCGGGGACCGAATGGCTCAGCGGGGCGAACTGGACCTGGAAGGGACCGGCCTCCACCGCGTGGGGGCGCGGTTCAACGATGGTGATCGTGTCGCGCGGAAGGCCCTGATCCTGCAGCTTGTGCTGGCCGATGGCGGCCGTGAAGCGGCGGGCATACACCGGCGCGTTCAGCTTGGGCCACAGATGCGCCAGCGCGCCGATGTGATCCTCGTGCGCGTGGGTGATGAAGATCGCCTCGATCCGGTCGGCGCGCGCTTCCAGCCACGACACGTCGGGCAGGATCAGATCCACGCCCGGCGTCGTGTCCATGTCGGGAAAGGTCACGCCCAGATCGACCACGATCAGCCGTTCGCGCCCGGGGGCGCCATAGCCGTAGACGTAGCAGTTCATGCCGATCTCGCCCGCGCCGCCAAGAGGGAGATAGATCAGCCGCTCGTTCGTCATGCCTTGTCCAGTTCCATGTTGTATTGGTGTATGAGGACCAGACCCTGCATGGTCAGATCGTCTTCCACCGTGTCAAATAGGTCGAACCCCTGATCAAACAAAGGGGCAAGCCCGCCGGTTGCGATAACCTTCAGCGGACGTTCGCGTTCCAGCCGTATCTGGCGGACGATCCCTTCCACCAGGCCGATATACCCCCAATACACGCCTGACTGCATGCAGGCCACCGTATTCGTGCCGATGGCGGAGGCCGGACGGCTGACGTCCACGTGCGGCAAGGCCGCCGCCGCCATGTGCAGCGCCTCAAGGCTCAGGTTCACGCCGGGGGCGATCACGCCGCCGATATAGGCACCATCCCGGTCCACCACGTCGAAGGTGGTGGCCGTGCCGAAGTCGACGACCACCAGATCGCCCCCATGGCGATGGAAGCCCGCCACCGTGTTCACCAGCCGGTCCGGCCCGACCGTCGTTCCCGGATCGACGCGGGGCGCGACGGGCAGGCGGCATTCGGGCTTGCCCACCACCAGCGGGCGGCAGTTGAAGTAGCGGTTGCACAGGACGCGCAGGTTGAACACCACCCGCGGCACGGTGGAGGAGATGATCGCTTCCGTCACCCCCGGCTCCACCCCCGCCAGCCGCATCAGGCCGGTTAGCCAGACGAAGTATTCGTCCGCCGTGCGGGTGTGATCGGTGGAGATGCGCCATGTGCCGACGAAATCGCCGTTCCACAGGGAAAACACGGTGTTGGTGTTGCCGCAGTCAATGGCCAGAAGCATGCGCGCGCTCCGCAAAGAAGATGTCGGCGGCGGGTATGAGCATGGGACCCTCCGCCGTGTCAAGGAGCAGCGCCCCGCTGGCGTCGATGGTCCGGAAGACGCCTTCATAGGTCGCGGACATGGTGCGGGCGACGATCCGTTCGCCAAGGCGGGCGGCGTGGGACAGGAAGTCACGGCGGATCGTGTCGAAATCCGCGGCCAACTGCGCTTCGCGCAGGGCGAAGGCCGGTGCCAGACGATCCAGAAGCTGCGACGGCGCGACGTGCAGGCCGGTTTCGGCCTTCAGGCTGACGGGGCGCAGGGCTTGCGGTTCCACGCCTTCGGCCGGCGGCGCCCCGATCAGGTTGACGCCGATTCCGACCGCCAGCCGCCCCGCCTGCCCTTCCAGCAGGATGCCGGACAGCTTGCCGCCGTTCAGAAGCACGTCATTGGGCCATTTCAGGGCAAAGACCTGCGGCAGGCCGGTCAGGGCCACCAGCGCGTCCCGCAGCGCCAGCGCGGCCACGAAGGACCGCAAGGCCATCCGCTCCGGCGGATCGTCCGGGGTCAGGATCAGGCTGCCATAGAAATTGCCGGGCGGGCTGGACCAGGCACGCCCCCGCCGCCCGCGCCCGGCCGTCTGCTCCCCTGCCAGCACCCAGGCCGGCACCTCTGGCAGGCGAAAACCGAAAGCATTCGTGCTGTCGACGGTGTCGAGCGTGTGACGCCCGACACCCTTGGGCCAGTCAGCGGACAAGAGACTGGGCCGCGACGGCGGCCGCGCCCTCGACCCCGAACAGGTTCACGACGCCCAGCAGCATGATCGCCGCCGAGGCCATGAGGACGACCCACTGGGTGCGCCCCATCCCGGTGTCGAGCGTGCTGTCCTCTTTCCCGAAATACATCAGGAAGACGACGCGGAGGTAGTAGTAGGCCGCCACCACCGACCCCAGCACGCCCAGCAGCGCCAGCCAGGTGTATCCGGCATCCACCGCCGCCTTCAGCACGTAGAATTTCGCAAAGAAGCCGATGAAGGGCGGAACGCCGGCCATGGACATGAACAGCGCCAGAAGCGCCAGCGCCTTGGCCGGCTCCTTCTTGGCATACAGGCTCAGGCTGTCGATGCGGGTGGTGGCGACGCCATCGCGCGCCATGGTCAGCATGAAGGCGAAGGTCCCCACGCTCATCACGACATAGATCGCGATGTAGATCAGCATGGCCTGCACGCCCTGCGCCGTCCCCGTGGCCAGCCCCATCAGGGCAAAGCCCATGTGGGAGATGGAGGAATAGGCCATCAGACGCTTCAGGTCCGTCTGCCCGATCCCCGCGACCGATCCGATGAAGATCGACAGGACGGCGATCACCGCCAGCACCTGCCCCCATTCGCCCGGCACGCTGCCAAAGGCGTCGAAGACCAGGCGGGCCAGGAAGGCCAGACCCGCCACCTTGGGCGCCGTGGCGAAGAAGGCGGTCACCGGCGTCGGCGCGCCTTCATAGACGTCGGGCGTCCACATGTGGAACGGCGCGGCCGAGATCTTGAAGGCGATCCCCGCCAGCATGAACACCAGACCGAAGAGCAGGCCCACCGGCATCCCCTGCCCCAGCGAGGAGAGGATGCCCGCGAACTGCGTCGTGCCGGCATAGCCATAGGTCAGCGACGCGCCATACAGCAGCATCCCCGAGGACAGGGCGCCCAGGACGAAATACTTCATACCGGCTTCGGATGATTTCGGGCTGTCGCGCCGCAGGCTGGCCACGACATAAAGGGCAAGCGACTGCAGCTCGATCCCCATGTAAAGCGCGATCAGGTCGCCTGCCGACACCGTGATCATCATCCCCACGATCGAAAGGGAGATGAGGATCGGGTATTCGAACAGCATCAGCCCGCGCCGCGTCAGGTAGCTTTGGCTGATCACCAGCACGGCCGCGCCCGACAGCAGGATCATGACCTTGGTGAAGCGCGCGAACTCGTCCTCCACGAACATGCCGAAGAAGGCGACATGGTCATTCGGCCCCGACAGGGACACGAAGAAGGCCAGCAGCACGTAGACGGCCGCCGTCGCCCACATCAGCAGGGGCGCCGTGCGATCCTTGCCCGCGAACGCCCCCACCAGGATGGCGCCGAGCGAGAAGAGCGTGAGCAGGAACTCGGGGAGGATGGCGGAAAAATCGGCGTGGGTCATCGTCGTCCCCTAGTTCGCTGCGGCCTGGATGCCCGCATCGGCGGGCAGCGCGGCCTGATAGGTCTGCGTCAGTTGCGCAGTGGAAGCCCCGATCACGTCGGTGACCAGCGCGGGATACAGTCCCAGCAGAAGCACGAACAGCACCAACGGGGCGAAGATCGCCTTTTCGCGCCCGCTCAGGTCGGTCACGGATTTCAGGGCCTCCTTGATCAGGTCGCCCAGCATCACGCGGCGGTACAGACGCAGCCCGTACCCGCCGGCGAAGATCACGCCCGAGGTGGCGACCAGCGCCACCCAGGTGTTCGCCTGGAAGGCCCCCATCAGCGTCAGGAACTCCCCCACGAAGCCGGAGGTGCCGGGCAGGCCCACATTGGCCATGGTGAAGAACATGAACACCAGCGCATAGGCGGGCATCCGGGCCTGCAGGCCGCCGAACGCGTCCACGTCCCGCGCTCTCAGGCGATCGATCACGACGCCCGCGCACAGGAACATCCCGGCCGAGATGAAGCCGTGCGACACCATCTGGAAGATGGCGCCGTCGATCCCCTGCTGGTTGGCCGAAAAAATGCCCAGCGTCACGAAGCCCATATGGGCGATGGACGAATAGGCGATCAGCCGCTTGATGTCATGCTGCACGAAGGCCACGAGCGAGGTGTAGACGATCGCGATCGCCGACAGCCACAGCATCAGGCCCTGCATCACCTCCGACCCCACGGGGAACATGCCCAGAGAGAAGCGCAGGAAGCCGTAGCCCCCCATCTTCACGAGGATGGCCGAAAGGACGACCGTCGCCGCCGTGGGCGCCTGAACATAGGCGTCCGGCTGCCAGGTGTGCAGCGGCCACATCGGCAGCTTCACGGCAAAGCTGGCGAGGAAGCCAAGGAACAGCAGCGTCTGAAGCCCGCCCATCACCGTGATCCCTGCCACCGTCATCGGGGCGGAGGCGAAGTCATGCTGCAGCAGCGCCACGATGTCCGTGGTCCCTGCGTCGAAATACATGGCGATCATCGCCACCAGCATCAGGACCGAGCCGAGGAAAGTATAAAGGAAGAACTTGAACGCCGCGTAAAGCCGCTGCCGCCCGCCCCAGATGCCGATCAGCAAGGCGCCTGGGATCAGCGTGCCTTCGAAGAAGACGTAGAACAGCACCAGATCCAGCGCCGCGAAGACGCCGATCATCAGCGTTTCCAGCACGAGGAAGGCGATCATCATCTCCTTCACGCGGTGTTCGACCTTCCAGCAGGCGCCGATCACGACCGGCATCAGCACCGTGGTCAGCAGCACGAACATCACGGAAATGCCGTCCACCCCCATCTTGTAACGCAGGCCGCCGATCCAGGCGTGATCCTCCACGAACTGGAAGCCGGGATTGGACCCATCGAACCCGAAATACAGGAACAACGAGATCAGGAAGGTCGCGACCGTGGCCAGCAGCGCCAGCCACTTGGCGTTCTTGCGCGCGGCTTCATCCTCGCCGCGCAGAAAGACGGCCAGGATCAGCGCCGCGATGGCGGGGATGAAGGTGACGATGGAAAGAAGGCTGTCCATCAGCGCGATCCCCCTGTGAAGCTGACCCAGGTGACCAGGGCGGCGACGCCCAGAACCATGGCGAAAGCGTAATGGAACACATAGCCGGACTGCATCCGCTGCGCGAGCCGGGTGATTGCCGGGATGAGGCCGAGCGATACCCCGTTCACCACGCCGTCGATCCCGCGATCATCGCCGCGCCGCCAGAACCACGACCCCAGACGCTGCGAGGGGCGCACGAAGATCGCCTCGAACAGCTCGTCGAAGTACCACTTGTTCAGCAGGAAGGCATGAAGACCTCGCGCGCTGGTGGCCAGGCGCGCCGGCATGCCCGGATCGCGCAGATACATCAGCCAAGCCAGAACCAGACCCACCAGCATCGCCACGAAAGGCGACGCGGCGACCCAAGCCGGGCCCTCATGCGCCTCGTGCAGGACGTGGCCGTTCATGGCCAGGCTTTCGCCGAACCACGCGCGGACGGTCTCTTCCTCTCCGAAGAAGACGTTGCGCCAGACCACGCCAGCCAGAACCGCACCGACCGACAGCACCGCCAGCGGGATCAGCATGCTGCGGCCCGATTCATGGGCATGGGCATGAAGCTCCGGCTTGCGCGGGGTGCCGAAGAAGGTCAGGAACATCAGCCGCCAAGAATAGAAGGCCGTCATCGCCGCCGCGATCACCAGCATCCAGAAGACGAGGCCGGAGTTCACCCATGCCACCTCGATGATGGCGTCCTTGGACACGAAGCCGGCAAAGCCGATATAGGTGAAGGGAATGCCCACGCCGGTGATGGCCATGGTCCCGATCATCATCGCCCAGAACGTGGCCGGCATCTTCTTGCGAAGGCCGCCATAGTTGCGAAGGTCCTGATCGCCATTCATCCCATGGATAACGGAGCCGGCCGCAAGGAACAGCAGCGCCTTGAAGAAGGCGTGGGTCAGCAGGTGGAACATGGCTGCCGAATAGACGCCCATCCCCGCCGCCACAAACATGTAACCGAGCTGCGAGGCGGTCGAATAGGCGATCACGCGCTTGATGTCGTTCTGAACAAGGCCAACCGTGGCCGCGAAGAAGGCGGTCGCCGCCCCCATGACCACGACCAGCGCCTGCGCGTTCGGCGCCACTTCGTAGATCGGGGACATGCGGCAGATCAGGAACACGCCGGCAGTGACCATGGTCGCCGCGTGGATCAGGGCGGACACCGGGGTCGGCCCCTCCATTGCGTCGGGAAGCCATGTGTGCAGGCCCAGCTGGGCCGATTTGCCCGCCGCGCCGATGAACAGCAGCACGCCCACGATGGTCGCCGCGTTCCATTCGATCGACAGGAAGGACAGCGAGGTCGTCGCCATGTCCGGCGCGGCCGCGAAGATGTCATCGAAGCGGACGGAATCCGCCAGGAAGAACAGCGCGCCGATGCCCAGAAGGAAGCCGAAATCGCCCACGCGGTTCACGACGAAGGCCTTGATGGCCGCCGCGTTCGCGCTGGTCTTGCGGTAATAGAAGCCCACCAGAAGATAAGAGACGAGACCCACGCCTTCCCAGCCGAAGAACAGCTGCACGAGGTTGTCGGCCGTGACCAGCGCCAGCATCGCGAAGGTAAACAGCGACAGGTAGGCGAAGAAGCGGGCCTTGTAGGCCTCCCCCTCGCGGAAGTTGTGGTCGTGCGCCATGTAGCCGAAGCTGTAAAGGTGCACGAGCGCGGACACCGTGGTCACCACGATCAGCATCACCGCCGTCAGCCGGTCCAGACGGATCGACCAGTCGGTGGACAGGCTGCCGCTTTCGACAAAGCGCATCAGGGTGGTGTGCACGGTACCGCCGTCGAAGCCGAGGAAGACGATCCAGGACAGCGCTGCCGCCACCGCGACCAGCGCCGTGGCGATCACCTGCCCCGCCAATTCCCCGATCCACCGCCAGCACAGGCCGCAGATCAGCGCGCCCAGAAGAGGCGCCAGAAGGATGATGGTCGTCATGCGCTCAACCCTTCATCACGTTGACGTCTTCGACGTCGATCGTGCCCTTGTTGCGGAAGAAGGTCACGAGGATCGCAAGACCGATCGCCGCTTCGGCCGCAGCCACGGTCAGTACGAACATGGTGAAGATCTGTCCCGTCAGATCGCCCAGATGGCTGGAAAAGGCGACAAGGTTGATGTTCACCGCCAGCAGCATCAGCTCAATCGACATCAGGATGACGATGACGTTCCTGCGGTTCAGGAAGATGCCGAAGATCCCGATGACGAACAGCGCCGCCGCGACCACGAGGTAATGTTCCAGTCCGACCATCCTACAGCCCCTGCCCCGATTTCACGTCCTTCAGCTCCATCGCCTTGGCCGGATCGCGCCACATCTGGTGCAGCACGTTCTGCCGCTTCACGTCCGACCGGTGGCGCAGCGTCAGCACGATAGCGCCCATCATGGCGACCAGCAGCACCAGTCCTGCCATCTGGAACAGCAGAAGGTAGCGGTCGAACAGCACCATCCCGATGGCGCGCGTGTTTTCCATGTCCGTCGGCGTCACGGTCTGGCGCAGCCCAAGCGCCCCGTCCGACTGGACCCAGGCGCCCACGCCCAGCACCAGCTGGACCAGCAGGATCAGCCCGATGAAGCCGGCGATGGGCACATAGCGCAGCATCTGGCCCTTCAGGTCGCCGAAATCGACATCCAGCATCATGACGACGAACAGGAACAGCACTGCCACGGCGCCGACATAGACGATGATCATCAGCATCGCGACGAATTCGGCCCCCAGCAGGACGAACAGCCCGGCCGAGGACAGGAACGCCGTGATCATCCACAGCACCGCATGCACCGGATTGCGGGAGATGGTCACGCAGATCCCCGCCACGATCGTGACGATGGCGAAGGCGTAGAAGGCGAAGATTGCGAAGGTCATGGCATCCTCACCGGTACGGAGCGTCAAGCTCGAGGTTGCGGGCGATCTCCGCCTCCCACCGCGCGCCGTTGTCGAGAAGCTTCTGCTTGTCGTAGAACAGCTCCTCCCGCGTCTCGACCGAGAATTCGAAGTTCGGGCCTTCGACGATGGCGTCCACCGGGCAGGCCTCCTGGCAGAAACCGCAATAGATGCACTTCGTCATGTCGATGTCGTAGCGCGTGGTGCGGCGGGACCCGTCCTCGCGCGGTTCGGCATCGATCACGATGCACTGGGCGGGGCACACCGCTTCGCACAGCTTGCAGGCGATGCAGCGTTCTTCGCCGTTGGGATAGCGGCGCAGGGCGTGTTCGCCGCGGAAACGCGGGGACAGCGGGCCCTTTTCATGCGGATAATTGATCGTTTCTTTCGGGGCGAAGAAATACTTGAACCCCAGCTGGAAGCCCTTGATGAAATCAAACAGCAGCGCGTATCGGGTCGCGCGACCCCAGTCGATGGCCTGAGTCATTGTCAGCCTCCCATCGCCCAGCGGGCCCAGAAGCCGCCGAACACTTCGAATTTCGCAAGAAACGCCACAAGCACGACCCAGCCCAGCGACAGCGGAAGGAACACCTTCCAGCCGATGCGCATCAACTGGTCATAGCGGTAGCGCGGCGTGATCGCTTTCACCATCGCAAACAGGAAGAAGAAGAACGCCATCTTCAGCACCATCCAGATCACCCCGTCGGGCAGGCCCGGGATGGGCGACAGCCAGCCGCCGAAGAACAACAGCGACAGCAGCGCGCACATCAGGAAGATCGCGATGTATTCCCCCGCCATGAACAGCAGGAACGGGGTGGAGGAATATTCCACCTGGTAGCCCGCGACCAGTTCGGATTCCGCTTCCGGAAGGTCGAAGGGCGGGCGGTTCGTTTCGGCCAGAGCCGAGATGAAGAACAGCACGACCATCGGCAGATGCGGCAGCCAGTACCAGTTCAACAGGCCCAGATCGCCGTCCTGCGCGCGCACGATGTTGCCGAAGTTCATCGACCCGGTGGAGATGATGATCCCGATGATGATCAGCCCCAGCGACACCTCGTACGAGATCATCTGCGCGGCGGAGCGGAGCGAGCCGAGGAACGGATACTTCGAGTTCGACGCCCAGCCCCCCATGATCACGCCATACACCTCCAGCGAGGAGGCGGCGAAGACGAAGAGCACGGCCACGTTGATGTCCGACAGCACCCAGCCATCGGCAAACGGGATCACGGCAAAGCCGAACATCGCGAGGATGAAGGACAAAAGCGGCGCGAGGAAGAAGACGAAGCGGTCGGCGCCGGCCGGAACCACGATCTCCTTCACGATGTATTTCAGCGCGTCGGCGAAGGTCTGCAGCAGGCCCCACGGCCCCACCACGTTCGGACCGCGCCGCATCTGCACCGCCGCCCAGACCTTGCGGTCGCCATAGACCATGAAGATCAGCGAGATCATCACGAAGGCGACCACGCCCAGCGACTGCAACGCCGTCAGCAGCGCGATGCCCAGTCCCGTTTGAAGAAAATCGGCCATGATGTCCCCCTACACCGTCGGAATCGACTGCGCCTTGCAGTCGGCCACGGTCGGTGCCGCCTCGATGATGGCCCCAGTCTGCGGCCGGTCGGCCGAGATGAGGTAGATCGCGTCGGCCTTCCAGCCGGCCCCGCGGTCGTCGATGTTGGTGCGGATGCGGCGGACATAGCTTTGCCCGCGCACCAGCGCGTATTGTGCCGCCGCGCAATCGGTATAGGCGTCGATGTCCGCCGCGGCGCGCGGACGTTCAATCGCCACCCGGAAGCCGACCAGATCGTCGGAAATCCGCATCGTCTGCACCCCAAGGTAACGGGGCGCGGGAAGCGGATCCCGTCCCTCCCTTGGCGCAGGAACCTCCTGCGGCAGGGTCGAGGCGCAGGCCGTCAGTCCCATCACCGCCACAAGCGCCACCGTTCTCATTCGGCCGCCATCGGGGCCGCGGCCCGCTGCGCCGCAAGCGACGACAGTTCGGCCATGAGGACGGAGGCCCGCGCGATCGGGTTGGTCAGGTAGAAATCGCGCACGACGGTGCGGAAATCGGCTTGCGCCGGCTCGCGCAGCTTCAGCGGTTGCCATGCGTTCTCCGGCACTTGGTCGATCCGGCCCAGATGCGGGACGGCGGCCACCATGCGCTGGCGCAGCTGCCCCAGCGTGTCGAAGGGCATGGCGGCGCCCAGTTCGGCCGACAGCGCGCGCAGGATCGCCCAGTTTTCCTTGGCCTCGCCGGGCGGGAAGCCCGCGCGCAGCGCCAGTTGCGGACGGCCTTCGGTGTTCACGAACAGGCCGTTTTCTTCCGTGTAGGCGGCGGCGGGCAGGATGATGTCCGCCCGATGCGCGCCACGGTCGCCATGGCTGCCCTGATAGATCACGACCGGACCCGGCGCGATGTCGATCTCGTCCGCGCCGAGGTTGTAGACCACCTCGGCCCCTTTCAGGGCGGCGGCCATGCCGCCTTCGGTCACGGCGCCCACATCCAGGGCACCCACGCGCGATGCGGCGGTGTGCAGGACCAGCAGGCCCGCGCCCGTCGCTTCGGCGAAGGCCATGGCCTGCCCCAGCACCGCGGCCCCGTCGGCCTCGGTCAGCGCGCCCTGCCCGACGATGACGATGCCACCCGCGTCGGCCTCGGCCTCGCGCACAAGGCGGGTCAGGCTGTCGCGGCCCGCGCCCAGATGGGTGTAGTCATAGGTCAGGTCCGCGGCCACGCCCACCAGCGACACCGCAGCCCCGGCCAGCCAGGCCTTGCGGATGCGGGCGTTCAGGACCGGCGCTTCCAGACGCGGGTCGGTGCCGATCAGCGTGATGCGCCTGGCGGTGTCGATATCCTCGATCCGGGCGGTGCCGACATAGGCCGAACGGTTGCCGGCCGGAAGGCGCGCGCCATCCGTGCGGCATTCGACGCGGCCGTTCTGGTTTTCCAACATCATCTTCAGCGCGAAGGCCGCTTCCGTGGGGACCAGATCGCCGATCAGGCCCGTCACCGGCTTGTTGCGCATCGCGTCGGCGGCGGCGCGCAGCGCCTCCCCCCAGGTGGCGCGGCGCAGCTTGCCGTTTTCGCGGATGTAGGGCGTGTCCAGACGCTGGCGGCGCAAGCCGTCCCAGATGAACCGGCTCTTGTCGCTGATCCACTCCTCGTTCACGCCGTCATGGTTGCGCGGCAGGATGCGCATCACTTCGCGCCCCTTCGTGTCCACCCGGATGTTCGATCCAAGGGCGTCCATCACGTCCACGGATTCCGTCTTCGACAGTTCCCACGGGCGCGCGGTGTAGGCGTAGGGCTTCGACGTCAGCGCCCCCACCGGGCACAGGTCGATGATGTTGCCCTGAAGGTTCGAATCCAGCGTCAGGTTCAGGTAGGAGGTGATCTCCGCATCCTCGCCCCGCCCGGTCTGGCCCATCTGGCTGATGCCGGCCACCTCGGTCGTGAAGCGGACGCAGCGCGTGCAGGAAATGCAGCGTGTCATCGCCGTCTTGACCAGCGGGCCGAGGTTCAGCTCCTCCGACACGCGCTTGGGTTCGCGATAGCGCGAGAAGTCGACCCCGTAGGCCATCGCCTGGTCCTGAAGGTCGCATTCGCCCCCCTGGTCGCAGATCGGGCAATCCAGCGGGTGGTTGATCAGGAGAAACTCCATCACCCCTTCCCGCGCCTTCTTCACCATGGGGGAGTTCGTCTTGACGACCGGCGCCTCGCCGTTCGGGCCGGGCCGCAGATCCTTGATCTGCATGGCGCAGGACGCGGTGGGCTTCGGCGGGCCGCCCACCACTTCCACCAGGCACATCCGGCAGTTGCCCGCAATGGACAGCCGTTCGTGATAGCAGAAGCGCGGCACTTCGACGCCCGCGTATTCAGCGGCCTGCAGGATCGTCATGGATCCGTCGACTTCGTATTCCACGCCGTCGATGCTGATCTTGCGAAGGTTGCTCATGTCCGGTCCCCCCGGTCAAAACGTGTCATCGACAAGCCCCCTCGAACACCCAGTTCGGGGCCTGGTATTTCCCGACCACGGTCGGGTTGAAGCGCAGCATCCGGTTCGCGCAGGCCCGCGCGGCCACGTCCTTGGCCAGCTTGCCCTCATCCTCGCCCAAGGGGTCGACCGGATTGTAGACGGCCATCGTCATCCCTTCCACCGGCACGACGCCCTGGCGCGTGATGCGATGCCCGATCCCGGCCGGTTGCAGGACGGACACGAAATTGCCGTCCTGAAGGCTGGGCGCGGGCGGACGCGCCGCTTCCGCCGCGCAGCCCGCAAGGGCCAGCAATGCCATGATGCCCGCTGCTGCCTTCATTCCGCGGCCATCGCCCCCATGCGGCCGGTGCGCTTGGCCTTGATGCGGTCCTCGATTTCCTCGCGGAAGTGACGAACGAGGCCCTGGATCGGCCAGGCCGCCGCGTCGCCCAGGGCGCAGATGGTGTGTCCCTCGATCTGCTTGGTGACGTTGATCAGCATGTCGATCTCCTCGACCTCCGCCTCTCCGCGCACCAGACGGTCCATCACGCGCATCATCCAGCCCGTGCCTTCGCGGCACGGCGTGCACTGGCCGCAGCTTTCGTGCTTGAAGAACTTCGACAAGCGCCAGATCGCCTTGATGACGTCCGTGTTCTGATCCATCACGATCATGCAGGCCGTCCCGAAGGACGACTTGTTCTCGCGCATCCAGTCGAAGTCCATCAGCGCGTCCTCGCACAGATGGGCCGGCAGGATCGGGCAGCTGGCGCCGCCGGGGATGACCGCCTTCAGGTTCTTCCAGCCGCCGCGGACGCCGCCGCCGTAGCGGTCGATCAGTTCGCGCATCGGGATGGACATGGCTTCTTCCACCACGCAGGGCGTGTTGACGTGGCCGGTCATCGCGAACAGCTTGACGCCCACGTTGTTCGGACGCCCGAAGCTGGAATACCAGTCCGCGCCGCGCCGCAGGATCGTCGGCACGACCGAGATCGATTCCACGTTGTTCACCGTCGTGGGGCAGCCATACAGGCCCGCGCCCGCCGGGAACGGTGGCTTCATGCGGGGCATGCCCTTCTTGCCTTCCAGGCTTTCCAGAAGGGCCGTCTCCTCGCCGCAGATATAGGCGCCGGCGCCGTGGTGCACGAAGACGTCGAAGTGATACCCCGACCCGCAGGCGTTCTTGCCCAGGAAGCCCGCATCATACGCCTCGTCCACGGCGGTCTGCAGGCTTTCCTTTTCGCGGATGTATTCCCCGCGCACATAGATGTAGGCGGCCACCGCACCCATCGCAAAGCCTGCGATCAGCGCGCCTTCGACCAGATGGTGCGGGTCGTGGCGCAGGATCTCGCGGTCCTTGCAGGTGGCGGGTTCGGATTCGTCGGCGTTGATCACCAGATAGGACGGACGCCCGTCCGAATTCTTCGGCATGAACGACCACTTCAGGCCGGTCGGGAAGCCCGCCCCGCCCCGGCCGCGCAACCCGCTCGCCTTCACCTGATCGATGATCCAGTCCCGCCCGTTGGCAAGGATGCCGCCCGTGTTGTCCCACAGCCCCCGCTTCTGCGCGCCCGCAAGCGTGCGCTCATGCATGCCGTAGATATTCTGGAAGATCCGGTCCTGATCCTTCAACATCTTCTCACTCCTTCCGGCGCTTGCGCCAGATGCGGACGGTCAGCACCGCCCCCCAGATGAAACCCGCCAGCGCCAGCAGATCGAACACCAGCATCAGTGCGGGCGACCAGCCAAGCGCCCGGCCCACCCACTGCAAAAGCAGCCAGGTCAGCGCCGTCCCGGCAAGGATCAGCGCCGCACGGCGTGCGGCCAGATCCTCGGCAAGGCTCGGACGGGTGTCCATCATGCATCACCCTTCTTCGGGGCGTCTTCGTTCACTTGCTGCCCAGGCTCCGCCGTGGCGGTGCCGCCGGGGGCCGTGCCCCTGTCATCCATGCGCGCGGCCGACTTCTCGGACGATTCCTCCAGCGTCAGGCCGGTGTCGTCGATCGGATGCCCGCCGCTCAGCGTCGGTTCGCCCTGGATCGGAGCCTCGTCCACCTCGGGAGCCTTCTGCCACGGGGTGCGCAGCGGCACTTCGGTGCCGTCGATGCGCTTGATCGTGTCGCCGATGTCCTTCGCGCGCTGGACGGACCAGTTGTAAGGGGCGCGGTTCTCGTTCCCCTCCACCAGCGCGGTCGGGCCACCCTTGGCCTCGGCCCCGTAGCGGCCGTTCTGCGGGCCGGGCAACGGAACCTCTCCCCCCGCGAACCGGTCGATCAGGTCGCGCAGCACCTCGGGCGTGAGGTCTTCATAGTTGTCCTTGCCGATCTGGGCCATCGGCGCGTTCGAACAGGCGCCCAGGCATTCCACCTCCTCCCACGAGAAGCGGCCGTCGGCCGACACCTGATGGGGGTTCGGCGCGATCTTTTCCTTGCAGACGGCGATCAGATCCTCGGCCCCGCAGATCATGCAGGTGGTGGTGCCGCAGATCTGGATATGCGCCACCGTGCCCACGGGCGACAGCTGGAACATGAAGTAGAAGGTCGCCACCTCCAGCACACGGATGCGCGGCATGTCCAGCATGTCGGCCACGTATTCGATCGCCGGACGCGTCAGCCAGCCCTCCTGCTCCTGCGCGCGGAACAGCAGCGGAATGACGGCCGAGGCCTGGCGGCCTTCGGGGTACTTGGTGATCTGGCCACGGGCCCAGGCAAGGTTCGCCGGGGTGAAGGCGAAGCTGGCGGGCTGTTCAGTGTGCAGACGGCGCAGCATCAGCGGTCGACCTCTCCGAAAACGATGTCCATGGTGGCGATGATGGCCGCGACGTCGGCCAGCTGGTGGCCCTTGGCCAGCATATCCATCGCCTGAAGATGCGGGAAGCCCGGGGCGCGGATCTTGCAGCGATAGGGTTTGTTCGTCCCGTCCGAAACCAGATACACGCCGAACTCGCCCTTCGGTGCCTCCACCGCGCAATAGATCTCTCCGGCCGGAACGTGGAAGCCCTCGGTATAAAGCTTGAAGTGATGGATCAGCGACTCCATCGACCGTTTCATGTCGGCCCGCTTTGGCGGCGTGATCTTGCCGCGCGCCAGCACGTCGCCGGGGGTGTCCCGCAGCTTGGTGCAGCACTGCTTCACGATCTTCACCGACTCCACCATCTCGGCCATGCGGCACAGATAGCGGTCGTAGCAGTCGCCGTTCTTGCCGACCGGGATCTGGAAGTCGAACTCGTCATAGCATTCGTAAGGCTGCGAACGGCGCAGGTCCCAGGCAAGGCCGGAGGCGCGGGCCATCACCCCCGACATCGACCAGTCCATCACCTGCTGCTGCGACACGATGGCGATGTCCACGGTCCGCTGCTTGAAGATGCGGTTTTCCGTGATCAGGTCGTGCAAACGGTCCAGCACGGCGGGGAATGTCTCGCACCACGCCTCGATGTCGTCGATCAGGTCGGGCGGGACGTCCTGGTGCACGCCGCCGGGCCGGAAATAGGCCGCGTGCAGGCGCGCGCCGCTGGCCCGCTCATAGAACACCATCAACTCCTCGCGCGGGACGAAGGTCCAGAGCGGGGCGGTCAGCGCGCCCACGTCCATCCCGCCCGTTCCGACGTTCATCAAGTGGTTCAGCAACCGGCCCAGCTCGGCGAACAGCACCCGCAGCAGCGACGCGCGCCGCGGCACGACCGTGCCCGTCAGCGCCTCGATCGCAAGGCACCAGGCGTGTTCCTGGTTCAGGGGGGACACATAGTCCAGCCGGTCGAAATACGGCAGGTTCTGCAGATAGGTCCGGCTTTCCATCAGCTTTTCGGTGCCGCGGTGCAGCAGGCCCACATGCGGGTCGCAACGCTCCACGATCTCGCCGTCCAGCTCCAGCACAAGGCGCAGCACGCCGTGCGCCGCAGGGTGCTGCGGGCCGAAGTTCAGGTTGAAATTGCGGATCTTCTGCTCGGCCGTCTGGCCGCCGCCATGAAGCTCGTTCGCGCCGTCCATCATGTCAGACCCCCACCATGCTGCCGTGCCACGCGGCGGGCACCCGCCCGAAGCGCTGCCGGACATATTCGTATTGCGGACGCAGCGCCATCCCGGCCCGCACCCGCATCGACGACGGCAGCCACACGGCCACCCCGCCATTCACCCGCTGGCCGGCGTTCACCGACAGGGGGCCAATTCCCAGAAACGCCGCCAGCCGGGCCAAAGCCTGCGGCTGCGTCATCTCCTCGTAGAACATCACGTGCAGACGGTCGGGCCCGATCGCGCGATCCAGCCGGCCCAGCGCGCCGGCATAGTCGCTGCGCGTCCAGGACGGGCCACGACCGGCCAGCGCCTTTTCCATCGCGCGGCGGGCCAGAACGCCCACGGTTCCCGGCCAGCGCGCGGTGCGCGCGGCTTCCATGCGCACATTGCTCCACAACCGTTCCACCGGGTCGCGCAGCAGATAGATCATCTTCACGTCCGGCAGGCGGGCCAGCCGCGACAGCGCCCGCTGCGGCAGAAGGCCGTAAGCCGGGGTGAAATCGGCCACGATCTTCTGACCGTCCCGCCCCTTGCACAGGTATCCCCCATAGGCGCGCAGGTTCAGCCGTCCCTGACGCAGCACCGCCAGCCAGTCCGACAGGTCGGCGCGCAGCGGCCCTTCGGACCGCGCCACCCGTTCCTCGATCCGCCGCACCTGCGACGACCACCGGCCGTCCAGCGCGGTGGTGAAGTAATGCAGTTCCTTGATTCCGCGCAGGTGGCAGTCGCGATGACCGGCCAGCTGGTCGAACAACCAGCTGGTTCCGGCCTTGGCGGCCCCCATGCCCAGAACAAGTGTCGGCGCTTGCGTCACGGTTTCGCCTTGTCGTCGCCCGGAAGGATGTAGTTGGCCCCTTCCCACGGGCTCATGAAATCGAACTGCCGGTATTCCTGCGTCAGCCGCACGGGTTCGTAGACGACGCGCTTCTGCACCTCGTCATACCGCACCTCGGTGTAGCCGCTGGTGGGGAAGTCCTTGCGCAGCGGATGACCGCGGAAGCCGTAATCCGTCAAAAGGCGCCGCAGGTCCGGATGGCCGGAGAAGAGGATGCCGAACATGTCGAACACCTCCCGCTCGTACCAGTTGGCGACGGGGAAGACGGAGGTCAGCGAGGGGACCATCTCCTCCTCGTCGATGGCGATCTTCAGGCGGACGCGCTGGTTCTGGTGCATCGACAGGAAGTGATACACCATGTCGAACCGCTTCGGCCGCTCGGGGTAGTCCACGGCGGTGATGTCGGTCAGCACGCCAAAGCGCAGCGCCGGGTCCTGCTTCAGCTGCTCGGCCAGGCGCACCAGACCGTCCAGCGTGACATCCAGGCTCAGCACGCCAAAGCTGATGGACCGGTCCAGCACCGCGCCACCGGCACGGGCTTCGATCGTCAGGGCGAGGTCTTCGAGGGCTTCGTTCATCGTGGCTCCTCCTTACCGGGTCAGGGTGCCGGTTCGGCGGATCTTCCGCTGAAGCTGCAGAAGGCCATAAAGCAACGCCTCGGCCGTGGGGGGGCAGCCGGGAACGTAGATGTCTACCGGCACGATGCGGTCCACGCCGCGCACCACCGAATAGCTGTAATGGTAATAGCCGCCGCCATTGGCGCAGCTTCCCATTGAGATGACGTAGCGCGGCTCCGGCATCTGGTCGTAGACCTTGCGCAGCGCGGGGGCCATCTTGTTGGTCAGCGTGCCGGCCACGATCATCAGGTCCGACTGCCGCGGCGAGGCGCGGGGCGCGATGCCGAACCGTTCCACGTCGTAACGCGGCATGGAGGTCTGCATCATCTCCACCGCGCAGCAGGCCAGACCGAAGGTCATCCAGTGCAGCGAGCCGGTGCGTGCCCAGTTGATCACATCTTCGGTGGAGGTCAGCAGGAAGCCCTTGTCCTGCAATTCGCGGTTCAGCGACTGGGTGGCCACCTCGCGGTCGCCGCCGGCGCTGTTGGCTCCGGTGCTCAGGCCCATTCGAGTGCCCCCTTCTTCCATTCATAGATGAAGCCGACGGTCAGCACGCCCAGGAAGACCATCATCGACCAGAACGCCATCATGGAGATGCCGCCGAAGGCCACGGCCCAGGGGAACAGGAACGCCACCTCCAGGTCGAAGATGATGAACAGGATCGACACCAGATAGAAGCGGACGTCGAACTTCATGCGCGCGTCGTCGAAGGCGTTGAAGCCGCATTCGTAGGCCGACACCTTTTCGGGATCGGGATTGCGTACGGCCAGCAGCAGCGCCGCCAGGATCATGACCAGGCCCAACGCCACGACAATGACAAGAAAGACGACGAGCGGAAAATACTCTCGGAGAAGTCCGTCCACGAGTGGCTCCTTCGGCCTGCGGCCTTTGCGGCGCGCGCGAAAAGTTGCTGCCCTCCATGTATCCTTGCACAGGCGTCCGGTCAACCGAACCCCGCCGGCCGCAACATCAATAAAACAAGGATATGACAGCAACAGGTTCAAAATATTCGCAACCCGTGCATGCCTTCGAATGCCATGGCATACCGCACGAGTCGCGGGAGATCAGATCAGCGAGGCGACAACCCGCCCAAGGTCGGCATAGGATTCCAGCAGGGCGTCGGGTTCCAGCCGCTCCACCCCCCGCCCCTCGGGCCCGAAGGTGACGAGCGCGACAGGCACACCGGCCGCCCGCGCGGTCAGGAAATCCGTCTCGGTGTCGCCCACCAGCATCGAGGTCGTCCCACCGACCCGCCGGACCGCTTCAAGGTACGGAGATGGGTGCGGTTTGCGTTCAGACAAGGTGTCGGCCCCGATCAGCGACCCGAACAGATCACGAACACCCAGCGTCGTCAAAAGCGTCTCGGCCAACCCTTCCGGCTTGTTGGTGCAGATGGCCGTGGCATGGCCGTCGCGGCGCAACTGCTCCACCGCCTCGGCCGCGCCGGGATAAAGCTTCGTGTGCACCGCGATCGCCTGCCCGTAATAGTCCAGCAGCAGCGGATACTGGTCCTCGACGTCCACCTCGGTCCAGTCGATGCCCACACGTTCAAAGCCCAGCCGCAGCATCGGCCGCCCCCCGCGCAAGGCGGTCCCGGAATCCGTGGCCATCACCAGCGGATCGCCATGCCCCAGCGCGCGGAAACACGCATTGGCCGAGGCGAGGAGATCCGCCGCCGTGTCGGCCAGCGTCCCGTCCAGATCGAAGACCACCGTGCGCATTGAAACCTCCGGAAAGAGAGTGTGACCGGTCCGCCCCTTGCGGCGATCTGCCCAAGGGGTAAAACCACCCGCACAAGAAGACCAGAGGGACACATGGCCGGCACATCGCTTATCATCCTTGCCGCGGGGCTCGGCTCGCGCATGAATTCGGATCTGCCGAAGGTGCTGCACCCACTGGCGGGGGCCCCGATGCTGCATCACGCGATGCAGGCGGGCCGCGCGCTGGACCCGGTCCGCACCGTCATCGTGGCGGGCCACGGCGCGGCGGAGGTCGAAAAGGCCGCCCGCGTTTATGACCCGGATGTGGAGGTCGTGCTGCAAGCCGAACAGCTGGGCACCGGCCATGCGGTCCGGCAGGCGGCGGGCCTTCTGACCGGCCAATCGGGCGACGCGGTCGTGCTGTATGGCGACACCCCCTTCATCCGGGCGGAAACGCTGGAAGCGATGCAGGCCGCCCGCGCCCGCCACGCCGTTGTCGTCCTCGGCTTCCGGCACGAAGGGCCGGGCCGCTACGGCCGCCTTGTCACGCAAGGTGAGGCGTTGGAGCGGATCGTCGAATACAAGGACGCGACTGCCGAAGAACGCGCCATAACCCTGTGCAATTCGGGCGTGATCTGCGCCCAGACCTCGGTCCTGCTGGATCTGGTCGCGGCGGTCGGCAACGACAACGCGTCGGGCGAATACTACCTGACCGACATCGTGCAGATCGCCCGCGAACGCGGCCTGACCGCCGGCGTCGTCATCTGCGACGAGGCCGAGACGCTGGGCATCAACACCCGCGCCGAACTCAGCCAGGCCGAGGCCGCCTTCCAGGCCCGCGCCCGGGCCGAGGCGCTGGAGAATGGCGTGACCCTGACCGCGCCCGAAACCGTCTTCCTGGCGCTGGACACGGTGATCGGCCGCGACGCGGTGATCGGGCCGAACGTGGTCTTCGGCCCCCGCGTCACGATCGAAAGCGGGGCCGAGGTGCGGGCCTTCTGCCATCTGGAAGGGTGCCACATCTCGCGCGGGGCCACGGTCGGCCCCTTCGCCCGCCTGCGCCCCGGCGCCGAACTGGCCGAGGATGTGCATGTCGGCAACTTCGTCGAGATCAAGAACGCCGTGCTGGACGAAGGCGTGAAGGTCGGCCACCTGACCTATCTGGGCGACGCCCATGTGGGCGAGAAGACGAACATCGGCGCGGGCACCATCACCTGCAACTATGACGGCGTGAACAAGCACCACACGGAAATCGGCCCCCGCGTCTTCATCGGGTCGAACACCATGCTGGTCGCGCCCGTCACCGTGGGCCGCGACGCCATGACCGGATCGGGGTCCGTCATCACCGAGGATGTGCCGGCGGAGGCGCTGGCCATCGGACGTGCCCGTCAGGTGACCAAGCCCGGCATGGCCGTCCGCCTGATGGACCTGTTCCTGTCCAAGAAGAAGAAAGTCTGACAGATGTGCGGAATCATTGGCATTCTTGGAAAGAACGAAGTCGCCCCCCAGCTGGTGGAGGCGCTGAAGCGGCTGGAATATCGCGGCTATGATTCCGCCGGGATCGCCACGGTGGACGGCACGGCGCTGGACCGCCGCCGCGCGGTGGGCAAGCTGGTGAACCTGTCGGACCTGCTGGTGCACGATCCGCTGCGCGGCAAGTCCGGGATCGGCCACACCCGCTGGGCCACGCACGGCGCGGCGACGGTGGACAACGCCCACCCCCACAAGGCGGGCCGCGTCGCCGTCGTGCACAACGGCATCGTGGAGAACTTCCGCGAGTTGCGCGAGGAGCTGGCCGCCGACGGCTACACCACGACCAGCCAGACCGACACCGAGGTCGTGGCCCTTCTGGCCGCCCGCGCCATGGACCGCGGCGCCGCCCCCCGCGACGCGGCCTTCGCCACGGTGGACCGGCTGCACGGGGCCTTCGCCCTCGCCTTCCTGTTTGACGGCGAGGATGACCTGATGATCGGCGCGCGCAAGGGCTCCCCCCTCGCAGTGGGTCATGGGGATGGGGAGATGTTTCTCGGCTCCGACGCGATCGCGCTGGCGCCCTTCACCAACCGCATCACCTATCTGGAGGAAGGCGACCGCGTCGTCCTGACCCGCGCGGGGGCCGAGATCACGGACGCCGCCGGCCGCCACGCCAACCGCGCGCTGGCCCGGATAGAGGTGGGGGCGACCCAGATCGACAAGGGGGGCTTCCGGCACTTCATGGCGAAGGAGATCGCGGAGCAACCCGCCGTCCTCGCCGACGCGCTGACCCATTACGTCCGCGACGGGCAGCTTCAGGTGCCGCTGGACTTTTCCGACATGGACCGCCTGACGCTGGTCGCCTGCGGCACCGCCCATTACGCCTGCCATGTCGCGAAATACTGGTTCGAACAGATCGCCCGCCTGCCCGTCGAGATCGACATCGCGTCGGAGTTCCGCTACCGCGATCCCGTCCTGACGGACCGCCAATGGGCCGTCTTCGTCAGCCAGTCGGGCGAAACGGCCGACACGCTGGCCGCCCTGCGCCACGCCTCGGGTCAGGTGGGGAAAACGGTGGCCGTGGTGAACGTCGCCACCTCCTCCATCGCGCGGGACGTGGACGTGGCCCTGCCCATCCTCGCGGGGGTGGAGGTGGGCGTCGCCTCCACCAAGGCGTTCTCGTGCCAGCTTCTGGTGCTTCTGCTGATGGCGCTGAAGGCCGCGCATGACCGGGGGCGGATAGACGACGCGGCCTTGTCCGCGCATCTGGCCGATCTGGCCACCCTGCCCGGCCTGATGAACCAGACCCTGACCGTGGCCGATCCCATCGCCGCGCTGGCCGACCGCCTGGCCGAAGCGCAGGACATCCTGTTCCTCGGCCGCGGCCCGATCTACCCGCTCGCCCTCGAAGGCGCGCTGAAGATGAAGGAGCTGAGCTACATCCACGCCGAGGGCTACGCCTCGGGCGAGTTGAAACACGGCCCCATCGCCCTGATCGACGCGCATGTGCCGGTGATCGTGCTGGCCCCGCGCGACGCGCTGTTTGAAAAGACCGTGTCCAACATGCAGGAGGTGATGGCCCGCCACGGCCGCGTCCTCCTCATCTCGGACGAGACGGGGCTGCGCGAGGCGGGGGAGGATTGCTGGCGCACCTTGCGGATGCCGGACGTCCCCGCCTTGCTGGCCCCGCTGGTTTATGCCATTCCCGCGCAACTTCTGGCCTATCACACGGCCGTCGCGAAAGGGACCGATGTGGATCAACCGCGCAATCTTGCCAAATCGGTGACGGTCGAATGACCCCGCTGGACGCCTTGCGCGCCGCAGGCAGCCCCGACCGCGCCGCCGAAGCCGCCGCCCGGCACGAAACGGACCGCGAATACCTCGGCACCCCTCTTCCCGCGATCGACGCGCTGGTGGCCGAATGGCGGGCCGAACTGTCGGTGGAGGAGCGGGTCGCCCTTGCCGGCTCCCTTTGGCACAGCAACGTGCACGAGGCGCGGATCGCCGCCGCCCGCCTGCTGCTGCAAGCCCGCCTGCGCCCGGACGAGGCCGCGTGGCGGCTGGTGCAGGACTGGATCGGGCAGCTGGACAACTGGGCCATCGCCGACGCCGTGGGCAAGGCCGCCGAAAAGCGCGTCATGGCCGATCTGGCCCGGCTGGAGGAGGTGGCGCAGTGGCTGCCCTCCGAAAACCCCTGGGCCCGCCGCAGCGCGCTGATCGCCACGAACCCCATGGCCAAGAAGAACAACACCAAGCCCGAGGAGCAGGACGCAAGGGAAGAGGTGCTGGACTGGATGGTGGACCTGCTGGCCGACCGCGACTGGCATGTGCAGAAGGCCATCGCCACCTGGCTGCGGGATCTGGCCAAGCACGATCCCGAACGGGTGCGCGCCTTCCTGGCCGAACATGGCGAGGTGATGCGCGGTTTCACCCGCAAGGACGTGGCCAAGGCTGTATAACGCAAAAGGCGCCCCGCGGGGCGCCTTTCTGATTTCAGAAGTGGATCGCGCGGCCGTAGGCGTCCAGCACAGATTCGTGCATCATCTCGGACAACGTGGGGTGCGGGAAGACGGTGTTCATCAGGTCTTCCTCGGTCGTTTCCAGCGTCCGGCCGATGACATAGCCCTGGATCAGCTCCGTCACCTCGGCCCCGATCATGTGGGCACCCAGCAACTCGCCCGTCTTGGCGTCGAAGACGGTTTTCACGAAGCCTTCGGCCTCTCCCAACGCGATGGCCTTGCCGTTGCCGATGAACGGGAATTTGCCGACCCGCACCTCGTAACCCGCCTCTTTCGCGCGCGCCTCGGTCAGGCCAACCGACGCCACCTGGGGCGAGCAATAGGTGCAGCCCGCGATCGTGCCCGGCTTGATCGGGTGGGCATGCTTGCCCGCGATCAGTTCGGCGACCATCACGCCTTCATGGCTGGCCTTGTGCGCCAGCCAGGGCGCGCCTGCGATGTCGCCGATGGCATAGAGCCCCTCAACGCCCGTGCGGCAATATTCGTCCACCAGCACATGCGTCCGCTCGATCTTGACGCCCAACTCTTCCAGCCCCAGCCCCTCGACATTGCCGACGATGCCCACGGCCGAGATGACGGTGTCGAATTCCTGCGTCGTGGTCTTGCCGCCGGCTTCCAGATAGGCCGTGACCTTGCCGTTCGCCTTGTCCAGCTTCTTCACGGTCGTCTTTTCAAGGATCTTCATCCCCTGCTTCTCGAACGCCTTCTTGGCAAAGGCGGACACCTCGGCATCCTCCACCGGCAGGACGCGGTCCATCACCTCCACCACGGTCGTGTCGGCGCCCATGGTGTTGAAGAAGGACGCGAATTCGATCCCGATGGCGCCCGACCCGATGACGAGCAGCTTTTTCGGCATCCGTTTCGGTTCCAGCGCGTGGCGATAGGTCCAGACCAGATCGCCGTCCGCTTCCAGCCCCGGAAGGGTGCGGGCGCGGGCGCCGGTGGCCAGGACGATATTCTTCGCGGTCAGCTCCTTGCCGTCCACAAGGACCTTGCCCTTGCCGGCCAGTTTCGCCTCGCCCATCACAACGGTGATCTTGTTCTTCTTCATCAGGTGCCCGATGCCCGAGGACAGCTGCTTCGACACCCCGCGCGAACGTTTGACCACCGCGTCCAGATCGAAGTCCAGCCCGTCAGCCTTCAGTCCGAACTCCTTGGCGCGGTGCATCAGGTGGAACACCTCGGCCGAGCGCAGAAGCGCCTTCGTGGGAATGCAGCCCCAGTTCAGGCAGATCCCGCCCAGATTCTCACGCTCGATGATCGCGACCTTCAGGCCCAGCTGGGCGCCGCGGATGGCAGCCACATAGCCGCCAGGTCCCGCGCCGATCACGATCATGTCGAAATTGTCGGCCATCTGACTCTCCGATGAAAACTGGTTTAATATTAAACCATCAGTCCGCGACGCGCAACGCGGGGGTTGTGCGGAACCGTTCGACGAAGCCGGCATAGCCCCCGTCGTCCAGAAAGGCCTGCTCCTCGGGCGTGTTTTCCCGGCCGAGGGCTGCGTTCCGGTCGGGGAACCGGCCGAACTTGTGGATGATCGCCTGATGTGCCTCGGCGTGCAAAAGGTTGTCGGCCCCCGTTTCGGGCATCCGTTCGCGGAACAGGTGGACCGACAGCGACTGGTCGTCGGGATATTCCGAATGTTCGAACGGCAGGTAGAAGAACTGCCGTTCCGGCTCGGGCGCGCCCATGTCCCAGCCGTGGTCCAAGGCCCGCCGCGCGGCGGCCCGCGCCTGCCCGTCGGTCGCGAAGGCCCGCGCCTTGCCCCGCCACAGGTTGCGGGAAAACTGGTCGCACACCAGAAGATAGGCCAGCGTTCCCGCCGGTCCCGTGACCCAATGTTCCAGCCCGCCCTGCAAGGCGGCTTCCCACAGGTCCCCGAACCTTTCCCGGATCTCCAGATCCAGTTCCGGATCGGCGACATACCAGAAGTCGGGCGACACTTCGTCCAGCCAGAATTCGAGCACGCTTTGCGGATCGTCCATGGTTTCTCCTCCTCGGCTCAGGGTGACAGAGCGGGGCTTGCGTGGCAACCTAGCGCGGTTCCACCGTCGCGGCAGTGTCCTGCCCCGCCTCCTCCATCAGGACGCCGACGGCCACGGGGGCCGCCATGGGGGCCATGGCCGCGAACGTCCCCGTCTCCTCGGGGTTGGGGGCGTTGCGCTGGGTCATCCGATAGGCGGCATAGGCGGCGATGCAGGTCATCAGCGTCAGGATGAACACGAAGAACCCCTGCGGGCCGATTTTGTTCATCATCCAGCCCGTGATCAGCGGCCCGGTCGACGCGCCAAGCCCGTTCATCAGCAAAAGGCCCGCGCTGGCGCCCGCCATCTGCTCCTTGGCAAGGAAGTCGTTCGTGTGGGCGATCAGCAGCGCGTAAAGCGGGTTCGCGACCCCGCCCAGCAGCATGGCGGCCGGCACCAGCACCCAAATGGTGATGGGCAGAAAGGTCGTGACCAGCATCGCCACCGCCCCGAAGGCCGAGACGACGCAGATCACCAGCCGCCGGTCCATCCGGTCCGACAGCCAGCCGATCGGATACTGGAAGATCAGCCCGCCCAGATACATCGACCCGATGAAGAGGGAGATTTCGGCCACGCTGAGGCCGACGATCGTGCCCCAGACGGAGGCCATCCCGAACATCGCCGAAAAGATCCCGCCCGACAGGAACATGCCGACCACCCCCAGCGGCGATACTTCATACAGGCGGCGGAAGGGCAGACGTTCCGTCGTCTCGAACGTGGGGGCCTGCGTCACGGTCAGCAGGATCGGCAGGAACGACACGGACACCAGCACCGAGGGCAGCACGAACATGGCAAAGCCCGCCGGATCCCCGACGTTCAGCAGCAGCTGCGAGGTGATGATCCCCAGCATCTGCACAATCATGTAAAGCGACAGGGCCTGGCCCCGCGTTTCGTTGGTGGAGGTGTTGTTCAGCCAGCTTTCCGCCGCGATGTAGACGCCCGAGAAGCTGAACCCGATGGCCACCCGCATCAGCGACCACAGCATCCAGTCCGGCAGCACCGGAAAGCACACCAGCACCGCCGAGATGATGGAGCCCAGCGCCGCGAAGACCCGCACATGCCCCACCCGCTGGATCATCTCGGGCACCGCGCGCGACCCGAACACGAAGCCGAGGTAGTAGCAGGCCATCACGACCGACATCTGAAGGGTGGAAAACCCCTCGATCCCGCCGCGGATGCCCAAAAGCGAGCTTTGCAGGCCATTGCCCACCAGCAACAGCAGAACACCGACCAGAAGCGGCCAGGTGGAGGTCAGGACGGACAGCATGGGCACCTCAGCGGGCAGGGATCAGCAGGGACGCGTCCCCGTAGGAGAAGAAACGATAGCCTTCGGCCACGGCATGACCATAGATGCGGCGCACGGTATCCTCGCCCATCAGGGCCGACACCAGCATCAGCAGGGTGGATTTCGGCAGATGGAAGTTCGTCATCAGCGCGTCCGTCACCTGGAAGCGGTAGCCGGGATAGATGAAGATGTCCGTTTCCCCCCGCCACGGCTGAAGCGTGCCGGAGGCCGCCGCGCTTTCGATCAGGCGCAGGGCGGTGGTGCCGACCGGGATCACCCGCCCGCCGGCCGCGCGGGTGGCGTTGACCTCGCTCGCGGCCTCTTCCGTCACCTCGCCCCATTCGGCGTGCATCTTGTGGGTGGTCACATCCTCCACCTTCACGGGCAGGAAGGTGCCCGCGCCCACATGCAGCGTCACCTCGGTGAAGGTGACGCCCTTGGCGCGCAGGGCCTCCAGCAGGGGGGCGTCGAAGTGCAGGCTGGCGGTCGGGGCCGCCACGGCGCCGGAATGGCGGGCGAAGACGGTCTGGTAATCGTCGTTGTCCTGCGCGTCGGGCGCGCGTTTCGCGGCGATGTAGGGCGGCAGCGGCATCGCCCCCGCCTCGGCCAGCGCCGCGTCGAAATCGTCGGTGTCGAAGGCCAGCACCACCTCCGTTTCCGTCTTGGCGGCGACGGTGGCGGACAGGCGGTCGGAAAAGCGGATCACCTCCCCTTCGGCCAGCTTGCGCAGTGGCTTGGCAAAGGCGCGCCAGCCCTGGGCGCCGGGCTCCAGCAGCGTCACCTCGATCTTCGCCACCGCATCGCCCTGCCCGGTCGGACGGGTGCGCGTGCCGGTCAGGCGCGCCGGGATGACCTTGGTGTTGTTCAGAACCAGCCGGTCGCCGGGTTGGAAGATTTCAACTAGATCGCGGACATGCCGGTCGCGGATCGTGTCGCCTTCGGCCAGCAGCAGGCGCGCCGACGTGCGGGGCTTGGCCGGACGGGTGGCGATCAGCTCCTCGGGCAGGTGGAAGTCGAAATCGGACAGTTTCATTCGGCAAGCCTTGGTGCGGGGCCCCGGAACAGGTCGCGCATCGCGCCGGGGGCCAGAAGGGTCAGGGGGTTCACCCCGATCTCGGGGTCGTCGACGGTGCCGCGCAGGGTGTAGGCCGCGCCGAACACCCCCTCCCCGTCGTGGGAGCCGGCGCCGTTCAGGAACCAGACCGGCGACACGACGCCCTGAAGGAAGAACCGTTGGTCGGCCATGCGGTACACCCCTTCGGCCGTCACGCCAAGGGAGGGGCTGGTCGCCTCGCCGCGATGCACCTCGATCGCGTCGGGGGTCAGGCGGAAGGCCGCGGTGGCCTGATCGAAGAGGATGCCGCCATTGGCCAACTGGTCCGCCGCCCCGATACCGGACAAGGCGTTCACCACGCCGGCAGCCAGAGGAAGGTCGTTGATCCGCATCCCCTGCGCCACCGCCTGCCCGTCATATTCGCCCTTGGCCGCCCGCGGCGTCAGGCGCAGGTCGACGGCGCCGCCCGCGGCCTTTGAAAAGATGCCTGCCGATTGCAGCACGCCGCCCGCATCCTGCGACACCAGATGTACGGCGGTGCCGTGGGCGGCCGGCCCCACATCGCCGCTGACCGGGGTGCCGCCGTTGACGCGGCCGGTGAAGCGGCCCTGGAAGCCGCCGGCCGTGGCAAAGGTGCCGTCCATGTCGGTCAGGGTCAGCGTGTCGGTCACCCGCAACGTGTCAAGACGGGCGTCGATCGGGGTGTTGCCGCTGTCGCCGTCGCCCTCGCCGCCCCCATCCCCAAGGTCCAACCTGCGCAGGTCCACCGTCCCGCCCGTCACGGCCACGGCGGGCGTCGTCTGCCCCGCCCGGGCCGTCAGCACCACGGGCGCGTCCAGCCAACCGTTCAGCCGCACGCGGGACAGGCGCACATCCCGTAATCCGCCCTCGGCCGTCAGCCGCACCGCGCCCGTCGCGTCCAGCCCGCCGCCTTCGACATGCAGGCGGTGCACCTCGGGCACGTCGCCCAGCGTGGCCTGCACCTCCAGCGCGCCGGTGGCGTTGGCGGGCTTGGACCAGCCAATGGCCGCCAGCCCCGCCCCGATGCCTTTCAGGTCCGACGTCAGATGCAGTTCCGGCGCGCCGCCCTTCGGCAGGTCCACATGGAACGTCCCCGGTGCCCGACCCGAAATCAGGCCCTTCGGCAACCCGATGCGGAAGGCGTCCACCGCCCCCTGCGACAGGGTGGCGGTTCCGTCCACGGTGGGCGTGCCGCCCTTCAGCGGCAAGCGATAGGTCGCGCGGAAGGGCACGGTTTCCAGCTCCCCCTCCCCGCCCACGGTCAGGGCGTCGGGGTTGGCCGTCAGGCGCAGTTCGGGGGCGGTCAGGTGCTTCCCCTCGATCAGCGTGCTGGATGTGAAATCGGTGATCCGCCCCTGCACGTCGAATCCCACGTCGTCCGGGTCCAGATCCGGCACCACGGGCACGGTCAGAAGCGTCTGCACCTGCGCGCGACCGGTGCCGATGTCGGGCGACCGCCCTGCCCGCGACAGGAACCGGAACGGAGGCTCGTCCAGCAGCGACAAGGCGGCGGTCACGCTGCTGTCGGTCTTCAGGTTGATGTTCACGTGGATCGGCCGGTCGCGCAGGTCGGGCACCACCAGCGTCGAGCCGTCGGCCGTCACCGGGCCGCCCAGGGGCGGCGTGACATGGCCCCGCGCCAGCTTCATCGCGTAGCGTTCCGCGTGGATGGAGGCGTAGCCCTCCCCGCCCTCGATCGGCGGCAGGGTGCGCAGGAACCGCACGTCGCCGCCCTGGAAGCCATAGTTCAGGGACACCCGCGGTTCCTGCCCCGGGGCGATGCGGATGGCGGCGCGGACGTTGCGCAGATCGCCTTCCAGCACGTTCTCGTCCAGCCATTCGCGGGTGCGCGGCACCAGCCGCACGGGCCACAGCGCCAGAAGCTGGTCGCGCCGGATGCGGTTCAGGCTGGGATCGAAGGACAGCCGCCAGCCGCCTTCATCCGCGCTGACACGGCCATGGCCGCGCAGGATGCGGTCGCCTTCCACAAGCGCCAGCTGCCCGATCTCCACCGTGAAGGGGTCCAGACGCAGCCGCGCGTCCAGCATCCCCGAGGAGAAGCGGACCGGCTCGATGAACTGGCCCTTCAGGTCCACCGCGATGTCCTGAAAGCGCAGCTGCCCCAGGATCGTTTCGGGGATGCCGGCCTTCAGGTCGCGCAGATAGGCCTTGCCATCGGCCGTCACCCGCAGCATCGGCCCCTGCACGTTCAGCCGGTTCAGCGTCACGGTGCGCGCGGCGGGATCATAGGCCAGCGCCATGGCGGCGCTGTCGAAGGGGATTGGCTCCATACCCTCGCGCGGGGCAAGGGCGCCGGGGCCCAGATCCAGCGCGGCGTCAAAGCCGGTCAGCGTCCCCTCGCCGTCGACCGAGGCCGCCATGGTGCCCGCCACCTCGGCCCGCAGGACGTTCAGGGGGGCCAGCGGGGCCGCCTGCGCGGCGATGTCGGGCGCGGCGACGCCGTCCACCCGCACCTTGATCGCGGTGGTGCCGCTGGCGGGATCGACGGCAAGGCCGATGCCCACGCGCCCGGTGGAGGTTCCGTCCACATCGGCCGACAGCTCCGCCTGAAGGACGTTCTCGGGCCGGCGCAACGTCAGCGTCCCGTCGGCCAGTTCCCACACGCGGCCGGCGCGGGCGTCGTCGATGGTGACCCCCACGTTGCGCACGTCGATGAAGCGCAAGGCCTCGGCCACGGGAAGCGTCAGGATGCGGCGGATCTCGTCCAGCGCCTGCGCGTAGCTTTGGATCGGGGACTCCGAGGCCGCGACGCCGAAGGCCAGATCGAAGCTGCCATCCTCGCGACGGCGCACGTTCAGGCGGGCGCCGTCCAGGGTGATCGCCCGCGCGGCGGGCAGCGGTTCGGCCAGGGTCGGGTGGTTGAACGTCACGCGCGCGGCGGGCAGCACCATCATCGGGCTGCCGCCACGGTCCGACACGCGGATGTCGCTGATCTCGATCCGCGGGCGGAACGCACGGTCCAAGGCGATGGACACGCCCCCCACCTGCACCCGCGTGCCCACCGTTCCGGCGCGGCGCAGCGTCAGGTCGATCTGGGTCTGTGCCAAATCCAGCACCGCACGCGGCAAGGGAAGCGGCTGGCCCGACAGCGCAAGAAACCCGGCCACTGCCAGCGGCAGGCCGACCACGGGCACGGCCACCCATGCCACGATCCGCCACGCCTGTCCCCGCCTGCCTGCCACGCCTACCCCGATGCCTTTGATCTTGCGCTTGCCCCGATCCGCGGCAAAACACAACAGGACATAGATGCAGGAGAGGCCATGACCCGCCAAGCCCCGGATTTCACCCTTCCCTCCACCGACGGCGAAATCACGCTGTCGAAGATGGGCGGCAAGGTCGTGCTGTATTTCTATCCCCGCGACGACACGCCCGGCTGCACGCTGGAAGCGCTCGACTTCGACCGGCTGGCGGCGGAGTTCGCGGCGGCGGGCACGAGGGTCATCGGGATTTCGCGCGACACCCTCGCCTCGCACCAGAAGTTCTGCACGAAACACGGGCTGGGGATCACCCTTGCCTCCGACACCGGAGAGGTGACCGAGGCCTATGACGTCTGGGTCGAAAAGACCCTCTATGGCAAGAAAAGCATGGGGATCGAACGGTCGACCTTCCTGATCGATGCCGAAGGGCGGATCCTGCAGGAATGGCGCAAGGTCAAGGTCGCGGGCCACGCCGAGGCCGTTCTGGCCGCCGCGCAGGCCGTTTGATCGGCGGGATTTCGCCGAAATGGGCGGGGTTCCGCCACCCGATCCTGACAAGTTTCCAAATTGGTTGCCCCCCCATCGCCCTTGGTCTTATTCAGTCAGCGGACAGGATCTGGCGAGGGTCAGGCAGGATCATCCGTCGCGCACCGCATTGATCGTTCAGGATCACGCGGCGCCCGGTCCGGGCAACTAAGGAACCGAGACATCGTGCTGAAACGCATCTCCTACCGGCTCAACACGTCGCTGGAACACTGGCTGCCCGAGCAGCGCCTTTACTTGAAGTCCGACACCAACACGCGTTTCGTGCGCATCCGCCCCGCGACGCAGCTGGCCGCCCTGACGGGCAGCGTGGCGCTGGTGGGATGGGTGATGGTCGCCTCGGCCATGGTGTTCATGGACGGCATGGCCACGGGCCCGGGCAAGGTGGCGACGGCACGGCAACAGGCACTGTACGAGGATCGTCTGAACACGATCTCCTCGGACCGTGACACCCGGGCCGAGGAAGCGGCGACCGCGCAGCAGCGTTTCTCCCTCGCGTTGAACGAGGTGTCGGAGATGCAGTCCCGTCTTCTGGAGGCCGAGGATCGTCGCCGCGAACTGGAAAGCGGCCTGGCCGCCGTTCAGGACACGCTGCGCAAGACGCTGTCCGAACGCGACGAAGCCCGCGCCGAGGCACAGCGCATGATCGCCTCGCTGAACGATCAGGACGGCGGGACCGAGGCGACGGACACGCTTCAGATGATGACGGCCGCGCTGGACGACATCGCCCGGGAACGCGACGAGCTGGAACGGACCGCCCAGCAGGCCGGCGCCGAGACGGAAGAGATCCAGACCGCCAAGGCCGCGCTGGAAGCCCGCAATGACGCGATCTTCAGCCAGCTGGAAGACGCCGTGCAGATGTCCATGGAACCGCTGGACAAGATGTTCCGCGCCGCCGGCCTGAACACCGACGACCTGCTGCGCCAGGTACGCCGGGGTTACGGCGGTCAGGGAGGCCCGCTGGAGCCGGTGAGCCTCTCGACCATGAACGGCCGCACCTCCTCCGAAGAAAATCGCGCCAACGCCATCCTCGACGGGCTGGAGCGGATGAACATGTACCGCATCGCCGCCACGCATGTGCCCCTGGCCATGCCGGTGGAGGCCCGCTTCCGCTACTCCTCCCCCTTCGGATACCGCAACGATCCGAAGGGCCGCGGGCGCCGCTTCCACGCCGGTGTCGACATGGCGGCCCCCGTGGGCACGCCCATCCTGGCACCCGGGGACGGCGTCGTGATCCGCGCCGGTGTCGTCAGCGGTTACGGCAACATGATCGAGATCCGCCATGATTTCGGCATCGAAACCCGCTATGGCCACCTGTCCAAGATTCGGGTCAAAGTCGGCGATAAGGTGTCGCGCGGCGACCTGATCGGTGATATGGGATCGACAGGCCGGTCGACCGGCAGCCACCTTCATTACGAAGTGCGTGTCGGCGACAAGGTTGTGAACCCCATGACCTTCATCAAGGCGGGAAGAGATGTTTTCTAAGAGCAGAGTGAATGAGCCGGGTCCCAAGCACGAGGGTGATGCCCAAAGCTGGACCGAGACGAAGTCCGACACCGCCGCCCCCCGCGGGAAAGCGTCGCCGTCAGTGCTGTCGTCCGACCTGACGGTGGTCGGCAACCTGAAAACGACCGGTGACATTCAGGTCGAAGGCACGGTCGAAGGCGACATCCGCGCCCATCTGCTGACGGTCGGCGAAAGCGCCACCATCCGGGGCGAGATCGTGGCCGACGACATCGTCGTGAACGGCCGCGTCATCGGCCGCGTGCGTGGTTTGAAAGTGCGCCTGACCTCCACCGCGCGCGTGGAAGGCGACATCATCCACAAGACGATCGCGATCGAATCGGGCGCCCATTTCGAAGGATCCGTCCAGCGTCAGGACGATCCGCTGCAGCAGGGCAAGAAGGCGATCTCCCCGCCTCAGCCTCAGCCGCAGGTGGCGCCGCCCAAGCCTGCCGTCGACACGCAAGCCTGACCAAAGCGCCCCCCGGGGCGCTTTTTGCTGGCGGCGTTCACCTTCCGGCAAGGCAGCGGCGCGAAGATGCCACCGCGCCGGGGAAGGATCCGCAATGGGCATCAACTATTTCATGAAGACGAGCATCGTGGAGTTCACGCGTCAGGAGTTCCTGGACGTCGTGATCGCACTCGGTGATCCGACGGGCCGTACGGAGGCCGAGGACAGTCGGTAAATCGCACATTTCGACAGGTTGGTGAAACCGGATCCCGAGGCCGGGACATCCTTTTCTACCCCCAACCGGGCCGGGATTCCGAAGATGCCATGGTCGAGGAGGTCGAAACCTTTCGCCGTGAGAACGGCCTACCCGGTTTCCGGGACGCCTGACGTCGCCGGAACTCCCAAGGGCTGCGCGCCACCCTGCCTTCGGGTCGGGCATCGGGTGCCCTCTCCGCCCTGTGAGGGACCCTACTCCGCGTTCGCTTCGGCCCGGCTCTTGCCCGCCACGTCCTGCGCCAGCGTTGCCGCCATGAACAGGTCCAGATCGCCGTTCAGCACGCCCTGGGTGTCGGAGGTTTCCACGCTCGTCCGCAGGTCCTTCACCATCTGGTAGGGTTGAAGGACGTAGGACCGGATCTGGTTGCCCCAACCCGCATCACCCTTGGATTCATGCTGCGCGTTGATCGCGGCGTTCCGGCGGTCCAGCTCCATCTGGTACAGGCGCGACTTCAGCGCGGCCATGCAGTTGGCGCGGTTCTGGTGCTGCGACTTCTCGGAGGACGTCACCACGATGCCTGTCGGCAGGTGGGTGATCCGCACGGCGGAGTCGGTGGTGTTCACGTGCTGCCCGCCCGCGCCCGAGGACCGGTAGGTGTCGATGCGGATGTCGCGATCGGGGATCTCGATCTCGATGTTGTCGTCCACGACCGGATACACCCAGACGGACGAAAACGACGTGTGCCGCCGCGCCGCCGAGTCGTAGGGCGAGATGCGGACCAGCCGGTGCACGCCCGATTCCGACTTCAGCCAGCCATAGGCGTTCTTGCCCGAGATCTTGTAGGATACGGACTTGATCCCCGCCTCCTCGCCCTCGGACAGGGACTGCGTCTCGACCTTGTAGCCCTTCTTCTCGGCCCAGCGGACATACATGCGCGCCAGCATGGACGCCCAGTCGCAGCTTTCGGTGCCGCCCGCGCCCGCGTTCACCTCAAGGAAGGTGTCATTGCCGTCGGCCTCGCCGTCCAGCAAGGCTTCCAGCTCCTTCGCACGGGCCAGCGTCACCAGCTCGCGGATCGCGTTCTCGGCCTCGGTGACGATCTCCTCGTCGCCCTCGGCCTCGCCCAGCTCGATCAGTTCGACGTTGTCGCGCAGCCCCGCCTCGATCAGGTCGTAGGTGGAGATCTGGTCCATCAGCGCCTGACGTTCGCGCATCAGCTTCTGCGCCTTGTCAGGATCGTTCCAGATGTCCCCCGCCTCGATCATGGCGTTGAACTCCTCCAGCCGGTGCGGGGCCGTTTCGCGGTCCATCCGTTGCGCCAGCAGTCCCAGCGTCTTGCGGATCGTCTCGGCGTGGTGCTGGATCTCGGTGCGCATCGTCATCCTCGGGGGTTGGTTCGGTTCGCGGTCATACCCGCTGGATCGTGTCACGGCAAGCGGGGCGGCCTAGTAGAGGCCGCCCGAACTGAGGGTGCCGAAATCGGCGTTGTTCTTCGGAATGACCCGCTGCTGGCCGGTGGAGGTGGTGACCGTCTGCGTGTCGTCCGTCTCTCCCGGGGCGAACAGGGGAAGGTTCGCGCCCATGGCAAAGCCGCCATCGACCGCGCTGCCCCATTGCGGGATCACGCCATCGCGGAAGTATTCCGAAATCACGTTCGGCCCCGACGCGTCCGGCCCCACCGGCGCCCCCGAGAAGCGGTCCACCTTCTGGAAGTAACCACCCGGGGGCACCTTGAATTCGGTCCCGCCGAAGCGCTGCACGGCCTTTTCCATGAAGGCCTGAAACACGGGCACGCACAGCGTCCCGCCATAGGCCGACCGGCCCAGCGACCGCGGCTGGTCATAGCCCATGTAGCACCCCGCCACGATGTTGGAGGTGAAGCCGATGAACCACACGTCCTTGGCGTCGTTGGTCGTGCCGGTCTTGCCCGCGACGGGCACCGGCAGGTTCACGCCCGTGGCCGATCCGCGCTGCACCACCCCGCGCATCATCGACACCAGCTGGTAATCGGTGATCGGGTCCAGCACCTGCTCGCTCTGCCCCTCGATCTGCGGGGCAGCGCCGCTGGGCAGGGAGGCGAGCCCGCAGTTCACGCAGTTGCGCTGGTCGTGGCGGTAGATGGTGCGGCCGAAACGGTCCTGCACCCGGTCCACCAGCGTCGGCTCCACCCGTTTGCCGCCATTGGCGAACATCGCATAGGCCGTGATCATCTTCATCAGAGTCGTTTCCTGCGCCCCGAGGGAGTTCGCGAGGAACTGGCGCATCGGGTCATAGACGCCGAAGCGTTCGGCGTATTGTGCGACGGTGTCCATGCCCACCGTCTGGGCCAGGCGCACCGTCATCAGGTTGCGCGACTGCTCGATTCCCATGCGCATCGGCGCGGGTCCCAGCCATTTCCCCGAGGAGTTCTTGGGCGTCCACAGCCCTTGCGGGGTGTTCAGCTCGATCGGGGCGTCAACCACCGTCGTGGCGGGCGTCATGCCCCGGTCAAGTGCTGCGGCATAGACAAAGGGCTTGAAGGACGAACCCGGCTGCCGCTGCGCCTGCGTGGCGCGGTTGAAGCTGCTGTCCTGATAGGAATAGCCGCCCTGCATGGCCAGAACGCGCCCGGTGTTCACGTCCATCGCCATGAAGCCGCCCTGCACCTCGGGCACCTGCCGCAGGGACCAGCCGTCGCCCGTCCGCTTCACCAGAACCACGTCGCCCGGCGCCACAAGGTCCGAGGCCCCGTCGGCTCGTGGCCCCAGCTTGCCATTGGCGTCCAGCTTGCGCGCCCAGGTGACGTCACTGGCCGGTACGGTGCCGGTGGCGGTTTCACCCTGAATGCCTAGGGTGGCGGAAGACCCCGCCTCCAGCACCACGGCCACGTTCCATTCGGGGATGTCGCGCGGCACGTCGGCCTGCGCCAGCGCGGGGCGCCACGAGTCCTCGCTTTCCAGAACGTCGGCGGGAAGGGTCACGCGGGTGCCGCGCCAGACGCCGTTGCTGCGGTCCAGCTTTTCCAGCCCTTCGCGCAGCGCCTCGGCGGCCAGCGCCTGCAATTCGGGATCCACGGTCGCGCGGATGGTCAGGCCACCGCCGAAGAACTGCTCCTGCCCGAATTCCTGGCTCAGCTGGCGGCGGATCTCGTCGGTGAAATAGCTGCGCGGCGGCAGCGTTTCGCGATAGGGTTCGTAATCGCCGTTCTGCACGGATCGCAGCGGCTCCGCAGCAGAGGCGGTCATCGTCGCCTCGTCGATATAGCCGTTGTCCTTCATCTCGCGCAGGACATAGTTGCGGCGGTTCGTCAGATGCTCCTTGTCGGCCACGGGCGACAGGCTGGGCGCCTGCGGCATGGAGGCGAGGAAGGCCGCTTCCGCCGGCGTCAGGTCCGACAGCGCCTTGTTGAAATAGGTCTGCGCCGCCGCCGCCACCCCGTAGGAGTTCCGGCCGAGGAAGATCTCGTTCAGGTACAGCTCAAGGACCTTGTCCTTGGACAGCGCGGCATCGAGGCGCGTTGCAAGGATGATCTCCTTGATCTTCCGTTCCGCCGTCCGGTCCGACGACAGAAGGAAGTTCTTGGCCACCTGCTGCGTGATGGTGGATGCACCACGCACGTTCTTGCCGCCGGATTTCACGGCCTCGACCGCGGCGGCAACCATGCCGCGCGGGTCATAGCCGTGATGGATGTAGTAGTTCTTGTCCTCGGCCGAGATGAAGGCGTGCTTCACGAGATCGGGGATCTCCTCGGCCGGGACGAAGATGCGGCGTTCCTGCGCGAACTCGTCGATCACCGACCCTTCGCCGTTGTAGATGCGGCTGATGGTGGGCGGGGTGTACTGGGCCAGGCTGTCATGACTGGGCAGATCGCGCGAATACATCCAGAAGATGGTCGCGATCGTCAGCGCGCCGAAGATGGCGGCCAACGTGATCAGCGTGAAGATGGCCCCCAGGACGGAACCGATGAACCTGAACAATGGAAACGCCCCTCGCGACAGTGCAGAGGCGTATATACTCCGGGAGGGCGGCAAGGTCAAAACGCGCTTGCCCTGCCCGTGTGACAAACGCGCGATCTACCGCCGCAGGCCGGGGCGGATCGCGGCGTCCTTGGCCGCCCACATCTTCAGCCCGTCGCGGATCGCCGCCGCCATCCGCGCCCGCCACGCCGCGTCCCGCAGGTTCGCGCGGTCGGCGGCCGAGGACAGGAACCCCAGCTCCACCAGCGCGGAAGGCATGTCGGGCGCCTTCAGCACGGCGAAGTCGGCCGCCTGACGGGGGTGACGGTGCATGTCGATCCGCTGCGCCTTCATCGCGCTTTCCAGCGACCGCGCCAGCCGTTCCGTGCGGGGCGCGGTTTCCACGCGCGCCATGTCCATCAGCACGCCCGCCACGGTGTCGTCGTTGTGCGTCAGGTCCACCCCGGCCAGAATGTCCGTCCGGTCGTGCCAGGCCGCCATGATCTGCGCGGCACGGTCCGTGGCATGATCCGCGAGGGTGTAAAGCGTGGCGCCCGTCGCCTCCCCTTCCCGGACGGCGTCGGCGTGAAGGGACAGGAACACGTCGGCCCCCGCCTGCCGCGCCAGGGTCAGGCGCGTTTCCAAGGGCACGAAACGGTCATCCTCACGCGTCAGGGCCACGCGGAACCCCTGATCCGCCACAAGAAGGCGCTTCAGCTCCTGCGCGAAGGACAGCGTCAGGGCCTTTTCGGTCAGCCCGTCATGCTGGGCCCCGGGGTCGATCCCGCCATGACCGGGGTCCAGCATCACCAGGAGCGGCCCGTCGCCTTCCGGCACGGGGGGCGGCGGTTCCTTGGGCAAGGTCCATTCCTCCGGCTCGGGGCGAAGGGCAGCGACGCGAAAGGCGGCCTCGTCCGCCGGTTCCAGCGCGACCTGAACCGTCGCGTCATCGCGCACCCGCATCTCGGCCGCCGTGATGGCATAGGGGCCGCCCAGCGTCAGGACGATGCGCGACCAGCCGGGGCGGATCGCCCCCGCCTCCACCGCCGTGACGCGCTTGCGGGGGGCGAAGGGCACCTCCGCGATGCTGGTGTCGCGGAAATCCAGCACAAGCCGCGGCGGATCGGCCAGCATCCGGGCACGCCACGGGGCCGGTCCGCTCAGGATCAGCGACACCTCCACCCCGCCGCCCCAGCCTTCGCGCAGGGATCCGCGTTCCAGCTGCGCCTCGGCCAGCGCGATCGTGCCGAAGCCCAGCCACAGGGCCAGCGCCAGCCACACCCGCCTTGAAACCTGCATCCCCTGCCCCCAAACTTGTCCCAAGCCCCTGTTCGCCACATCCGGCGCCAAGGTCAACACTTGCCATTCCGGCGCGTCCGGTGTTCCCTGCCGCGCGACATTCAGGAGATCCCGATGAAACGCCTTGCACTTGCCGCGCTTGCCACGACGATCGCCCTGCCCGCCCTGGCCCAGGACATGACCGACGCCGAGCGTCAGGTCTTCCGCTCCGAAGTCCGCTCCTATCTGATGGAGCATCCGGAGGTGCTGATGGAAGCGATCCAGGTGCTGGACCAGCGCCAACAGCAACAGCAGGCGACCGCGGATGAGGATCTGGTCAGCCAGAACGCCGACGCGATCTTCCACAGCGGCGCGGACTGGGTGGGCGGCAACCCGCAGGGCGACGTCACGGTGGTGGAGTTCATGGACTACCGCTGCGGCTATTGCCGTCAGGCCTCGGCCGAGGTGGACAGCCTCGTGGCCAAGGACGGCAACATCCGCTTCGTGCTGAAGGAGCTCCCGATCCTGGGCGAGCAGTCGGTGCTGGCCTCGCGCTTCGCGCTGGCGGTGAAGATGACGGCGGGGGACGAGGCCTACAAGAAGGTTCACGACCAGTTCTACGCCCTGCGCGGCGACGTGAACGAAGCGGCGCTGAAGCGCATCGCGGGCGATCTGAAACTGGACTGGGCGACCGTGCAGCCGAAGATGGACAGCGCCGAGGTGAGCAAGGTCATCGCCGACAACCACGCGCTCGCCCAGACGCTGCAGATCCAAGGCACCCCCACCTTCGTCATCGATCAGACGATGCTGCGCGGCTATGTCCCCGAAACAGGAATGGCGCAGGTCGTGGCCGACCAGCGCAAGGGATGAAGGCCCGGCGGCGGGTGCTTATTCCGCCGCCTGAACCGCGTCGCCGGCGGCCTTTTCGGCCTCGATCTGGGCGGCCTTCTTTTCGACCTCTTCCACGATGTGTTCGATCATCTGGTCGTTGGACATCCGGTGGCTTTGCTTGCCTGCCAGATAGACCATGCCGTTCCCCGCCCCGCCGCCGGTGAAGCCGATATCGGTCATCAGCGCCTCACCGGGCCCGTTCACGACGCAGCCGATGATCGACAGGCTCATGGACGTGGTGACATGGGCCAGACGATCCTCCAGCGCGGCGACGGTCTTGATGACGTCGAACCCCTGACGCGCGCAGGAGGGGCAGGAGATGATCGTGACCCCGCGATGGCGCAAGCCCAGCGACTTCAGGATCTCGTACCCGATCTTCACCTCTTCCACCGGATCGGCCGACAGGGACACGCGGATCGTGTCGCCGATCCCCATCCACAGCAGGTTGCCAAGGCCGATGGCGGATTTCACCGTGCCCGACACGAGGCCGCCGGCTTCGGTGATGCCAAGGTGGATCGGCGCGTCCGTGGCTTCGGCGATCTGCTGATAGGCCGCCGCGGCCAGAAACACGTCCGAGGCCTTCACGCTGATCTTGAATTCGTGGAAGTCGTTGTCCTGCAGGATCTTGATGTGATCCATGCCGGATTCCAGCATCGCCTCGGGGCACGGCTCGGCGTACTTCTCCAGCAGGTGGCGTTCCAGCGAACCTGCGTTCACGCCGATGCGGATGGAGCAGCCGTAGTCCTTGGCGGCCTTGATGACCTCCTTCACGCGCTTTTCATCCCCGATGTTGCCGGGGTTGATGCGCAGGCAGGCCGCGCCCGCGATCGCGGATTCGATGGCGCGCTTGTAGTGGAAGTGGATGTCGGCGACGATCGGGACCGGGCTTTCGGCGACGATGTGCTTCAGCGCGGCCGACGATTCCTCGTCCGGGACGGACACGCGCACGATGTCGGCGCCGGCTGCGGCGGCGGCCTGGATCTGCGCGATGGTCGCCCGCACGTCATGCGTCAGGGTGTTGGTCATGGTCTGCACCGAGATCGGCGCATCGCCCCCCACCGGCACATTTCCCACCATGATCTGCCGCGACTTGCGACGGTAGATGTTGCGCCAGGGACGGACGTGATTCAAGGACATGGAAAACTCCGCTCTGCCTCAGCGCCCAACATAGGCGCAGGGCCGCACGGGGGCAACCGTCACTCGGTCGCCTGTGCGGTCAGAATGCGGGCCAGATCGGCGTCCTGATCCAGAACCGCCGCCGCGAACGTTCCCGTCAGGGCGTCCGAGGACAGCTCGATGTTCTTGACGACGCGTGCGCCTTCGGCCGCCGGACCATAGGTCTTGCCGTTCACCGCGAAATAGACCGAACCGGAATTGCCCGCCCGAAGGCGTGCCGGTTCTTCCATCTGCGGAACCTCGTACCGTTCGCCGGCGCCAAGGATCTTTTCGAACAGCACGGTGCCATCGGCCGATTGCACGCGCACCCATGCCGGACGCACGGCAAGGATTTCCACCGCCGGGGCCTGCGCCGCGATGACCTGCGGCGGTTCGGCGGCCGGAAGGGCCGGCCCGAACGGCTCGGCCGCGGCAAGCTGGGTCTGACGCGGATCGATGGCAGCAATCGGACCGTCGCGCGCCACCAGAACCGGCACGTCCAGCGCCTGATCGCGCGGACGGTACAGCCGTGTCATCAGGTCGGTCTTGGGAACGTCACCGGCCGCGGGAAGGACATCGGTCGCCACGTCCGTCGCGACGCCCTGCAGCGGGTCCATCTCGGCCACCACCTCGGGCGCGTGGTCGACGGGGGCCAGCTGCACGCGCTGCACTTCCTTCAGGACGGACCATCCGCCGTAACCGATGCCGCCGATCAGCAGCGCCAGAACCAGCACCGACCCGACGGCCCGCAGGTCGATCTGCGAGGCGAAGCTGCGGTTGCGCGGCAGGAACCTGGGATTGGGATCGGCCAGAGGATCCTTGGTGCGGACCGGCACCGGACGCTTGGGCGAGGCCTCCGTGGCCATGCCGTGATGCAGCGTGAAATTCGCTTCCAGACAGAACTTCTGATAGGCCGCTTCCGGATCCATCCCCAGATAGCGGGCATAGGACCGGATGTAGCCCGCGATGAAGCCCTGGCTTTCGAAAGCCGTCAGGTCGCAATTTTCGATGGCGGCGATGTAGGTGGCCTTGATGCGCAACTCCCGTTGCACATCCAGAAGGGATTTTCCGAGCGTGGCACGTTCGCCCCGCATCAAATCGCCAAGACGCAGTTCGAAATCGTCAAACCCCTTGGGTTTGTCGCCGTCCACCGTCGAAGGGGAGGTCCTCCGCCAGATCATTATTGTCTTCGTCCTGCCCCAGAGATGACCGAGTCGTTCGTTCCGACTCAGCGCGCGCCTTGCCGGATGGAATTATCACAGCGCAGAGAGCATTGCATCTGCGGATATCTTCAGGCTGACATCTCGGCACGATTTAGCGCACAGTGATTCCAAAGCGAGTCCATCGCCCGAATAAGTGCGTCCATCTGGCGCGGACCATGCACCGGGGACGGCGTGAAGCGCAGCCGTTCCGTGCCGCGCGGCACCGTGGGGAAGTTGATCGGCTGGACATAGATGCCGTGATCTTCCAGCAGCATGTCCGACAGCATCTTGCAGTGCACCGGATTGCCCACATGCACCGGCACGATATGGCTGCCGTGGTCGATGATCGGCAGACCCAGGCCTTTCAGGCGCATCTTCAGGACGCGGGCCTGCGTCTGGTGCGCCTCGCGCAGCGCGTTGTCGGCCTTCAGGTGACGGATCGACGCCGCCGCCCCGGCCGCCACGGCGGGCGGGATGGACGTGGTGAAGATGAACCCCGGCGCATAGGAGCGGACGGCGTCCAGCATCTTCGCGGTGCCCGCGATATAGCCGCCGAAGACGCCGAAGGCCTTGCCCAGCGTTCCGTTGATGATGTCGATGCGGTCCATCAGCCCGTCGCGTTCGGCCACGCCCGCACCGCGGGGGCCGTACATGCCGACGGCGTGCACCTCGTCCAGATAGGTCAGCGCGCCGAACTCGTCCGCCAGATCGCAGATTTCGGCGATGGGGCCGAAATCGCCGTCCATGGAATAGATCGATTCGAACGCGATCAGGATCGGACGGCCGCGCAGGCCTTCCAGGATCTCGCGCAGGTGGGCCACGTCGTTGTGGCGGAACACGACCTTTTCGCCGCGCCCGTTGCGGATGCCCTGGATCATCGACGCGTGGTTCAGCTCGTCCGAAACGATCACCAGGCCCGGGAACAGCTTCGGCAGCGTTTGCAGCGTCGCGTCGTTGGCCATGTAGGCGGAGGTGAAGACGAGGGCCGCTTCCTTGCCGTGCAGGTCCGCGATCTCGGCCTCAAGCTCCTTGTGATACAGCGTCGTGCCCGAGATGTTGCGCGTGCCGCCCGATCCCGCGCCGGTGGCGTCCAGCGCCTTGTGCATCGCCCCCAGCACGGCCGGATGCTGGCCCATGCCCAGATAGTCGTTGCCGCACCACACGGTGATGTCCTGCTCCGACCCGTCTGGCCGACGGCGCACCGCGTGCGGGAACGCGCCCTGCCGGCGTTCGATGTCGATGAAGGTGCGGTAGCGCCCTTCTTCGTGCAGCCGGTTCAGGGCCGTGTCGAGTGCAAGATCGTAATTCATCAACCATCTCCCTTGCGCCCTTTTGCGGGGGCTGGGTCATGGGCGGGCCGGGGTCCGTCCGATTCAACTGTGACCGTTTATTACGCGCAGGTCACGGGGGAAACTGGACAATATGACATACCCGACCCGACGGGACGTCAGTTCTGGATCAGGATCTGGCAGCCCGCACCGCAGGCCTGAACCGCGTCGGCCGCGGCGCTGCCGCCCTTGGCCAGACCCCATTCGCCCGTGGTCGGAGAGATGGCGAAGGCCTTGGGCGCGTTGCCCCGGAAATCGTCCACAAAGGCCTGCGTGGCGGCTTGCGACAGCTGCACCGGCTGCGGCTGCCATCCGGCGGGGCGGATATAGCCCACGATCTCGCACGCGCGGGGGGCCTTGCGCTTGGCGTTGCAGTCGCGCAGCGCGGCGACCGAGGCGGTGTCCGTGTTGTGGTAGTTCGCGGCTGCGACCGTGGCCTGCACCATGATCCCTTCGTCCGGGGAAATGGCGATCGCCCCGTAATAGGCCTGCTGCGCGCCCACTTGGCGCAGAAGCGCCGCCTGATCGGCGGGCAGGTAATCCTTGGGCAGGATCTCCACCTCGGCATCCGCTTTCGGATACAGCATGCCGCGCAGTTCGCGCAGCCCCATCGTCTGCGCAGATGCGGCGGTGGCCAGAAGCGTGGCGGCCAGAACCCAGTATTTCATCGTGAACCTCCGGTTTTGCGGCAAACATAGCGCAGGGGTGCGGGTCTGGACAGGGGCCGCCCGGCTGATAGGCTGCGCCCCACCAAGAAGGAGAACGCCATGTCGCTGCCATCGGTGCTGGACACCATCGACCATTCGCTGCCCGAGGCGACGGACCGCCTGCTGGAGCTGCTGCGCATCCCGTCGATTTCCACCGATCCCGCCTTCAAGGCCGATTGCGACCGCGCCGCCGACTGGCTGGTGGAGGATCTGAAGACCATCGGCTTCGACGCCGCCAAGCGCATGACTCCCGGGCACCCCATGGTCGTGGCCCATGCGGGCACGACGGGCCCGCACATCCTGTTCTATGGCCATTACGACGTGCAGCCGGTCGATCCGCTGAACCTGTGGGACCGCGACCCCTTCGATCCGCAAGTGCAGGACACCGCCAAGGGCCGCGTCATCCGCGGTCGCGGCTCGGCCGATGACAAGGGCCAGCTGATGACCTTCATCGAGGCTTGCCGCGCGTGGAAGACCGTCCATGGCACCCTGCCCGGCCGCATCACCATCTTCCTTGAAGGTGAGGAGGAGTCCGGCTCCCCGTCCCTCATCCCGTTCATGCAGGAGAATGCGGAGGAACTGCGCTCCGACATCGCGCTGATCTGCGACACGGGCATGTTCGATTCCAAGACGCCGGCCATCGTGACCATGCTGCGCGGCTTGTCGAAATGCGAGCTGACGGTCCACGCGGCCAACAAGGACCTGCATTCGGGCATGTTCGGCGGACCGGCGATGAACCCGATCCGGGTGCTGACGAAGATCCTCGGCACCCTGCACGACGATCAGGGGCGCGTCACGATCCCCGGCTTCTACGACGATGTGGAGGAGTTGCCGGACGCGGTGCGCCAGCAATGGCAGAACCTCGCCTTCGACCATGCGGCCTTCCTGGGTGACGTGGACCTGTCGGTGCCCGCCGGCGAACAGGACCGCACCCCGCTGGAACAGATCTGGTCCCGTCCCACGGCCGAAATCAACGGCATCTGGGGCGGCTATACCGGCGCGGGCTTCAAAACCGTGCTGCCGGCCGAGGCGCATGCCAAGATCAGCTTCCGCCTCGTGTCGAAGATGGACCCGGACAAGATCAACAACGCGTTCGAGGCGTGGTTCAAGGCCCAGCTTCCCGCCGATTGTTCTGTGGAATTCAAGGACGTCAACGGATCGCCCGCCAGCGTGATGTCCATCGACGATCCGGCCTTCGAGAAGGCCCGCAAGGCCCTGTCCGAGGAATGGGGCACGGAGGCCGCCTATGTCGGCGCCGGCGGGTCGATCCCGATCGCGGGGTATTTCAAGGACATCCTCGGCATGGACGCGATGCTGATCGGCTTTGGCCGCGACGACGACCAGATGCATTCCCCGAACGAGAAGTACGACGTGGAAAGCTTCCACAAGGGCATCCGGTCCTGGGCGCGGATTCTGGACAAGCTGATGTGACATCAACGGGGGCTTCGGCCCCCTTTTCCTGATCTGGAAAAGCGAAAAGGCGGCTCCTTGCGGAGCCGCCTTTTTCGTGGAATGGCGCGGTTGACGGGGCTCGAACCCGCGACCCCCGGCGTGACAGGCCGGTACTCTAACCAACTGAGCTACAACCGCATTCCAACGGCAACGGGCATTTCGGGTGAAAGTGGCGCGGTTGACGGGGCTCGAACCCGCGACCCCCGGCGTGACAGGCCGGTACTCTAACCAACTGAGCTACAACCGCAACTTTCACCGTCCGGACCCGCCGAACGTGAGGTGCGTATTACGCAGACCCGCGCGCCCCGTCAAGCGCTGATCCGCGGAAATTTCACGTCCCGCAGAAGGTTCTGTAGCGGCCGAACCCTTCGGAGGCCGGAAGGGCAAGGTTTTCAAGGCCCTCCCGCTCGGTGAAGGGATCGGACACGGCGTCCAGCAACCGCTCGAACGGGGCCATGTCGCCGTGATGGGCGGCGGCGAGCGCTTCCTCCACCTTCTCGTTCCGCGGAATGTAGAGGGGGTTCACCGCATCCATGCGCGTTGCCGCATCCGGCGCAAGGCGCGCGCGCCAGCGGGGCAGCCAGCTTTCCAGCCAATGATCCTTGAACAACTGCGCGCGCAGCGGCGTGTCATCCTGGATGCACTGCGACAGGCGGCGGAAGCACAGCGTCCAGTCCGCGCCCTCGATTCCATCCAGAAACTCCTCGGCCAGGGCGCGGTCGGCCGGCTCCGCCCCGTCCAGCCCCAGCTTCGCCCTCATCCCCGTCAGCCAGGCGTCCTGATAGGTGCCGGCCACGCCTTCGAGGATCTGGGTCGCCCGGTCCACCGCGCGGGTTTCGTCGGCGTCGATCAGGGGCAGAAGCGTTTCGGCCAGACGGGCAAGGTTCCAGCCCAGAATCAGCGGCTGGTTGGCATAGGCATAGCGGCCCTGCCGGTCGATGGAGGAATAGACCGTTCCCGGCGCATAGCCTTCCATGAAGGCGCAGGGCCCGTAATCGATCGTTTCGCCCGAGATGGTCATGTTGTCGGTGTTCATCACGCCATGCACGAACCCGACCAGCATCCATTGCGCGATCAGGCGCGCCTGCGCGGCGGCCACGTCGGCAAAGAACCCTTCGTAATCGCCCGCACGATGGGGATAGTGCCGCGCAATGGCATAGTCGGCCAAACGCTTCACCCCCTCCGCGTCGCCCTGCGCGGCCAGATACTGGAAGGACCCGACCCGCAGATGGCTGGACGCGACGCGCACCAGAACCGCGCCCGGCAGGGGACCATCCTCGCGCAGTACCTCCTCCCCCGTGGTCAGGACGGCCAGGGCACGGGTGGTGGGAATGCCCATGGCGTGCATCGCCTCGGCCACGATGTATTCGCGCAGGACGGGGCCCAGCGCGGCCTTGCCATCCGCGCCGCGCGAAAATGGCGTGCGACCCGACCCTTTCAGCGCGATGTCGTGCAGCCGCCCGTCCGGGCCCGTCACCTCGCCCAGCAGCAGGGCGCGACCGTCCCCAAGGCGGGGGGAAAAGCCGCCGAACTGGTGCCCCGCATAGGCCTGCGCCACCGGACGCGCCCCTTCGGGCAGCTCCAGCCCGGCCAGAAGCGTGGCGGGAAGGTCGGCGGGAAGGCCCAGCTCCTGCGCCAGCGCGCGGTTCAGCCGCAGCACCTGCGGGTGGGGCAGCGGATCGGCCTTCCAGTCGAGGAACATCCCCGGAAGGGCCGAGGCGAAGTCGTGGCGAAGCGGGATCATGATGGACACCTCCTGCATCCGGATATGGGGACGAGCCCTTGCGATGACCAGTACAAAGGCCTTTCGGGAACCAAAAGCGGGCCCAAAGCATTCACGCACCAGTCACGGGTGCATGACCCGGCGCGTGTCACAGGAGAACCACCATGAAACGTCCCCTTTTCCTCATCATCTCTGCCTTTGCGATCGCGGCGACCGTTTCGGCTTGCGGCAACACGCGCGGCCAGCGGGTGGCCACCGGCGCCCTGGGCGGCGCCGTCGCGGGTGAAGTGCTGGGCGGCGAACCGGTCGCCGGCGCTCTGATCGGCGGCGGCATCGGCGCTGTGAACTAAGCCTTTCCCGAGCATCGGAAAACGGCGCGGAGATCTCCGCGCCGTTTTTCGTTGCGCTTGACACTTCCGCAGCGCTTGGCCCTTAATCCCCGCGACTTGATCGCACGGGTTGCCAGACGCCGACATGACTTCCGACATCGCCTTCATAAGAAGTCATCGTTTCGGCGAGGTTGAGGATCGGCTGGCCACCCAGCTGGAAATCGCGTTCGGCGCGGGGAACGTCGCCCTTTGCGTGGATGAAAGCCGCGGGTCCGTCGACACCGGGCGCTGGCCCAAGGCCAGGCTGACCCGCGACCGCGCGGAAGGCATGGTGGGCGGCACCGTTCCCGATGACTGGGGCTGGCGGATGGGCGATCTGTGCCACATCGCCATCGCCGAGGATTTCGGCCCCCGCCGCCACCAATGGCTGATCGAAAGCGACGTGCATGTTCCGGCGGGACAGGAAGACGCGATCTTCGGACGGCTGAACGCCATCACCGCCGATTTCATGGCCTGCGCCCTACGCCCGAAAAAGGTGAAGCCGATGGCGGTCGGGGTGGCCACGGCCCTCCCCTCGGCCGGCTGGGGCTGCATCTTCGCGCTGAACCGGCTGAGCGGCCGGCACGTCCCGGCGGTGCGGCAACTGCGCCGCGACATCCGCGCCGCGATCGCGGCGGGCGCCAAGGTCCAGACCCCCAATGACGAGGCTGTGCTGGCCAATCTGGGGGTGGCGCTGGACTGGACGATGGTGGACCTGTGGGCCGCCATGCCCGACATGTTCAGCCACCGCTGGTTCGACACCAATCCCCCCTCCCTGCGGAGGGAGCTTGACGCGCAGACCGGCTCGCTGCGGGTCAGCCATCCGGTGCTGGAGGTGGATCAGGTGTTCCGCCGGCTGGAAGCCCCGCGGACCGAGGGCCATCCCCAGGCCTACAAGGTGTCGCGTCTGGGCCGCATCCTGGCCGCCATGACGCCCGAGGAAAAGGCCCGCGTGATGAAGCACCTGCAACCCGCGTCCGACACCGGCCTGTAAGGAGCGCGCGGCAATGTCCCCACCCGAGATTGCCAAGGCCCTTCCCACGGACTTCTTCGTTCCCGGCCTGGACGCCGGTTTCGCCCTGCTGCGGCCGGAGGATCTGACCCCGTGCCTGATCCCGCCCTTGCAGGCCGAAGGGCTGACGCTGGTCACCGACTTGGAACAGCGGTTGCGGACCTTCGGCGAATGGAACGACGTCCTTAAGACGCGCAGTTGGGCGCAGGGTGTCGCGTTTCCGACGGTTCTGGGCGTGGCCGATGATGTCGGGGTGATGAGCAATCATCTGACGGTGTGCGGCAAATATTACGTAAGTTCGGCCGGGGGCACGCGCGTGCGGAACCGCTATGCCGCCGCCGGCCCCACCCTCGACGGCGTGCCCCCCGACAAGGCGCTGATCACCTATTTCGAGGACTGCGCCGCCCGCAACACGGCCCCGCTGCCGGTGACGACCGAAGATGTCCGCCACCTTCCCTTCGTGATCGAGGTGAAGAACTTCGGCAACTTCTATCACTTCACGAAGGAATCGTTCCCCCTTCTGACGCTGGTGGAACGGTACGGGCTGACCGGCCCGATCCTTTTTGCCACCGGTTCGCGGGCGACGGCCTCGGGCTTCGTGCAGGACCTGATCGACACGTGGTTCCCCGAACTCGCCCACCGGATCGAGATCCGGCGCGGCTGGCAAAGTTTCGGCCGCGCGCTGGTGGCGCTGGACACGGGGCACTTCCGGTATCAGGCCGCGCTTGTTCCGGGGATCGAGGCGGCGAACGACCCGCCGATCCCGCGGGACGCCAACCGGCGCGGCGTGTATGCCGCCGCCTCCAACAGCTACGAGGAACCGGTGGACGCCCTGCGCCGGCACGTTCATGCCATCATCGGACCGCCGGAACGGCGGCGGCGGCTTTACGTCAAGCGCCGCTCCCAACGCGTGCGCGGCGTGCTGGGGGAGGAACGGCTGCTGGACCGCCTTGCCCCCCTGGGCTTCGAGACCGTGTTCTTCGAGGACATGACGGTTCGAGAACAGGCCCGCACCGTCGCCTCGGCGGACTGCCTGGTGACGCTGCACGGGGCGGGGATGACGAACATGCTGTTCGTGCCGCCCGGTTGCCTGGCGGTGGAGTTGTCGAATCGCCAGACGCTGCTGGCGCGTTACGGGGACTTCAACCCGCTGGCCCTGTCCGCAGGGGCGGTGTACCTGCACGCCTTCATGGATCACGACTTTCCCGACCCGACCGTTCTGCCCGTCTATTCCAAGCATGGGTTGCGCGGGGTCAGCATGACGGATTTCGCGGTGGACGTTCTCGCCTCCCGCATCCACGCGCATCTGGCGCCCGACGCCGCCGACCGCGCGCGGGAGGAGTGCCGCGCCCTGAACGCCGACGGGCGGACGGACCTTCTGCAGGACGCCCTGACGCGGCACGAGACGCTGATCTTCCACGATGCCGACACGCATGTCTGGCACGCCAACTGCGCGCAAACGCCGGAAGACACGCTGGTGCATCTGCGACGGGGCCTGCATCTGGCCCCCCACCGGCTTCCGCTGCTGAAGCGGGCGATGACGGTCGCGCGCAAGGCGGGGGACAACGCGATGTTCCTGGAGGCGCTGGCCTCGTTCCTGCAGGCGGCGCCGCGCCGGGCCAACGCCTTTCTGGCCGAAAAAGGATGGAGCGCGGAAGGCATCGCCTCCTGACGCTCAGCCCAGCATGGGGCGTGCGATCTTGTAGGGATGGGTGGCGGACAGTTCCGCCCCGGCGCGGCCCGACGTCCAGGACGCCCAGCCTTCCAGCCGCTGGCGGTCCGCGTCGGAAATCGCCGTCCGGCAAATGACGACCTGCTGCGCCAGAAAGCCCGACACGGTGGTCGTCTGGCTGGTCAGGTTCGCGCCGAACGAAGACCCGCCCTCGATCGTTTCCACGCCGGTGATGGAATGCGTGCCGCTCAACTCTCCGTCGATGAAGAAGCGGCCCTGAAGGCTTCCCGCCGCGCCGGACATCTGGTGGATCACCGTGCGTTCCGTGCCGGACCAGCTGGCCGACGACGCGATGTCGATCTGGTAGAAGGAGATGCCGATCTCGGTGTTCTTGGCGCGCACCTGAAGGGTGCGCGACTGGCCCTTGGCCTGCCCGCCCCAGCCTACGATGCCCCCATATTGCGTGTCCGCCCCCTGCGAATGCCCCGCCACCAGAAGGGTGTGCGGCGTCTGTCCCGTCGGCAGGCCCGTGCTGGCGCCGGTCATGAACTGCCCCGCCGTCAGGACAAGCCCACCCACCCCGTTGCGGGCCGCCGCGTTGAACACCGGCCGCGCCGACGCCGTCGCCTGCGTCCAGGCCAGCCCGCCGATGCGGTCGGTCCAGCGCTGCACCCGGCGGTCGGCGTCCAGGGTCATGGTGGCGGGATCGGACGCGTCGAACCAGGCCGCGATCCCGTCCAGCTGGGCGGGCGTCCAAGGCACGGCCCGCGCCGTCGACAGAAAGGACGATGTGGTCAGCCCAACATGAATCCCGAGCATTGATGCCTCCATTTTCCAGATGCGCGGAAGGTATGGGGGAAAGCGTTAAGGCGGCATGGGATAGGGGATCGGCGGCCTAACCCTTTGTTCATCATTTTCTGCTTGAACGCTGGACGATCCGAACGCAAAACGCCCAATCCTGCGGCGGGCGATCCGGGGCCGGCGACCCATGAAATCTTGATTGTACGATTCCAGACACTTGCGGGACTTTGACCCGCTTATCGCTTGCCAAGTGGTGGACAACCATCATTCTAAGAATATTTCACCCTGTCCTAAGCAAAGTTTTTCCAACGGATGAAGCCCGATCTGAACATATTTGCGGAAACGGACGTGCAGCGCCAGTTGGGCGGCCTGTGCTGGCGGATGAAGAACGACCGCGTGCAGATCCTGCTGATCACCAGCCGAGAAACCGGACGCTGGGTTCTTCCGAAGGGGTGGCCCATGGTCGACCGGTCCGATGAAAAGGCGGTCGCGATCGAAGCGTGGGAGGAAGCGGGCGTGACCGGCCGCGTGGGTCCCTGGATCGGTCACTACCAGTACGACAAGGTCCAGTACCGGGCCACGGACCGGCAGGTCGTTTTGCCCTGCCGCGTCGACGTTCATGCGGTGCGCGTCACGGACCTGTCCAAACGCTATCCCGAACGGAAACAGCGCCGTCGCAAATGGTTCGATCTTGCCGTCGCCGCGCAGAAGGTGCACGAACCGGATCTGGCAGTCCTTATCGCCGGTTTCGTTCCGCCGGGACACTAGGGCTGCGCGCCGTCGCAGGGGTGTGGGATGATCCGTTACGCACTGAAATGCCCGCAAGGGCACGGGTTTGAAAGCTGGTTCCAGTCAGCCGCGGCCTTTGACGCGCTGAAAGCGGCAGGCCATGTCGCTTGCCCCGAATGCGGCGATGCCAAGGTGGAAAAGTCGCTGATGGCCCCGTCAATTGGAACGGCCTCGAAGGCGCCGCCTTCCGACCGGGAAAAGGTCATCGCGGATCTGCGACGGCATGTGGAAGCGAATTCCGATTACGTCGGCATGAACTTCGCCGCCGAAGCCCGCCGGATGCACGACGGCGATGCCCCCTCGCGCTCCATTCACGGAGAGGCGCGGCTGGATGAGGCGCGCCAGCTGATCGAGGAGGGCATCCCCGTCGCCCCCCTTCCCTTCGTGCCGACGCGCCGCACGAATTGATCAGATCCAGTAAGGCGCCACGCCGTAATAGCCGTAGAAGGTCGTGGCCCAGTCGCGGTTATCCTGCCAGCCATCTGTGCGGGCGGGCGCGCCTTCCAGCTGATCTTTCGTCAGGTCGGTGATGAACCCGTTGCGTTCGGTGTCATAGCGCAGCTTCTGCCACGGCACGGGGTGATGGCCTTCCCCAAGGCCCAGAAAGCCGCCAAAGCCCAGCACGGCGTAGGCGACGGTTCCGCTTTTCTTGTCGATCATCAGGTGGTCGATCTGCCCCAGATGATCGCCGGTTGGGCTGTAGACGGCCGTGCCATTCACGTCACGGCTGGAAATGGTGGTGCTGGCCATGATGTCCTCCGTTGGTTGTCCAGATCAACCAAACGGCCCCCGCCCCGGTTCCCCTACGGCCCCAGCTTGTCGCGGCGGGCGCGGACGCGGACGCGCAAACCCTCGGGGGCGTAATCGACCTCCGACTCTCCATCTCCGGCCAAGCCCATGGACACGATGCGCGAGCCGAACCCCTTGCGGGAGGGCCGGGTGACGGTCGGGCCGCCCGTTTCGCTCCAGGACAGGCACACGTTCTCGCCCTCCAGCGTCCAGTCGATCCGCACCTGCCCTTCGGGCACCGAAAGCGCGCCGTATTTCATCGCGTTCGTGGTCAGCTCGTGCAGCAGCATCGAGGCGGTCATCGCCGCATCGGCCCCCAGCGCCACGCGCGGGCCAGTCGCCACCATCCGCTTGTCGCCGCCCGCCAACTGGATGGAGGCACCCACCACCGCAGCCAGATCCGTCGCCTGCCAGCGTTCATGCGCCAGGAGGTCATACGCCGCCCCGACCGCCACGAGACGTGAGGAGAAGCTTTTCAGCGCTTCCCGGTCCTGCCCGCCAAAGGTCTGCCGCGCGATGGCGGTGATCATGGCAAAGGTGTTCTTCAGCCGGTGGCCCAATTCGCGGTTCATGATGCGCCGGTCGTCCACCGCGCGCAGTTGCACGATCGTGGACTGGATGCGGTCGGCCACGTTACGGATGAAGGTGGCGTCGTGATCGCTCAGCGCGCGGGGCCAGTCGTAATGCACAAATCCCAGCAGAACGAGCCGTCCGTTCTGAAGGATAGGCACATTGATCAGAACGCGAACCCCGATGGCCGTCAGCGCCTTGGAGTGATGGGCCGTGCGCGAATCGGTCTGAACATCCGGGATGATAACCAGCTCCCCACGCTTCAGATCGTCGACAAAGGTGCCGTAATGCCGCAACTGGTGCAGCCCCGCCAACGAGGTGACGCCCGGCGCGCGCCATTCCGGATGCACCACCACCGCTTCCCGTTCCGGATCGACGATGCCGAACCCCGCGCGCGTGGCCCCAAGCGTTTCGGCCATGATGGCGGACCCCGCCTCCACCACCTCCTCCTGCGAGGTGAGGCCCTGCAGACGGTCGCCCAGCCGGATCAGCGCCGTCGCATGATCCGCCGACACGCGCAGCAGGGCATTTTGGGCCTCGATCTCGGCCATCCAGCGGCGGGCCCGTTCGCGCGCGCGGATCTGCGACACAACCTGTTCGGCCAGCGCCGACAGCGCCTGCGCCTGATCGGGGGTCAGCCCATCGGGGCGCGGGACCGTGTCGATCACGCACAGCGTGCCGATCGGAACGCCGTCCAGGATCAGCGGCGCCCCGGCGTAAAACCGCAGATGCGGGCTTTGGGTCACCAGCGTGTTGTGACGCGTCCGGGCATCCTGCGTCAGATCCGGGATCACCAGCAGGTTGCCCGCAACGACCGCGTGGAAGCATACCGACTGGTCCAGCGGCGTTTCCTGCGGATCAAAACCCGACCGCGCCTTGAACCATTGCCGGTCCTTGTGAACGAGGCTGATCAGCGACACGGGGGCCTGGCAAAGCGACCGCGCCACGATGACGATGTTGTCGAATTCCGGTTCGGCGGGCGTGTCCAGAATCCCGAGGGCGTTCAAGACGTCGAGGCGGTCCGTGACGCTGGGCAAAAATGGCAACTCCGCAAGGCAACAGGAACATTTCTTGCCCGGCTTCGTTGGCCCGACGCAAGCGAAAAAGGAAATGGCATGACGCTAGATAATCTGTTCCCACCCCTCGTCCATCCCCTTGGGGCGTGCGCCTGATGCGGTATTCCCTGCTGGCCGCGGCCGCCGTCGTCATCCTCATCCTGGTCTACGTCCTCTGATCTTGCGGCGCGGGGAACGGGCCGCTAACCCGGCAGCGTCCAGACAGGAGCTGCCGCAATGACCAACCGTCCCCGCCTTCGCGATCTTGGCATCATCCTCGGCCGCCACGCCCCCGGCCCCCTGAATGCGATCACGGACGTATCCGGGGTGTGGGTCGGCCATTCCACCGTGATCGAAGGCGACCGCATCCGCACCGGCGCGACGGCGATCCTTCCCCACGGCGGAAACCTGTTCCAGAACAAGGCACCCGCCGCGCTGGCCGTTCTGAACGGCTTCGGCAAGCTGGTCGGCGCCACCCAGATCCAAGAGCTGGGGGAGATCGAGGCCCCGATCCTGCTGACCAACACCCTTGCCACCGGCCGCGCGATCGAGGCGTCGCTAAACTGGACCCTGTCGCAGCCGGACAACGAACGCGTCACCTCGGTCAACGCCGTGGTGGGGGAAACGAATGACAGCCGCCTGAACGACATCCGCGCGGGGCGCCCCACGGTGGAGGAGATCACGGCCGCCCTGACCGCCGCCACGACCGGCCCGGTTCCGGAAGGCGCGGTGGGTGCGGGCACCGGAACCGTCGCCTTCGGCTTGAAGGGCGGCATCGGCACGTCGTCGCGCGTGGTGGAGGGGTGGACGATCGGCGTTCTGGTGCAAAGCAACTTCGGCGGATTGCTGAAGATCGACGGGCGGGCCGTCGCCTCGGACCCGAAACATGATCGCGACGGATCCATCATGATCGTGATCGCGACGGACGCGCCCTTGTCGGACCGCAACCTGCGGCGGCTGGCCGAACGCGCCTTCGGCGGACTAGCCCGCACGGGGGCGGCCCTGTCCAACGGCTCGGGCGATTACGCGCTGGCCTTTTCCACGGCCGAGGCGCTGCGCCGGACGCCCGAACGCCGCGCCGCCCTGACCGCTTGGCTGGAACTCTCGAATGACGCGATGTCGCCGCTGTTCGAAGCCACGATCGAGGCGACGGAGGAAGCGATCATCCACTCCCTCCTCGCCGCCGCAACGACCACCGGCTGGAACACGGCCGAGGCACGGGCGGCCACCATCCCCGCCTTGTCCGTGCCCCTGCCCTTTCTTCAGTCGTAATGCACCTTCAGCCCGCCGAAGGATTGGCTGACGGGCATCAGTTCCAGCGAGTTGACGTTCACATGGGGCGGCAGGTTGCCGATCCACCACATCGTTTCGGCCAGATCCTCGGACGTCAGGGGGTTCGCACCGGAATACAGCTTGTCATGCGCCTCGGCGCTGCCCTTGGTGCGGACCAGCGTGAACTCGCTGGTGGCCATGCCCGGCTCCAGCGACGTCACGCGCACGCCCTTGCCATGCAGGTCGGCGCGCAGGTTCAGGCTGAACTGCTTCACGAAGGCCTTGGTCGCGCCATAGACGTTGCCGCCCGCATAAGGCCAGCGTCCCGCGACGGAGGACAGGTTGATGATCCCGCCCCGCCGTTCGATCAGCGTGGGCAGCAGCGCCTGCGTGATGGCGACAAGGCCCTTGGTGTTCGTGTCGATCATGGTGAACCAGTCGTCCACTTCGACGTCCGGCACGGGGTTGATGCCCAAAGCCAGACCGGCGTTGTTGATCAGCAGGTCGATCCCGGCAAACTCGGCGGGCAAACGGCCGAGGGCGACGCGCATGGCCGCCACATCCGTCACGTCTAACACGACGCCGTGAAAGCCCGCGCCCAGCTCGTCCGACAACTCCTCCAGCCGTTCGGCGCGGCGGCCCGTGCCCACGACCTTCCAGCCGCCCGCGACGAAGCGGCGGGCCGTCTCACGGCCGAACCCGGCGGTGGCGCCCGTGATCAGAACGGTTTTCATCATGCTCTCCTTCTTGCGTCGGCGGCAGCGTAGGGTGGGGGTCCCGAAGCCGCAAAGCCTTTTTCGGGCCATGGGGGCTGTTGACAGGGTGCGCGGGCTGCCCCACTGATCCAGACGCGAAAGGTTTCCTTGCCAATGTCCGCCACATCCTCCGATCCCGCCTACGGCCAGGGCCTGTCCGACCGGCAGCGCCGCGTGGTCTTCGGCTTCCTCATGCTGTGCATGTTCATCTCCACGCTCGACAACCAGATCGTGTCGACCGCCCTGCCCACCATCATCCGCGAATTCGGCGGGATGGAGCGGTTCAGCTGGGTCGGTTCGGCCTATCTGCTGGCGACGGCCGCGATCATGCCGATCTATGGCAAGCTGGGCGATCTGTTCGGGCGCAAATACGTCATGATGACGGCGGTCGCGATCTTCGCGGCGGGCTCCCTCGCCTGCGCGGCGGCGGGGTCCATGAACCAGCTGATCGCGGCGCGCGTGCTGCAGGGCCTGGGCGGCGGCGGGATCATGGTGTCGATCTTCGCCATCAACAGCGACCTGTTCGAGCCGCGCGAACGTGCGAAATACCAAAGTTTCGCCAGCCTCGTCCTCATGGCGTCGGGCAGCATCGGGCCCACCGTGGGCGGCGTGCTGACCGATCACCTGGGCTGGCGGTCGATCTTCTTCGTGAACCTGCCCATTGCCCTGATCGCGCTGATTGGGCTTTACACGCTGCTCCCGCGCATCCGCCCCGACCGCCGCCCCGTCATCGACTGGGCGGGCGCCGCCACGCTGGCCGTGGCGATCACCGCGCTGGTCGTCTGGGCCGACAGCGGGCAGATCTTCGGTTCGTTCCGCGTACCGGCAGCGCTGGTGCCCCCGGTTGTCGCGATCATCGCCGCCCTCCTCTGGATCCAGATCGAGCGTCGGGCACCCGAGCCGATCCTGCCGCTGAGCCTGTTCCGCGACTCCGTTTATCCGCGCCTGCTGATCGTATCCATGACCTCGGGCGGGATTGCCATCGGGATGGTGAACTTCCACGCGCTGTTCCTGCAGATGACCACGGGCCTGTCGCCGGCCCATGCGGGCCTGTTCTTCATCGCCATCACCGGCGGGATCGCGACCGGATCGCTTGCGGCCGGGCGGCTGATCGCGCGCACCGGCGTCTACAAGCCCTTCCTGGTCACCGGAACCGCCGTCAGCGTCGTAATGCTGCTGCTGTTGTCGCGCATGGGCAGCGGCACCCCGCTGTGGGCCATCGCGCTGGTGCTGCTGGGCCAGGGCATCGCGATCGGGCTGGGCCAGCAGGCCCCCATCCTGGGCGTGCAGCTTTCGGCCCCGCGGCGGGATGTGGGCGCGGCCACGGGATCGGTTACGCTGACGCGGATGGGGGGTGCGGCCATCGCCATCTCCGTTTACGGGGCGGTGCTGGCGTCGGGCATGGATCCCCTGCAGCAGGCCACGCCCGAAGACTGGTCCCACGCCTTTTCCCGCGTCTATCTGGGCGCGGCGGCGATGGCGGTGGTTGGCCTGATCGCGGCCCTGTCGCTGCGCACCGTCCGCATGGATCAGGCGCCCGTGCGGGCCCCGCGCGACAGGTAACGCGCCAGCGTCGGCGCGGTCAGCACCACGAACAGGAACCGCCCGACCTGCATGGTCATCACGAAGGGCACGTCCACGTCCATGCCCGGAGAGGAGGCGATGATCGCCACCGTGTCCGCGCCGCCCGGGCTGGTCGCCAGAAGGGCGGTCAGAAGATCGATCCCCGCCACGATGTGCAGGACATAGCCGAAGGCCGCGCAGGCCGCGATCAGCGTCAGGATGGAGGCGAGCGTGCGCGGGAAGGCGCGTGCGGCGTGGCGCACCACCTCGGGGGTGAAGCGCAGGCCGACGCCGAAGCCGACCACGGCATAACACAGCGCCAGAAGCGCGGGCGGCAGCACCAGCGGCAGCCCAACGGCCTTCATCGTGACCCCGGCCAGCATCGACAGGACCAGCGGCCCGCCGGGAACCCGCACAAAGCGGCCCAGCACCACCACCCCGACCGCCACGGCCAGCGTCAGCGCCACCGGCCCCAAGGGCGTCGGTGGAAAGAAGTCATGCGCGGGGGCGGACGGGTCCAACCCCATCGTGCGCGCCAGGATCGTGGCCAGCAGCGCGCAGCAGGCGACCCGCAGATATTGCATGAAGGCCACCAGCCGCATGTCGGCGCCATGGGCTTCGGACATCAGGACCATGGCCGCCGCCGCCCCGGGGGAGGAGCCCCAGATCGCCGTCGTGCCGGGAAACAGCTTCGCCCGCGTCATGAAATAGCCAAGGATGCCCGCGGCCACGACGCTGAACAGGATGCCCGACACGAAGACGGGCCATTCGGTCCGCAACTCCCCCACCAGGTCCAGCGGAATGCTGGCGGCCATCATCAGACCGATGATGACCTGCGCGCCACGAAACGCCCCCTGCGGCACCCGCACCACACCGCCGCAGATCGCGAAAAAGATCGCGGACAGCATGGGGCCCAAAAGCAGGGCCGCGGGAAAACGCAGCATCTCGAACAGGATGACCGCCACGAAGGCCAAGGCGATCAGTCCCGCCCAGCGCCAAGGCGTGGGCCAGTGATCGAAGGTGATGCGGCCGTTCATCCGAGGATCCTTTTGTCATAAGCCCGTGGGCCGCCCCACCCGTTACGGCAGGGCGGCCCCGTCTTGTCAACCAAGACGGCCCGTCAGGCGGTCGTGGAAGGCGGCGCTGCGGGCGTCCAGCCCTTCGAAGGTCACCTCCGTCCCGTGCTCGGCATAGCGGGTGCGGATGGAATCCAGCGCCGCCACTGTTGAGGCGTCCCAGATCTGCGCCCGGCTCAGGTCGATGGTGACGCGGGCCGGATCGCCGGCGTAATCGAACTGCTCGAACAGGTCGTTGGAGGAGCCGAAGAAGAGCGGCCCCTCCACCTCGTACCGCGCGCCGTCCGAAAGGCGCCGGACGTCGATCACGTGGGCCACCCGGCGGGCGAAGAACATCACGGCCAGAACCACGCCGCCGATCACGCCGATGGCGAGGTTGTGGGTGACGACCGTCAGCACCACCGTGGCCGCCATGACCAAGGTTTCCGGCAGCGGCATCAGCCGCAGCGTCCCCGGCCGGACCGAGTGCCAGTCCATCGTCTGAACCGCCACCACCATCATGACGCCGGCCAGCGCCACCATCGGGATCCGCGCCATCACGGCCGACAGGCCCGTGACCAGCAGCAGAAGCACCAGCCCCGCCACGATCGTGGACACGCGGCTGCGCCCGCCCCCGATCTTCACGTTGACCACCGTCTGCCCGATCATCGCGCAGCCCGCGATCCCGCCATAAAAGCCCGCTGCGATGTTGGCGACGCCCAGCGCCCAGGACTCCTGCCCCTTGTGCGAACGCGTGTCCGTGATTTCGTCCACCAACTTGGCCGTCAGGAGCGATTCCAACAGGCCCACGAAGGCCACCGACAAGGCGGGTGCCCAGATGATCGCCAGCGTTTCCATGGTCAGGGGCACCGTCAGTTCGGTCAGGCCCGGAAGGCCCGGCGCCATCTCCCCTTCCCCGCCGACATTGGGGACATCGATGCCTGCGAAGACGGCGATGGCGGTGACCAGAACGATCGCCACCAGCGCCGAAGGCACGGCCGTGGTGACACGCGGCAGAACCAGCACGATCGCCAGCGTCAATGCCAGCAGCGCATAGACGGCGGGCGATCCGCCCAGGACGTGCGGCACCTGCGCCATGAAGATCAGGATGCCCAGCGCGTTCACGAAGCCGATCATCACCGAACGCGGGATGAAGCGCATCAGCCGCGCAAGTCCCGCCAGCCCGAAGGCGATCTGGATCGCGCCGGCCAGCAGGATCGTGGGCAGGATGTATCCGACGCCGTAACGGTGCACCATCGGGCCGATCACCAGCGCGATCGATCCGGCGGCCGCCGTCACCATAGCGGGGCGCCCGCCGATGACGGACATGATCAGGCACATCACCACCGATGCGACCAGCGCCGTCTTGGGATCCACGCCCGAGATGAACGAGAACGAGATCACCTCGGGCACAAGGGCCAGCGCGGTGACGATGCCCGCCAGCGTTTCCCGTGTCAGGATGGCGGGCGAGCGGAGAACGGACAGCGCCGACGGCGAGTCCTGGCCCCGGTGGGGGGCGGTTGCGGTCTGTGTCATGGGTCTTTCGAATCCTCTACGACAATGGCCCGGTCTGCCCTTGCGAGGGGTCGGCGTTCCTGCGACCATCGACCGGATGGGCCGCCGCACATGGGGGAAGCTGCCGGTCACGCAGATGCGATGATATGTCATCCCTGCGCGACGACAGAAAAATCTGTAACAATCGTATGGTTCTGGGAGGGACCATCATTTGGGAACGTGAAACATGACCGCATACCCACGCATCCGCGCAGGCATCCTGGCGCTGGCCGGCGTTCTGAACATTGCGGCCTTTCCGGCGGTCGCCCAAGGGCCCGCCGCGCCGGCCGCGCTTCAGGCGGGTGTGGTCACCCTTCATCGTGAGGCAGTCCCCGTTACCGTTCCGCTGACCGGCCAGGCCGCAGCCCGAAGCGAAGCGGAAATCCGTCCGCTGGTGGACGGAATCGTCACCGACATCCTTTATCAGCCGGGGGGCGAAGTAAAGATGGGCGCGCCCTTGTTCCGGATCGACCCCCGCAGCTATCAGGCCGAACTGGATTCGGCCCGCGCGGATCTGGAAAGTGCGCAGGCCGCCCTGCCCGCCGCGCAAGCCACTGTGAAACGCTATGAAGGACTGGTCGGCACCGGAGTCACGCAGGCCGATCTGGACACGGCCCGCGCCCAATTGCTGCAGGACCAGGCTGCCGTCAGCCGGGCCGAGGCGGCGGTGGACACCGCGCAGATCAACCTTGAACGCACCACCATCACCAGTCCGATCGACGGGGTGGCGGGCATTCCCGAAGCCTCCGTCGGCGATCTTGTCACCTCGGGGCAGACCGAGGGGTTGACCACCGTGACGGCGCTGAACCCGATCTACGTGGACCTTTCGGCCGCCAGTTCCCAGATGCTTCAGGCGCGCACCCGCATCGCCAATGGCGACATGGACCCGGGCGACCAGCTTCACATCTCCATCCGGCTGGAGAATGGGGAGGTGTATGACGGCACGGGCACCGTGATCGCCATTTCCTCCACCGTGTCCACCACGACCGGCACGATCCGCATCCGGGTGGAATTCGACAATCCCGACCGGCTGATCCTGCCCGGCATGTTCGTCCGCGCCTCGGTCACGCTGGGAACGGCGGATGCCTTCCTGATCCCGCAGCTGGCCGCCACGCTGGAACCCGACGGCACGATCAGCGTGTGGACGGTGGACGCCGAAGGCAAGGCCGCGCAGGCCAACGTCGTCCCCGTGGGCAGTAGCGACAACGCCTGGATCGTGACGCAGGGGCTGGACGATGCGCCGCAGGTCATTGTCGACAATCTGGAAGCCGTCAGCGCGGGCGCCACGATCACGCCGGTTCCGGTGCAGGTCGGCGCCGGTGGCATCATCGAAGCCGCGGCGAACTGATGGCCCGCTTCTTCATCCACCGTCCCGTCTTCGCCTGGGTCCTGGCCATCGTCACGATGCTGTTCGGCGTTCTGGGCATCACCACCCTGCCCATCTCGCAATACCCCGAGGTGTCGCCGCCCACGGTCCGCATCTCGGCCAGCTACACCGGCGCCTCGGCCGAAGCCGTGCAGAACTCCGTCACCACGGTGATCGAGGATGCGATGACCGGCCTTGACGGGCTTCTCTACATGACCTCCTCCTCCTCGCGGGGGAGTTCGTCGGTCACGATGGTCTTCGATGACAGCGTGGACGGCGACGACGCGCAGGTGGACGTGCAGAACCAGCTGCAACGCGTCACCAGCCAGCTGCCCGACGTGGTGCAGGACGATGGCGTGACGGTGCGCCAGTCCACCACTTCGATCCTGATGGTGGGCGCGCTGGTGTCGCGGGACAACACCTACAACGCGCTGCAACTGGCCGACATGCTGGAAGAAACCGTCGAAGGCCCCGTGCAGCGGACGCCCGGCGTGTCGGGGATCAACGTCTTCGGGTCGGGCTATGCGATGCGGGTCTGGCTGGATCCCGACCGGCTGGTGCAATACCAGCTGACGCCGGCCGACGTGACCAGTGCCGTGTCGGCGCAGAACAGCACCGTCACGGTCGGGTCGCTGGGCGACCAGCCCGTGAACGACGGCCAGCAGTTCACCGCCGAGATCACGGCCCAAAGCCAGCTGACCACGGTGGACGAATTCCGCAACATCCTGCTGAAGACCGGCGAGGATGGCGCCGCCGTCCGTCTGGGCGACGTGGCGCGGGTAGAGATCGGGCAAGAGGAATACGGCCGCGACAGCCGCTTCAGCGGGTCGAACGCGGCGGGCTTCGGGGTGAACCTGCAAACGGGCGCGAACGCGGTGGAAACCGCCGCCGCCGTTCGCGCCACGCTGGAAGGTCTGGCCAACGCCTTCCCCGAGGGCGTGGAGATCGCCTATGCCTACGACACCTCCCCCTTCGTGGAACTGTCGATCGAAAAGGTCGAACACACGCTGATCGAAGCCATCGTGCTGGTCTTCATCGTGATGTTCGTCTTCCTGCAGAACTGGCGCGCCACGCTGATCCCGACGCTGGCCGTGCCGGTGGTGCTTCTGGGCACCTTCGGCGTGCTGTCGGTGCTGGGCTATTCCATCAACACGCTGACCATGTTCGCGATGGTGCTGGCCATCGGCCTTCTGGTCGACGACGCCATCGTGGTCGTGGAAAACGTCGAACGCGTGATGGAGGAGGATGGCCTTGGCCCGGTGGAGGCGACAGAGAAATCCATGGGCCAGATCACCAGCGCGCTGGTGGGCATCGGCCTGATCCTGTCGGTGGTGTTCCTGCCGATGGCCTTCTTCGGCGGGTCCACGGGCATCATCTACCGCCAGTTCTCCATCACCATCATCTCGGCCATGGTGCTGTCGGTGCTGGTGGCGCTGATCCTGACGCCCGCCTTGTGCGCCACCCTTCTGAAGCCGCGCAAGCATGGCGAGGGGATCGCCCCCGCCCGCTGGTTCAACCGCAACTTCGACCGCTTCACCCACGGCTATGTCGGCATCAACCGCCGCCTTCTGCGCCGTCCCTTCCTTGCGCTGGCGGGGCTGGTGGCGGTGGTGGGCCTGATCTGGGTCATGTTCACGAACATCCCGTCCTCCTTCCTTCCGCAAGAGGATCAGGGATCGCTGATGGTGCGCGTGCGCCTGCCCGACGGATCGACCAGCGCCCAGACCAACGCCATCATGAAAACCGCCGAGGACTACCTGCTGAACGAGGAAGGCGACGCCATCGCCAGCACCTTCGCCGCCCTTGGCTTCGGCTTTGGCGGCAATTCGCAGAACAGCGGCATGATCTTCGTCAGGATGAAGGAGTTCGACCTTCGGGCCGGCAATGCCGATCTTGGGGCTGCGGCCGTTTCGCAACGCGCCAACGCGCATTTCCGCAAGACGCTGCGGGGCGGCACCGTTCAGGTCATGCAACCCCCGGCCATTCCGGGCATGGGCAACAGCGCCGGCTTTTCCATGTACCTGATCGACCAGTCCGGTCAGGGGCTGGCCGCCTTGCGCAAAGCCGCGAACACGCTGGTCGCCAATGCCGAAGCCGACGGCCAGGTCACCAACCTTCAGGGGAACGAGGATCAGGACAAGACCGCCATGCGCATCGACATCGACGCGCAGAAGGCCGAAAGCTACGGGCTGACGCTGACGGACGTGAACGCCATGCTCAGCGTCATCTTCTCGGGGCGCAACGTCAACGACTTCGAGATGGGGAGCGAACTTCGCCCCGTGATCGTGCAGGGCGACGCCCCGTTCCGCATGCAGCCCGACGACGTGCACCGCTGGCACGCCCGCAACGCGGACGGAGAGATGGTGCCCTTCCCGTCCTTCGCCTCGCTCAGCTGGGAAACGGTGCCCGCCTCGCTGTCCCGCTATGGCGGCAGTTCCGCGATCCAGATCCAGGGCGCGCCGGTGCCGGGCGTGTCGTCCGGCGAGGCGATGACCCGGATGGAGGAACTGGTGGCCGAACTTCCCGGCGGCTACGGTTCCGCCTGGACGGGGCTTTCGTATCAGGAACGGCTGTCGGGGTCGCAGGCGCCGTTCCTGTACGCCATTTCCGTGCTGGTGGTGTTCCTGTGCTTGGCCGCGCTGTATGAAAGCTGGACGATCCCGATCTCCGTCATGCTGGCGGTGCCGGTGGGGGTTCTGGGCGCGTTGGGGGCGGCCCTGCTGATGGGGCAATCCAACGACGTCTACTTCAAGGTGGGCCTGCTGACGACCATCGGGCTTGCGGCAAAGAACGCCATCCTGATCGTGGAATTCGCGGTCGACCTGCAAAAGCAGGGCAAGGGGCTGGTGGAGGCGACGCTGGAAGCCGCCCGTCAGCGCCTGCGCCCGATCCTGATGACCTCGTTCGCGTTCATTCTGGGCGTGGTGCCGCTGGCCACCGCCACCGGGGCCGGCGCCGGGGCGCAGAACGCCATCGGCATCGGGGTGCTGGGGGGCATGACCTCGGCCACCGTGCTGGGCATCTTCCTCGTGCCCGCCTTCTTTGTCTGCATCCGCCGAATTTCGACCCGCAAAGGAAAACCGCAATGACCCGCCCCCTTCTTGTTCTGCTGATGCTGTCCACGGCGGGCTGCGCGGTCGGCCCGGATTATATCGCGCCGCAGATCCAGATGACCTCCACCTTCGCCGAAGGCAGCGCGGGACCGATCGGGGAAGTGGCGTCGCGGCGCTGGTGGACCGGTTACAGCGATCCGGTGCTGAACGATCTGGTGGCGCGCGGGCTGGGGCAGAACCTGAACCTCGCGGCCTCGAACGAGCGGATCGCGGCGGCGAACGCGGCCCTGCGCCAGACGGGCCTGTCGGCCGCCGTGAACGGCAGCGCCACCTTCAGCAGCGACCGCAGCGGCAGCGACATCCAGCCCGTGACCACCCAGTCCGGCACCACCCTGAACGCCGAATTCGTGATCGACCTGTTCGGCGGCGTGCGCCGGGCCCGTCAGGCGGCGCTGGCCAATCTGGGCGCGGCAGAGGCCGATGTGGGCGTGACGCGGCTGGCCTACCTGACCTCCATCCTCGGGGCCTATATCGACGCGCGCTATTACCAGAACGCGCTGGAACTGACGCGCAAGACCATCGCCAGCCGCCAGCGCACGCTGGAGATCACGCAGAACCAGCGCGCCTCGGGCGCCGCGACGGAGCTGGACGAGGTTCAGGTCCAGGCCCTTCTGGACAGCGCGCAGGCCGATCTGCCGGGGCTGGAGGCGAACTTCCTGTCCAACGTCTATGCCGTGGCCACGCTTCTGGCCGAACCCGCACAGCCCTTGGTGGCGCGGATGCAGCGGGGTGCGCCCCAACCCTATCCGCGCGATTCCGTCGGCATCGGCATCCCGGCCGATCTGGTGCGCAACCGCCCCGACGTGCGGCAGGCCGAACGGCAGTTCGCGCAAGCCGTGGCGCAGGTCGGCGTGGCCACGGCGCAGCTTTACCCCTCGGTCACGCTGTCAGGCTCCGTGTCCGAAGGCGGCAACAACAACTGGAGCTTCGGGCCTTCAATCGCGCAGGCGATCCTGAACCAGCCGCAGCTGCGCGCGGCGCGACAGGAAGCCGCGTCCGAGGCGCGCCAGTCCGAGATCGCGTGGCGCCAGACCGTTTTGGACGCGGTGGAGGATGTGCAATCGGCCAACAGCACCTTCCGCCGCGACGGGCGGCGCGTGGCGCTTCTGAACCGGTCGGTGAATTCCTACCAGCGGGCGCTGGACCTGTCACAACAGAACTTCGAGGCCGGGGCCCTGTCGCTGCTGGACCTTCTGGACACGGACCGGTCGCTGGCCTCGGCGCGGCTCAGCCTCGCCTCGGCGCTGCGGGATCAGGCGGTGGATTGGGCGACCTTGCAGATCGCGCTGGGGGCCGGCGCCTATCCGGCCCCCTGATCACTTCGGCATCGCGCCGCAGAACCCGCCCGAGGTCGGCAGCCCCGACCCGAAGGCCAGCGCCGCCGGCGCGTGATAAGGGTTCGGCGGCGCGCCCGTGGCGTCCAGCGCCACGACGCCCAGAATGAAGGCCAGTGCGAGGCCCGCCGTCAGGTGCCGCGTCATGCCCGACCCTCCAGCCCCAGAAGCGGGCGCAGGCGGACGCCCACCATGCTGCCCGCGAAACCGGCCACGAACCACGCCCAGCCGTGCAGACTGCCGGTGGAGATGCCGGAGAAGAACGCCCCCACGTTGCAGCCGAAGGCAAGGCGCGAGGAGTAGCCGAGCAGCAGCCCCGCCACCACCGTCGCGATCCACGCGCGGGCCGGCAGCTTCGGCAAGGGCTGCGACAGCCCGCCCCGCTTCCACGCCGCGATCAGGAACGCCCCGCCGATGATCCCGAAGTTGGTGAGCGAGGTGATGTCGGTCAGCACGCTTTGCCCCACGCGGGCCGCGTTGCCCGGTGCCGACCAGAAGGCGGAACCCGACAGGTCCGCGCCCAGCGCCGTTGCCCCCTTGGCCACCCACAGCCCCAGACCGTAGACGACGCCCCAGGGCTGCCCGGCCACGGCGAGGTTCGCCAGCGCCAGCGCCGCCAGCAGCGCCGCCGCCACGATCAGCCGCGCCGGAACGCGGCGGGTGCCGGGCGCGGCGACAGCCAGCGCCACGACCGCCACCAGCGCCAGCAGCCCCAGCGTGACGGCCAGCCCGAAGGTCCCGTGCAGCACCAGGATCGGCAACGATCCAAGGTCCGTCCACCAGACAAGGTTCAGCGCGCCGAAGAAGCTGCCGATGCAGAAGAAGGGCAGCGCCAGAAGGCTGACGGGGTTGCCGCTGCCCGCGTTCACCAGCGTGCCCGACCCGCAGCCCAGCACGATCTGCATGGCCGCGCCGAAAACGAAGGCCCCGCCCACCATGGCAAAGCCGATGGGCGCCTGCGCGCCCGAAAGTTCGGCGCCATGCGTGCTCAGCATCGGAAAGGCCACGATCGCCACAAGGGCGATGGCCAGAAGCTGCGCCAGAAGGCCCGCAGGCTCCCTCCGCAGGATCATCGCGCGCCACGGGCCGGCAAAGCCGAAGCGCAGCCCTTCCAGCACAAAGCCGATGCCAAGGCCGATGGCCAGCAACAGCCCGTAGCGCACGCCCCCGGCCAGCGTCACCGCCGCCACGGCCCCCAGCGCACCCAGAACCAGAAGCCCCCGTTTCGCACCCACGCCCACAGGCGCGGCAGCCGTCATCGCCGTCATCAGTTGCCGCCCTTGATCTGCCGCAGAAGGTTGTCCATCACGCTGGGCACGTTCGCCATCTCCCCCTCGCCATGGCTGTAGCCGACGATGGAGTCGGGATAGAGCTTCACGTTCGGAAGGCCCGCCAGTTCGGACAAGGCAAACCATTCGGTCGCCGCCCAGTGGCCGGTGTTGCAGAAGGCCACAACCTCGGCCTGCTGATCCAGGCCCAGCTTGGCCGCGACGGTCTTGGCGCTGTTCGCGTCACCCATGCGCGGTGTGCCGTCGAACCAGACGGAATGCGGCACGTTTTCCGCACCCGGCAGTGTGCCCGGACGGTCGGCCGCCGGGTGCGACTGCTGCCCTTCGAAGAAGGCGGGCGGGCGGGCATCGATCAGCGCGGCGGGCTTGTCGCCGGCGACCACCTTGTCGACCTCCCCTTCCGTCGCCAGCCACTGGTCCGAGAAGGTGATGTCCACGTCCGACGGCTCCGGGGCCACCGCCTCGGTCTGCACCGGAAGGCCAGCGTCGCGCCACGCGTTCATGCCGCCGTTCAGGATCGCCAGCTGGCTGACGCCCGAGGATTTGAGCGTCCAGTACACCCGGGCCGCCGCGCCGAAGTCGCTTTCGTCCTTGCCTTGATGCACCACCAGAACGGGGCGGTCCAGCGTCACGCCCAGGGACCGCAGGGTGGCCTCCAGCTTGCCTTCGGGAACGAGCTCGCCCGGATTGTCGGCCGCGCCGCGGAACAGCGCATAGGGTGCGGGCACCGCGCCCTGGATATGGCCCTTGTCATAGCCCGCGTCACGGATGTCGAGGATCAGGGGATGTCCTGCCTCCGCCACCTCTCCGGGCGCAAGAAGCGGGCCGAAGGGGGCAGCGGATGCGGCGGCGGCCCAGCCGGTGAAGGCAAGGGCGGAAAGAAGAAACGTCTTCATGGGGATGTCCCGTCTGGTGGGTCGTCCTTCATGTCGTCCCTTTGCCGCCGGATCGCAAGTGCCGCCGTATCAAGGCGGTGCGGAGGGAGATGGCTGGCGTTTCAGGTGCCTTTCCCCATTCCGAACGATCCGAAGGATTCCCCGCCGGAAGCGGAAAGATGTTCCGCCGCTTGCGGATTTCACCTGCGAATGTCCCTTTTCCGAATTTGCCTTGCGGCGGGTCCGCCTTCTGCATAGCTTTGATCCGAACGCTTGTTGGGGTGTCCCGTCACGGGGCTGAGAGGTGCTTGGCATCGACCCATCGAACCTGATCCGGGTCATGCCGGCGGAGGGAACGAGTGGACCATCGACGCCGTCCCCCCGGGACGGGTCCGTCATGTGCCAGCCCCCATCCGTCATGCCCCTTTCGCGGAGGAGACGCATGACCAAGGCCGCACTGACCATTGCCGGTTCCGACAGCGGCGGCGGGGCCGGCATCCAGGCCGACCTGAAGGCCTTTTCGGCCCTGGGCGTCTATGGCGCCAGCGTCCTGACCGCGATCACGGCACAGAACACCCGCACGGTCGCGGCCGTGGAAACGGTCAGTCCCGCGATGATCCTGGCCCAGTTGCACACCGTGCTGGACGACATCGACATCGCTGCGATCAAGATCGGCATGGTCGGCGGGCCGGAGGCGATCGAGGCGCTGGCCCCCGCCTTGCCCGACCTGCCGCTGGTGCTGGATCCGGTGATGATCGCGAAATCGGGCGCGGCCCTGCTGCCCGACCGGGCGGTGGCGGCGCTGATCGCCGGCCTTCTGCCCCGCGCCACCCTTCTGACCCCGAACCTGCCCGAAGCCGCGCGGCTGCTGAACACCACCGTGGCCCGGTCCGAGGCGGAGATGCTGGAGCAGGCCCATGCCCTGCGCGCCCTTGGCCCCCGCTGGGTGCTGATGAAGGGCGGCCATGCCGAAGGACCCGTCTGCACCGACCTTCTGGTGGGGGATGGCGTGCTGCGCCTGACCGCGCCGCGCATCGCCACACGCAACACGCATGGCACCGGCTGTTCCCTGTCCGCCGCCATTGCGGCGGGGCTGGCGCAGGGGATGGACATGGAAGCGGCCGTTTCCCGCGCGCATCGCTGGCTGCAGGGCGCCATCGCCGCCGCCGACCGTCTGGGCATCGGCCAAGGGCATGGCCCCGTCCACCATTTCCACGAGGTGTGGGCATGATCACCATCCTTGGCGCGGGCGTCATGGGGCTGACCATCGCCACCGAACTGACCGCCCGCGGCGTGCCCGTCCGCATCGCCGGGCGCGCGGCGGGGCCGGAGGCGTGTTCGTGGTATGCGGGCGGCATGCTCGCCCCGTTCTGCGAGGGGGAAGCCGCCGAGGAGCCGGTGATCCGCCACGGCCAGAGCGCCGCTGGCTGGTGGGAGGCACAGGGCGTGCCGGTGGCGCGAAATGGGACGCTGGTCCTCAGCCCCGCACGCGACCGGGCGGAACTGGCCCGCTTTGCCCGCCGCACCACCCACCACCGGGACATCGTGCCGGAGGAGGTGGAGCCCGACCTTGACCGTTTTCCGCGCGGCCTGTTCTTCGAGGAGGAAGCGCATCTGACGCCCCGTGTCGCCTTGGCCACCTTGTCGTCGAACCTCTCGGCGGCGGGGGTCGCCTTCGGGGCCGAACCGCTGGGCCGCCTCATCGACACGCGGGGCCTGGCCGCGCGCGACCGGCTGCCCGACCTGCGCGGCGTGCGGGGGGAGATGCTGGTGATCCGCTGCCCGGACGTCACCCTTTCGCGCCCGGTCCGGCTGCTGCATCCGCGCATTCCGCTTTACATCGTGCCGCGCGGCGACGGCGTCTACATGCTGGGGGCCACGACTGTTGAATCCGACCGCCGCGGCCCCGTCACCGCCCGCGCGGTGCTGGAGATGCTGTCGGCGGCCTATGCCCTCCACCCCGCCTTTGCCGAGGCCGAGGTTCTGGAACTGGGCGCCGAGGCCCGCCCCGCCTTTCCCGACAACCTGCCCCGCATCCGCCGCATCGGCGACACGATCCACGCCAACGGCCTGTATCGCCACGGTTTCCTTCTGGCGCCCGCCGTGGCGCGGATGGTGGCCGACTACGTCACCACGGGCCAACGACCGGAGTTCATGGATGAAGATCACGATTAACGGCACCTTGCACGAGGTGTCCGCCACCACCGTCGCCGCAGCGCTGGAAGAGGCGGGCTTCACCGGCAAGCTCGCCACCGCGCTGAACGGCGACTTCGTGCCCGCCGGCCTGCGCGCCACCACCCCATTGATCGAAGGGGCCGCGCTGGAAGTGCTGGCCCCGATGCAGGGAGGCTGATCCATGCCACGCTTCTACGGAACCGACGTCAACAGCCCCCTGATGCTGGGCACGGCGGGCTATCCGTCCCCCGCCATTCTGGCGGAGGCCTTCCGCGCGTCCGGCGCGGGCATCGCCACCGTGTCCTTGCGCCGCGAAACCGGCGGCGGGCAGGATTTCTGGGCGCTAATCCGCGATCTGGGCGTGCGCGTTTTGCCCAACACCGCCGGCTGCCACACGGTGCGCGAGGCCGTGACCACCGCGCAGATGGCGCGCGAGGTGTTCGACACCCCCTGGATCAAGCTGGAGGTGATCGGCCATGCCGACAGCCTTCAACCCGACCCCTTCGCGCTGGTGGAGGCCGCGCGCCTTCTGACCGCCGACGGCTTTCAGGTCTTCCCCTACTGCACCGAGGATCTGATCGTGTGCGAGCATCTGGTTCAGGCGGGGTGCGAGGTTCTGATGCCTTGGGGCGCGCCCATCGGGTCCGGTCTGGGCCTGAACAACCCTTACGGCTTGCGGGCCATGCGGGCGCATTTCCCGGACGTGCCGCTGGTGGTGGATGCGGGCATCGGCCTGCCCAGCCATGCGGCCGCGGCGATGGAGCTGGGTTTTGACGCGGTCCTTCTGAACACCGCCGTGGCAAAGGCAGGCGATCCGGCGCAAATGGCGCGCGCCATGGCGCTGGCGATCCAGGCGGGCGCCGCCGCCCACGCCGCCGACCCGATGGAGGCGCGGGACATGGCCGTCCCCTCCACCCCCCTGATCGGGAGGGCGTTCCTGTGATCCTGCCCCGCTTCTATCCCATCTTCGACAGCGCCGACTGGATCGCCCGCGCCCTGCCCCTTGGCGTGAAGCTGGTGCAGCTGCGCGTGAAGGACCGCGACCCGACGGACGACATCCGGCGCGCCCGCGACCTGTGCCGCGCTGCCGGTGCGATCCTCGTGGTGAACGACCATTGGCAACAGGCGCTCGACCTTGGCTGCGACTGGGTGCATCTGGGGCAGGAGGATCTGGACATCGCCGATCTGGACGCGATCCGGGCCGGTGGCCTGCGTCTTGGCCTCTCCACCCATGACGAGGCGGAACTGGACCGGGCGCTGGCCTGCCGACCCGACTACATCGCGCTGGGCCCGGTCTGGCCCACCATCCTGAAGAAGATGAAGTGGGAACGGCAGGGCACCGAAAAGCTGACCGAATGGAAGGCGAAGATCGGCGACATCGCCCTGATCGCCATCGGCGGCCTGACCCCCGACCGCGCGCGCGAGGCGTTTGCCGCGGGTGCCGATGTCGTCAGCGCCGTGACCGACATCACCCTGAATCCCGACCCCGAGGCGAGGATGCGCGAATGGCTGATGGTGTAAGATACGCGCGGCAGGCGATGGTGACGGGGGTGGAGGGCGAGGTCCGTCTGCGGGCCGCCCATGTCCTGATCGTGGGCGCTGGCGGGCTTGGCGTTCCGGCACTGCAATATCTGGTCGGCGCGGGTGTGGGCCGGATCACCCTGATCGATCCGGACGTGGTGGAGGAAACGAACCTGCACCGCCAGCCGATCTATGGCCGCCACATCGGCGCGCCGAAGGCGCAGGCGGCGGCGGCGGAGATGGCGATCCTGAACCCATCGGTCGTGGTCGAATCGGTCGTCGCGTCGCTGGACCCGTCCAACGCCGGTCTGGTGGCGGGGGCGGATGTGGTGCTGGATTGCGCCGACAGCTTCGCCGCCTCCTACACCCTGTCGGACGCCTGCCTTGCGGCGGGGGTTCCGCTGATCTCCGCCTCGGTGCTGGAGATGGCGGGGTATGTGGGCGGGTTTTGCGGAGGGGCGCCGTCCTTGCGAGCGGTGTTTCCGGACCTGCCCGACAGCGGCGCCACCTGCGCCACCGCCGGGGTGCTGGGGCCCATGGTGGGCCTTTTAGGTGCCGCGCAGGCGCAGATGGCGCTGGCGGTGCTGCTGGGGTTGGACCCGTCCCCCATGGGCCAGATGCTGCGCTTCGACGGGCTGCGGCCGTCCTCGTTCCGGTTCGACACGGCGCCGGAGGCGACGGGCCACCGCTTCATCGCCCGCACCGACCTGCGCGACACCGACCTGATCGTGGAACTGCGGGGGGAAGACGAAGCCCCCGTCCCCGTGGCCCCCGCCGCCCTGCGCCAGCCCGCCACCGTCACGCCCGGCCCCGGCCAGCGCACCGTCTTCGCCTGCCGGTCGGGCCTGCGCGCCTGGCGCGCCGCCGACGCCCTTGCCGCCCGATGGTCGGGCGACATCGTTCTTCTTGCCGCCGGAGAGTCCGCATGAAACGCTTCCTTCTTCTGGGCCTTCTGGCCACCCCCGCCGGGGCCGAACCGGTGACGCTGGTGCTGGACTGGTTCGTGAACCCCGACCATGCGCCGATCGTGGTGGCCGAAACGCAGGGCTTCTTCGCCGATCAGGGGCTGGAGGTGACGATCGTTCCCCCCGCCGATCCGTCCGATCCGCCGAAGATGGTCGCCTCGGGCCAGGCCGGCATCGCGGTGGGCTATCAGCCGCAGCTGCACCTTCAGGTGCATGAAGGCCTGCCCCTGCGGCGGGTAGGCACGCTGGTGGCGACGCCGCTGAACTGCATCACGGTGAAGGCCGACGGGCCCATCCGATCCATCGCCGACCTGAAGGGCGGCAAGATCGGCTATTCGGTTCCGGGGACCGAGGAGGCGATGATGGGCGCCATGCTGCGCCACGCCGGCCTGACGCTGGAGGATGTGGAGATGGTGAACGTCAACTGGTCGCTCACGCCCTCGCTGCTGTCGGGACAGGTGGACGCGACGCTGGGCGGCTACCGCAATTTTGAGTTGACGCAGATGGCCGAAGCCGGAACCGAAGGCCGCTGCCTTCCGGTGGAGGAGAACGGCATCCCCGCCTATGACGAGCTTATCTATCTGGCGCGGCCCGACGCCGATCCGGCGCTTCTGTCGCGCTTCCTGGCCGCCGTCGAACAGGGCGCGCAGTACGCCGTGAACCACCCGGACGAGGCGTGGCAGGCCTTCATCGCCGCCCATCCCGATCTGGACGACACCCTGAATCGCGAGGCGTGGCGCCTGACCCTGCCCCGCCTGTCGCAAAGCCCCGCCGCGCTGGACACCGGCCGCTACGCCCGGTTCGAGACGTTCCTGAAGGACGCGGGCCTGATCGACGCCCCCCTGCCCGTGGCCGATCTGGCGCTGGATCCCAACGCATGAGCTATGGGCGCACATTCCCGCTGTGGCGGGCCGAAGCGGCCGCTTGGGATGATTACGTGGACGCGCCCTTCGTGCGGGCGCTGGCGGACGGGACCCTGCCGCGCAAGGCCTTCCTGACCTATCTGGCGCAGGATTACCTGTTCCTGATCCATTTCGCGCGGGCCTGGGCACTGGCCACCGTCAAATCCTCGGATCTTGAGGAGATGCGGGCCTGTTCCGCCACCGTCCACGCGCTGCTGCATCAGGAAATGCCGCTGCACGTGACGCTGTGCCACGAGGCCGGGATCGATCTTGCGGCGCTGGAGGAAGCGCCCGAAAACCTCGCCTACACCCGCTATGTGCTGGAGGCGGGGTATTCGGGCGATCTTCTGGACCTGCTGGCGGCGCTGGCGCCCTGCGTTCTGGGGTATGGAGAGATCGGGGCGCGTCTGGCCGCCGCCCCGCACGCGCCGGACTATGCCGACTGGATCGACACCTATGGCAGCGCCGGTTATCAGGCGCTGTGTCATGACACGGCGGCGCTGATCGACCGCGCCGTCGCCCGCCGGTTGGGCGACGCCCCGGAAACGCTGCCGCGCTGGCGCGAGATTTCGGGCCGCTTCGCCACCGCCACACGGTTGGAGGCGCAGTTCTGGACCCTCGCCCGCTGATCCGGGGGGCCGCGCTGGCGGCGGGCGCGGTGGCGCTGTGGCAGGGGGCGGTGACGCTGACCGGCCTGCCCCCCTATTTGCTGCCGGACCCGCTGCGGGTGGCGCAGGCGCTGTGGTCGGCGCGCGTGGCCTTGGCGCAGGCGGCTCTTGTGACAGGGGCCGAGACGGTGATCGGCTTCGCACTTGGAACGGCATTGGGTGTCGTTCTGGCGCTGGCCTGTGTCGCACCGGTGCTGCGGCGCGCGATCCTGCCCGCCCTGACCTTGTCGCAGACGGTGCCGGTCTTCGCGCTGGCTCCGATCCTGACCTTGTGGTTCGGCTATGGTCTGGCGCCGAAGATCGCCGTGGTGGTGCTGATCACTGTCTTTCCCGTGGCCGCCGCCTGCGCCGACGGGCTGCTGAACCCGGCCGCCGTGCATATGGAACTGACGCGAAGTCTGGGCGCCACCCCTTGGCAGGTGCTGCGGGTGATCCGCATCCCGTCCGCCCGCCCGCACCTGGCCACGGGGCTGCGGATCGCCGCGGTCTATGCGCCGGTGGGGGCCGTCATCGGGGAATGGGTGGGGGGATCGCTAGGCCTTGGCGCCATGATGATCCAGGCGAACGGGCGGATGAAGACGGATCTGGTCTTCGCGGCGCTGTTCGTGACCGTGGCCCTGTCGCTTTTGTTCCGGGCCGGGATCGGGCGGATGGCGGACCGGCTGGCGCGCCAATGAAAAAGGGGCGGCTTGCGCCGCCCCGTTCCGGATCAGTGGGCGGTATCCGCCGCCCGCACCTTGGCGACATCCGCCGCCGTGACGGCGGGGGCGTCGTTGCCCCAGGCCGTCCGCAGGAAGCTCGCGACCTCGGCCACCTCCTCGTCCGTCAGACGCTCGGCATAGCCTTGCATGACCAGACGCATCGGGCGCTTCTCGGTCGAGGGAACCTCGGCGCCGTGCAGGATGATCCCGATCAGCGGCCCCGTCTGGTCGGCCGTGACAAGGGAGTTGCCAGCCAGTTCCGGGAAGATCTCTGGCGCACCCTTGCCGGTGACGAAGTGGCAGGCGTTGCAGTTGTCGAGATAGAGCCGCGCGCCTTCGGACAGATCCTTGGCTTCGGTCAGCATGGTGGTGGTCGGATGGTTGTTCTCCGCCTCCTCCAGCGCCAGATCGGTGCCCAGCAGGCTCGCCTCGCCCACATCCTCGCCCTTGAGGAAGGCGGCGATGGCCAGGTTGTCTTCGTCCGTCAGGTGCTGGAGCGAGTGTTCGACGACCATCGACATCTCTCCGTTGGCGGTCGAATGGCTGTTGCGGCCCGTGGCAAGGTAGGTCGCGATCTCGCCCACCGGCCATTTCGCGGCGGCGGAGTCGGGGCCTATCAGCGCGGGGGCCAGCCAGCCGTCGACTTCGCCGCCCTTCAGGAAGTTGGCGTCGTCGGCGGTCAGGCCGTCCTGGCCCATGAAGACGTTGCGCGGGCTGTGGCAGGCGCCGCAATGGCCGGCGCTTTCCACGAGGTAGCGGCCGCGCTCCTGCGGGGTGGACTGTTCATAGGCCGACCCAGCGGGATCGCTGAGCGCGATCCAGTTCCAGGCCCGGATGCCGAAGCGCATGTTGAAGGGGAAGGACAGCGCCGTCGCCTCCACCGGATTGTTGACCGCCGGAACCTCGTGCATGAAGTAGTCGTACAGCGCGCGCACGTCTTCTTCCGTCAGCTTGCGGTAGTTCTCATACGGCATCGCCGGATAGAGATGACGCCCGTCTGGCGTCAGGCCGTCGTAAAGCGCGGCCCGAAAATCGTCCAGCGTCCAGTTGCCGATGCCCGTTTCCTTGTCGGGCGTGATGTTGGTGGCCCAGATCGTGCCCATCGGGCTGAGGATGGAACGGCCGCCGGCAAAGGGCTCGCCCCCCTCGGCCGTGTGGCAGGCCATGCAGTCCGAGGCGTACATGACGTATTCGCCCTGACCGGGTTCCGGCTTCCAGTCGGCCGCCAGTTCTTCCGTCGGGGCCGTCCGCTGGACGGGCACGAAGATGAAGGCCAGCAGCGCCACAAGGCAGACAACGATCAGCGCGCCGATGATGCGGAGAAAGGTTTTCATGCGGCTTTCTCCTCAGACCAGCGGGCGGGGGTTGGACAGGTACTGCGTCCGGACAGCCTGCGCCGTGTGATAGGCCAGGCCGCCGACGAGGCCCGTCGGGTTGTACTGGGTGTTCTGCACGAAGTTGCCCGCGCCCATGACGAAGACGTTGTGCTTGTCCCAAGCCTGGCTGAACTTGTTCACCGCGCCCTGATCCGGCGTTTCGGACATGATGGACCCGCCGGTGTTGTGCGTCGTCTGATAGGGGCGCACATCGTACATCTGGCCCTGCTTCTTGAACGCGTCCTGCATGGAATCGGGCTTCAGCGCTTCGGCGATGGGACGGATCTTTTCGCGCATGAACTGGGTCATGCGGACCTCGTTGTCGTGCCAGTTGAAGGTCATCCGCATCAGCGGGCGGCCGTGGCGGTCCTTGTAGGTCGGATCAAGGTCCAGATAGTTGTTGCGATACGACATGTGCGACCCGTGCGACCCGATCGACATCGAATGGCCGTACCATTTCTTGATGCCCTCCTTCCAGCCGGGGCCCCAGGCCGGCACATCCGCCGGAAGCGGCATGGACCGGATCGGCTGCCCGTTCGACTGCCCGGCCGAGATGTAGGAGCCGCCGATGAAGCCTTCCTTGCCAAAGTCGATCTGCCCGATGCCGTAATCGTCGATCGAGGTGCCGTTGGCGCCGGTGCCGATGAACGGGTTGAAGACCTCGTTTTCATAGAACAGCGTGTAGCCGCCGTTCATCTGGTAGGCGTAGTTCTTGCCCGTGACGCCCTGCCCCGTGCGCGGGTCATAGGGCTGGCCGATCCCCGACAGCAGCATCAGGTGCACGTTGTGCAGCTGATAGGCGGCCAGGATCACAAGATCGGCGGGCTGGAACACCTCCTCCTGCGCGACCTCGTCAAAATAGGTGACGCCGGTCGCGGTCTTGCCATCCTCCGCCATCTCCACCCGCAGGACTTCGGCTTGGGTGCGATAGCTGAAGTTCGGCTTCTTGCGCAGCGCATCAAGGATCGCCGTCTGCGGCGAGGATTTCGAATACTGGTAGCAGCCGTAACGCTCGCAGAAGCCGCAATGGTTGCAGGGCCCCATCTGCATCCCGTATTCGTTCACATAGGAGGTCGAGGCGATGCCGCCCGGACGCGCGAACGGGTGCAGGCCCAGCGACTTCGCCGCCTCGGCGAACTTGTGGCCGTCATAGGTGTAGGGCATCGGCGGCATCGGGTAATCGGACGACCGCGGCGCCTCGAACGGGTTGCCGCCTTCCATGATCTGGCCGTTGATGTTGCCGGCGATGCCTGAAATACCCGCCACACGCTCGAACCGGGCGAAATGCGGCTCCAGCTCCTCATACGTGACGGGATAGTCCATCAGCTGCATGTCTTCGGGGATGATGCCGGCGCCCCAGTTCTGTTCGACATGGGTGCGCAGCTTGTATTCGGCCAGCATCGGACGCCAGTTCAGGCCGTTCCAATGCGTGCCCGCCCCGCCCACGCCATTGCCCGGCAGGAAGGAGCCCAGGCTGCGATAGGGCAGCGCGGATTCTTCCAGATTGCGGCGGATGGTGAGGGTCGACTGGCGCGGCTTCTGCATCATGCCCAGACGCACGCCGTATTTCAGTTCGTCGATCATCTGGGGGTACTGGAAGTTCGGCACGGTGTTCTGGTCGTGCCCACGCTCCAGCGCGACGATCTCCAGACCCTCCTGCGCCAGTTCCATACCCATGATCGACCCGGTCCAGCCCAGGCCGACGATCACGACGTCTTTTTTCTTTTCCTGACGGGCCATCACGCACGCTCCCCTTTGATCGAGACGGGGCCGAGCGGATACTCGACATTGTAGCGCGGAACCCATTCCTTGAAGTTCGCGCGCGCGCCGGGGAAGCCGATATAGGTCCAGGCCTGCATCCCGTGGTTGCCGCCATACATCGGGTCGGCGAAATAGCCTTCCTTGGTGTTCGCGATCAGGATGGAGAAGAAGTCCTTCAACGTCGGATCCAGCGCCACATCGCCCTTCTGAAGGGCGGTCAGGGCGGTGACCTGCGTGGCCGCGTCCAGTTCGGCAAAGGGCGCGCCATGCGTGTCCCGGCACCAGGCGTCGAAGACGGGGATCGCGCCGCGATACACCTCGGCCGGGGTCAGCGGGGTTTGCCAGCCGCGGAACGCGTGGGCCTCGGGCACATGGGGGCCTTCCATGTACCAGTCCGCCGCCGCGCCATAGCCGCCCATCAACTCGCGGTCGATGAAGACCGGAACACGGGCCTCCAGCGCGCCGGGGCCATCGCCTTCGGACGGGATCAGGCAGGCCGTCGCGGCCAGGATGAAGGTCCATTCGGCGGGCGTGAAGTATTCGGGCTGATACTGGTCCAGCGGAACGGGCGGTTCGGCGGGCTGGGCCTTGGCGGATACCGCAAGGCCCGACAGCGCGGCACCCGCAGCCGTCGCTTTCAGAAAGCTGCGGCGGCTGGGCAGGCCGGGAAGATCGGTCATGGTATGCTCCCTACCGGGCAAGCCGGATTTGGTGGCTGGGCGGACGAAGATCTGCGTCAACATGACACAGCCCTTCATTTTGACGTGTTAGCTTTGTATCCCACGGCATGCAACTACACTGTCCGTCATGAATGAGATTGAGGAATTTATTCCAAAATCACATGAAAGGCGGGCTGGGATAGAATTGGTGGAGCCGAGGGGGATCGAACCCCTGACCTCGTCATTGCGAACGACGCGCTCTCCCAACTGAGCTACGACCCCACGTGGGATTTTTGTGCCGCAGGGTTTTCGACCTGTCAATGCCCCGCAAAAGCAAAGGGAGGGACAATGCCCCTCCCCCTGTCGTTCTTACTCCGCCGCGTCCTGATATTCTTCGATCGGCGGGCAGGTGCAGATCAGGTTGCGGTCGCCATAGGCGTTGTCCACACGCCCCACGGGCGGCCAGTACTTGTCCACCCGGAAGCTGCCCGCCGGGAAGCAGCCCTGTTCGCGGGGATAGGGACGAGTCCACTCGGCCACCAGATCCTCCACCGTGTGGGGGGCGTGGTGCAGCGGGGAATCCTCGGCCTTGATCTCACCCGCCTCCACCGCGCGGATCTCCTCGCGGATGGACAGCAACGCGGTGACGAAGCGGTCGATCTCGGCCTTCGTTTCGGACTCGGTCGGTTCCACCATCAGCGTGCCGGGGACCGGGAAGCTCATGGTCGGGGGGTGGAAGCCGTTGTCGATCAGGCGTTTCGCGATGTCGTCCACCGTGACGCCCGCTTCGGCGAAGGGGCGGGTGTCGAGGATGCATTCATGCGCCACGCGCCCACGGTTGCCCATGAACAGCACGGGATACGCCCCGCGCAGACGCGCCGCGATGTAGTTGGCGTTCAGGATCGCCACGCGCGTCGCCTGCGCCAGCCCCTCCCCGCCCATCATCAGGCAATAGGCCCACGAGATCAGCAGGATCGACGCCGAGCCGTAGGGTGCCGCCGACACCGGGCCTTCGTCGCCACCCGTTTCGGGATGGCCCGGCAGGAAGGGCGCAAGGTGCGCCTTCACACCGATCGGGCCCATGCCCGGACCGCCGCCGCCATGCGGGATGGCGAAGGTCTTGTGCAGGTTCAGGTGGCTGACATCGCCGCCGATGGCGCCGGGCTGCACCAGCCCCACCATCGCGTTCATGTTGGCCCCGTCGATATAGACCTGACCGCCATGCTGGTGCGTGATCTCGCACACCTCACGCACCGCCTCCTCGAACACACCGTGGGTGGAGGGGTAGGTGATCATGCAGGCGGCCAGCTTGTCGCCCGCCGCTGCGGCCTTGGCACGGAAGTCCTCGATGTCGATGTCGCCGTTGGGGGCGGTCTTCACCACGACCACCTTCATGCCGACCATCTGCGCCGTGGCCGGGTTCGTGCCATGCGCCGACATCGGGATCAGGCAGATGTTCCGGTCCACATCCCCGCGCGACCGGTGGTAGGCTTGGATCGTCAGAAGCCCCGCATATTCCCCCTGCGCGCCCGAATTCGGCTGCATGGAGAAGGCGTCATAGCCCGTGATCGTGCACAGCTTGTCCGAGAGGTCGTTGATCGCCTCGGCATAGCCCTGCGCCTGATTGATGGGCGCGAAGGGATGCAGGCTGCCGAATTCCGGCCAGGTGATCGGCATCATCTCGGCCGCGGCGTTCAGCTTCATCGTGCAGGAGCCCAGCGGGATCATCGCACGGTCCAGCGCCAGATCGCGATCGGCGAGGCGACGCATGTAGCGCATCATCTCGGACTCCGCCCGGTTCATATGGAACACCGGATGGGTCAGGTAATCGGACTGGCGGATCATCGCGTCGGGCACGCCGATCTCGATCGTTTTCGGCGCCTCCTCGGTGATCCCGAACGCGTCGAGGATGCGGGTGATCACGTCGTCATTCGTGGTTTCGTCCAAGGAGATGCCCACGCGGTCGCGACCCACCTTGCGCAGGTTGATCCCGCGATGGCGCGCGGCGGCCATGATGCCCTGCTGGCCCACGCCCACCCGCACGGTGATCGTGTCGAAGAAAGCCTGCGGCTGCACGTCGGCGCCCGCCGCCTTCAGCGCGTTTGCCAGACGTACGGTGTTGAAATGCACCCGTTCCGCAATCGCGCGCAGGCCCTTCGGCCCGTGGAAGACGGCGTAGAAGCTGGCCATGACCGCCAGCAGCGCCTGCGCGGTGCAGACGTTGGAGGTCGCCTTTTCGCGGCGGATGTGCTGTTCGCGCGTTTGCAGCGCGAGCCGGTAGGCCTTGTTCCCGCGCGAGTCGATCGACACGCCGACGATCCGGCCCGGCATGGTGCGCTTCAGCTCGTCCCGGCAGGACATGAAGGCCGCGTGCGGTCCGCCATAGCCCATCGGTACGCCAAAGCGTTGGGAGCTTCCGACCGCGATGTCGGCTCCCATCGCCCCCGGCTCCTTCAAGATGCACAGGGCCAGCAGGTCGGTCGCCACGACGGCGATGGCCTTGGCCGCGTGCAGGGCCTCGATTTCCGACGTGAAGTCGCGGACTTCGCCAAAGGTGCCGGGATACTGGAAGATCGCGCCGAAGACGGCGTTCGCGTCCAGCGTGTCGGCCGGCCCCACGATCACCTCGATCCCCAGCGGGTTGGCGCGGGTGCGGATGACCTCGATCGTCTGGGGATGGCAGGCTTCGTCCACGAAGAAGGCGCGGGCCTTCGACTTCGCGGCGCGTTCGGCCATGGCCATGGCTTCGGCCGCCGCCGTCGCCTCGTCCAGAAGGGAGGCGTTGGCGACCGGCAGGCCCGTCAGGTCCGACACCATGGTCTGGTAGTTCAGCAGCGCTTCAAGCCGGCCTTGGGCGATCTCGGGTTGATAAGGCGTATAGGCCGTGTACCAGGCCGGGTTTTCCAGGATGTTGCGCTGGATCGCGGGCGGCGTCACCGTGCCGTAATAGCCCTGCCCGATCGCCTGCGTCATCACGCGGTTCTTGCCCGCAACCTCGCGCATCTTCGCCAGCAGTTCATGCTCGGCCAGCGGCGCCCAGTCCAGCGCCTTGTCCTGACGGATGGAGGCGGGGATCGTTTCCTCGATCAGCTGGTCGAGCGAGGACACGCCGCAGACGGCCAGCATCTCCTCCATCTCGGACGGGGACGGGCCGATATGGCGGCGGTTGGCGAAATCGTAGGGATCGTAGGAGACGGGCGTATAGGTCATGGGAAGGGCCTGCCGTAAAAGAATGGGGGCGAAGCGCCCCCGAAAAGTTCAGCCGATCAGGTCGGCGTATTCGTCTTCGTCCATGAACTGGTCCAGCACGGACAGATCCTCGACGCGCAGCTTGAAGAACCAGGCGCGGCCCGTCGGATCCTCGTTCACGAGGCCGGGGTTCGAAGCCAGTTCGTCGTTCACCTCGACCACTTCGCCATCGACGGGGGCCAGGATGTCGGACGCGGCCTTGACGCTTTCGATCACGACGACCTCGTCGCCCGTGGCGACCTGGGTTTCCAGTTCGGGCAGTTCCACGAACACCACGTCACCCAGCTGGGTCGCGGCATGTTCGGTGATGCCGACGACGACATGGTCGCCTTCGACGCGCAGCCATTCATGTTCTTCGGTGTACTTCATGGGGAGGCTCCTCAGCGTTTGTAGGAAGCGGGGACGAAAGGAAGGGCGGCCACGGTGACGGGCAGACGCTTGCCCCGCACCTCGCCGAACAGTTGGGTGCCGGTGGCGGCGTGGGCGGCGGCGACATAGCCCATGGCGACGGGTGCTGCGACCGAAGGGCCGAACCCGCCCGAGGTGACGGTGCCCACCGGCGTGCCGTCGGCCGCGAACAGGGCCACGCCTTCGCGCATCGGGGCGCGGCCTTCGGGCAGCAGCCCGACGCGAAGACGTTCGGGCCCACCCGAAAGTTCCCGAAGGATGCGCGTGTCGCCGGCAAAGCCGCCCGTGCGGCGGGATTTCTGGATGGCCCAGGTCAGCCCGGCTTCGACCGGCGTGGTGTGTTCGTCGATGTCATGGCCGTACAGGCACAGCCCCGCCTCCAGCCGCAGGCTGTCGCGGGCGCCAAGGCCGATGGGGGCCACCTCCCCCATCGCCAGAAGGGCGCGGGCGAGGCCTTCGGCGCCGCCGAAGGGCACCGAAATCTCGAACCCGTCCTCGCCGGTATAACCGGAGCGGGAGATCCAGAGCGCACCGAACAGCGTGTCGGCGGTCAGGACATCCATGAAGCGCATGGTCATGACGGCCGGCACCAGCCGGGCCAGCGCATCCTCGGCCCGCGGACCTTGCAGCGCCAGAAGCGCGCGGTCGGTCACGGGGCGGACCTGATCGCCCAGATGGGCCGTCAGGTGGGCGATGTCGGCCTCCTTGCAGCCCGCGTTCACCACGACGTAGAAATGATCGCCGCGGTTCGCGAACATCAGGTCGTCACGGATGCCGCCCTGATCGTTGGTCAAAAGGCCATAGCGCTGGCGCCCTTCGGCCAGGGCCGCGACCGAAACGGGCATCAGCTTCTCGAACTCGGCCGCCAGGGTCGCCATGTCGGTGCGGGGCTTCAGGATCACCTGCCCCATGTGGCTGACATCGAACAGCCCGGCCTTGGCGCGGGTGTGCAGGTGTTCGGCCATCACGCTTTCGAACTGGACGGGCATCTCCCATCCCGCGAAGGGCACCATGCGGGCCCCGAATTCAACGTGAAGATCGTGCAGCGGCAGGCGTTGCAGGTCGGCCATGGGTCACCCCGTTCTGTCAGGCCGGAATCCCGGCACCACACGGACAGGCCAATCCCCGTCCCGCGATGCCCCCTCTGTCCCTTGCGCCTGAGATCGTTATCCCGTCGGCGGGCCCCGTCGGGGCCACTCTCCAGAGTTTCGTGTCAGGCCGGTCCTTTTGCCTGAGAGTTTACCGGGGCGGTTGCTCCTTCGGCACCGGGGCGTGACCCGGCTTCTCCCTGACCTGATACGGGCACCTCTAGCCAAGGGCCGGACGTCTGGCAAGTGATTTACTCTGCCTCGCATTTGTTTCATTTTCGCGCCACGGATCATGAGGACAACCGCAAGATGCACTTGGAGCTGCGCCACCTTCGCACCATCCGCGCCATTCACCGCGCCGGGGGCCTTGCCCGCGCGGCCGAGGTGCTGAACATCACCCAGTCCGCCCTGTCCCATCAGGTGAAGGGGCTGGAGGATCAGGCGGGGGTGGAGCTGTTCGTGCGGCGTTCGAAGCCCATGAAGCTGTCGGCCGCGGGGCTGCGGATGCTGCGCTTGGCCGAACGCATCCTGCCCGAGGTGGAGGCGCTGGGCGAGGAGTTCCGCGCCCTGCGATCGGGCAAGACCGGCCGGATGCACATCGCCATGGAATGCCACGCCTGCTTCGAATGGCTGCTGCCCGCGCTGGAAACGTTCCGCCATCACTGGCCCGACGTGGACGTGGACATCCGCGCGGGGCTGGCCTTCGACGCCCTGCCCGCCCTTCTGCGGGACGAGATCGACGTGGTCATCACCTCCGAACCCGTGGCGACGGAGGGGGTGACCTTCCACCCGCTGTTCGACTACCAGCCGACCTTCATCTGTTCGGCCCTGAACCCGCTGGCCGGCCGTGACATGATCGAAGCGGAGGATTTCCGCAGCCAGATGGTGATCCACTATCCCGTGCCGCGCGAAAAGCTGGACGTCTTCACCGACCTGCTGACGCCCGCGCGGGTGGAGCCGCGGGGCCTGCGCGCCGTGGAGCTGACGGCGGTGATCCTGATGCTGGTCGCCGCCGACCGCGGCGTCGCCGTAATGCCCGACTGGGTCCTGCGCGAGGTGCGGGAGCATCCCGACTACGCCCTGCGCCCGCTGGCCCCCGGCACGATCACCCGCACCAGCTATGCCGCGACGCGCACCGCCGACAGCGCCAAGCCCTTTATGGCCGATTTCCTGCGGCTGTCGGAGGAACAATCGTTGGGCCTGCGTGACTGGCCGGGTGCGCTGATAGGTCGCAATTCGGGTGGCAAAGCCAAATCCGACGGCGTATGACCCTTCCATCAGCGGAGGAAAACCGATGGCAGACATGCAGACCGCGACAAAACCGGCGCCAGCCCGGCCCTTGGTGACGGCCACCTACCCGATCATCCTGGCGGTCAGCCTCAGCCATTTCATCAACGACGTGCTGCAGTCCATGCTGACGGCGATCTATCCGATCCTGAAGACGGATTTCGCGCTGGACTACTGGCAGATCGGGATGCTGACGCTGATCTTCCAGTGCACGGCCTCGCTGCTACAACCGGTGGTCGGCATCTACACCGACCGGCATCCGGCACCGATGTCGCTGCCGGTGGGCATGGCCTCCAGCTTCGCGGGCGTTCTGGTGCTGGCCTTCGCGTCCTCCTTCACCATGCTGCTGATCGGTGCGGCGCTGATCGGCATCGGCAGTTCGGTCTTCCACCCCGAAGCCAGCCGCGTGGCGCGCATGGCATCGGGGGGCAAGTTCGGGGCAGCGCAGTCGATCTTCCAGGTGGGCGGCAACGCGGGTCAGGCGGCGGGCCCGCTGCTGGCGGCCTTCATCGTCGTGCCCTTCGGGCGTCCCTCGGTCGCGTGGTTCTGCGTGTTGGCGGCGCTGGGCATGGCGGTTCTGTACCGCGTGGGGCTGTGGTACCGCGAATACGCCCGCACGAAAGGCCAGACGCACGCCGACCGCACGCTGCCCTTGCCGCGCAACCGCATCATCATGGCGCTGGTGATCCTGGCGTTCCTCACCTTCTCCAAGAACGCCTACATGGCCAGCATCTCCTCCTACTACACCTTCTACGTGATCGAGAATTTCGGCGTTTCGACCCAGACATCGCAGGTGATGCTGTTCCTGTTCCTGGGCGCGGTGGCGGCCGGGACACTGCTGGGCGGGCCGATCGGCGACCGGTTCGGCACGACGGCGGTGATCTGGTTCTCCATCCTCGGCGCGCTGCCCTTCACGTTGGCGCTGCCGCATGTGGGGCTGGTGGGTTCGGGCATCCTGACGGTGATCATCGGCTTCATCATCGCGTCGTCCTTCCCGGCCATCGTCGTCATGGCGCAGGAACTGCTGCCGGGCCGGGTGGGCATGGTGGCGGGCATCTTCTTCGGACTGGCCTTCGGGATGGGCGGGATCGCCGCCGCAGGCTTGGGTCTCGCGGCCGACGCCTACGGCATCCGCGCGGTGTACGAGGCGTGCGCCTGGCTGCCCGCCCTTGGCATCCTGACGATCCTGCTGCCACGCCGGCGCGAGTTTGCCCGCTGACCCCTTCCCTTCGGACGGGGGTTCGCCTATACCCCCGCCCTTGAAAACAGGAGTCCTCGGATGCAAGGCAGCGCGAACCTCAACGTCATGATCAAGGCCGCCCGCAAGGCAGGCCGGTCCCTCGTGAAGGACTTCCGTGAGGTCGAGAACCTTCAGGTCTCATCCAAGGGGCCGGGCGACTTCGTGTCGAAAGCCGACCGCGAGGCCGAGCGCATCATCAAGGAAGAGCTGATGACCGCCCGCCCGACCTATGGCTGGCTGGGCGAGGAAACCGGCGAGGATGCGGGCCAGGACCCCACCCGCCGCTGGATCGTGGACCCGCTGGACGGAACCACGAACTTCCTGCACGGCCTGCCCCACTGGGCGGTGTCCATCGCGCTGGAGCACAAGGGCGAGATCGTCGCCGGCGTGGTGTTCGACGCGGCCAAGGACGAGATGTTCTGGGCCGAAAAGGGCGCGGGCTGCTGGATGAACGACCAGCGGATGCGTGTGTCGGGCCGTCGCCAGATGATCGAGGGGATCTTCGCCACGGGCGTGCCCTTCGGCGGACGCGGCACCCTGCCCGCCACCCTGCAGGATCTGGCGCGTCTGATGCCGGTCTGCGCGGGCGTGCGCCGCTGGGGCGCCGCGGCGCTGGACCTCGCCTATGTGGCGGCGGGCCGGTATGATGGATACTGGGAACGCGGCATACAGCCCTGGGACATGGCCGCGGGCCTGATCCTGGTGCGGGAAGCGGGCGGCATGGTGTCCGGCGTGCGCGACGGGCAGAACCCGATCGAATCCGGTTCGGTGATCGTCGGCAACGAAGGCCTGTTCGAGCCCTTCCGCAAGATCATCCGGGGCGAGTGACGTCCTGACGCACTTGCCTTCGCCGGGCCCCTGACGCAGGTTCCCCGCAGAAACAGGCGGGGGATCAACCATGCGATTTATGCAAGTGGCGGCAGTGGCATTGGTGGCGGCGGTCGCGCTGACCGGCCTTTGGCTGGGTGTGCTGTCGCCGATCTTTTCCTCCCGCTCTGACGGCGGGATCGGCCAGGGCGAGTACACGCTGGACACCACGGAGGGCACGACCTTCACCGCCGCCTCCCTGAAAGGCCAGCCGACGGCGGTGTTCTTCGGCTTCACCCATTGCCCGGACGTCTGCCCCACCACGCTGGGTGACATGATGGGCTGGCAGGACGCCCTGGGCGATCAGGCCAAGGATCTGCGCATCCTGTTCGTCACCGTCGATCCCGAACGGGATTCGGTCGATCTGCTGCGGGAATACGTGGGCTGGCTGCCGGGGGCGATCGGCGCCACCGGGGCGGTCGATCAGGTCCGCGCGGCCGAAGCCGCGTTCCGCGTCTTTTCCCAGAAGGAACCGCTGGAGAACGGCGACTACACCATGTCCCACACGTCCAAGGTTCTGGTGTTTGATCGGGCGGGTCGTTTCGTGGACACGATCTCTTACCAGGAAGCGCCGGACACGGCCGTGGCGAAGCTGAAGACCGCCCTTTCCTCCTGAACATGAAAAAAGCCGCCCGGTGGGGCGGCTTTCTTTATTCGGGATGGATCAAGCTCAGGCGAGCGCGATGCCAACAGCCGATTCACGACCGTTGCGGTCTTTTTCGATGTCGAACGTCACGGCTTGACCGTCGTTCAGCGAGCGGATGCCAGCGCGCTCAAGAGCGGTGATGTGCACGAACACGTCCTTGGAACCGCCTTCGGGCTGAATGAAGCCGAAGCCTTTGGTGGCGTTGAACCATTTCACTGTGCCTTTGGCCATAGTGAATATCCTTCTAGAAGATACCGCCCGCAGTATGCGGCGGCTTGGCACGGAAGATGATCGAAAGCTGTGCCCAGAAGGATCAGAGTCGAAAATGACGATGCAAGATCTATCTAACATGTGCCGGCCGAGAAATCAACAGCGGACGGCGCGCCCTTTGGCCCGAAAGCATCCACGGGGCGCATTTGCTTGATTCGCAGGATGTGATCAGCCACATATGAACCTGCGACCACCCGCACAGACCGGAGGCCACGATGACCACGAAACCCAAGACCACCTGGGAAAGCACCAACACCGCCGCCACCGCCATAATCGACGCCGAAACGAAGGCCCGCGACGAAAAGACCGCCCGCCTGAAGGCCGAGCGCGAAGCTGCACAGAAAGACTGATCCCGGCACATCCGGATCCCGAACGGGCATGGCGACGTCGTGCCCGTTTTTCCTTGTCCGTTCAGCAACGAAAGGGGATAGGATGGTGCTGCAAGAGAGGATTGAACTCTCGACCTCACCCTTACCAAGGGTGTGCTCTACCACTGAGCTACTGCAGCGCCGTGGCGGCTGGATAGACGCAAAATTTGCCCCGTGCAACCCCCAACTGGACGGTTTTTTTCGAACGGGCTACAAGCGCGCATGGAGAACGATGACACGCCTGCGGGCAAGACCCCGCCGAAGCGCCGCAACGCCGCCCCTGTCACGCGCGAAGACCGCTTGAAGGCGGCCTTGAAGGCCAATATGGCCCGACGCAAGGCACAGGCGCGCGCGCGCCAGCAGCCGGACGCCGAACAAGGCGCCGAACAGGACAGGGACTGACATGGATTCGATACTGGTGCGGGGCAACGGCCCTTTAAAGGGGCAGATCCCGATCGCGGGCGCGAAGAACGCCTGCCTGACGCTGATGCCGGCCACCCTTCTGACCGAGGAGCCGCTGACGCTGACCAACACGCCGCGCCTGTCGGACATCCGCACGATGACGCAGCTTCTCGGCTCGCTTGGGGCGGAGGTGGCGTCGCTGCAGGGCGGTCAGGTTCTGGCCATGTCGTCCCATGACATCACAAGCCGCCACGCGGATTACGAGATCGTGCGCAAGATGCGCGCCTCGATCCTCGTCCTCGGCCCGCTTCTGGCCCGTTTTGGTGAGGCGGAGGTGTCCCTGCCCGGCGGCTGCGCCATCGGCGCCCGTCCCGTGGACCTGCACCTGCGCGCGCTGGAAGCCCTGGGCGCGGAGCTGGACCTGCGCGACGGCTATGTGCATGCCAAGGCGCCCAAGGGCCTGATCGGCGCGGTCGTGGACTTCCCCATCGTGTCGGTCGGGGCCACGGAAAACGCGCTGATGGCGGCGACTCTGGCCAAGGGCACCACGGTGCTGAACAACGCGGCGCGGGAGCCTGAGATTGTCGATCTGGCCCAATGCCTGCGCCGCATGGGCGCGCAAATTGAAGGCGAAGGCACCTCCACCATCACGATCCAGGGCGTGGACCGTCTGGGCGGCGCAACCCATGCCGTGGTGACCGACCGGATCGAGCTGGGCACCTACATGCTGGCCCCCGCCATCTGCGGCGGCGAGGTGGAGCTGCTGGGCGGGCGCATCGACCTGCTGGCCGCCTTCTGCGAAAAGCTGGACGCCGCCGGCGTGTCGGTGGAGGAAACCGCGAACGGGTTGAAGGTCAGCCGCAAGAACGGCCGCGTCCGTGCCGTCGACGTGGTGACCGAACCCTTCCCCGGCTTCCCGACCGACCTTCAGGCCCAGATGATGGCCCTGCTGTGCACCGCCGAAGGCACCAGCGTGCTGGAGGAGCGGATTTTCGAGAATCGCTTCATGCACGCCCCCGAATTGCTGCGCATGGGCGCCCGGATCGACGTGCATGGCGGCCACGCCACCGTGCATGGCGTGGACAAGCTGCGCGGCGCGCCCGTGATGGCCACGGACCTTCGCGCCTCCGTCTCGCTGATCCTTGCCGCGCTGGCGGCCGAGGGGGAGACGGTGGTCAGCCGCGTCTATCACCTCGATCGCGGGTACGAGCGGGTGGAGGAGAAGCTGTCCGCCTGCGGTGCGCTGATCGAACGGATCAGCTGACCTTGCCCCGGCCTGCGGGGTCGTTATCTTGACACCGCAGGTTTCACGGAGGGACGGACATGACCGATGCGCGCTTTGAAGACGGTGCGGAACGCCCTCTTTATCTGGGGGCGGAAGACGCGGAGGATCTGAAGATCATCTCCGCGCTGGTGCAGGACGCGGTCCTGCCCATCACCGAAATGCGCTATCGCCCCGGGAAACGTCAGTTCCTGATGCTGGTGAACCGTTTCCGCTGGGAAGATCACAGCGCCGAGGCGGAACGGGTCCGGTCGGTCCTGGTGTTCGAAGGGGTGACGGCGGTCCGCAGTCAGGGGATCGACCGTGCGGATCCGGACACGATCCTGTCGATCCTGTCCCTTGACTGGACGCCCGAGGCGGATGGCGCGGGCGTCCTGCATGTGGTGCTGGCCGGCGACGGTGCCGTGGCCTTGCAGATGGAAGCGGTGGACGCGACGCTGCGGGACGTCACCCGTCCCTATCTGGCCGTGTCAGGGCGCGCCCCACGCCACGATTAGTTCATGCGCCGCGGGCCGACCGCGCGGATCTGCACGTCCCACTGGCGGGGATCGCGGTCGCGCATCAGTTCGCCCGCGACTTCCTGCGGGCGGGTGGTGGTGATGGTCAGCGGCACGGCGCCAAAGCGCCCCAGCGCGTCGCCGATCAGCTGCACTTCGAAAAACACATCCGACGGAGTGGGAAGTTTTGTGCGTGCCGCACCGAACGCCATACCCACCTGCTTCAGAGCTTGTACGATCATTTGGAAACCTCCTTGTGTCGGGTCCTTGCTAAGGTTCATTCCTTAACACCTAAATAACTACAAGGTTGGTCGTCTTTTACAACAGAAAGGATTCCATGTCTTTTTGCGGCGCCAGAGAATCTTATTCTCCGGGCATCGGCGCCGAAAGCCGCTCGATCACGTCGGAATGTTCGGTCAGATCGCCCAGCGTCAGGGACTCGATCAGCAGCAGATACGCCCAGTACACCTGGCCGAACATCTTGCGGATGCGGCAGTTTTCCTCGTCCGTGCAATCCTCGCAGCGCTGATAGGCCGTGCGCGAAAGGCAGGGCAAGGGGGCGATGGGGCCATCCATCTGGCGCAACAGCTCGCCGATGGACACGGTGCGCGGCTCCTTGATCAGCATGTAGCCGCCTGCCCGTCCCCGCCGGCTGCGGATCAGGCCGATGTTGCGCAGATCCAGAAGGATATGCTCCAGAAACCGCTTAGGCGTGCCGGACCGTCGCGCAACCTCTTCGATGGTCAACGCGGGTTGGTCAGTGCGGGCGGCGTCCGCCAGCGTCATCAGCGCCTTCAGCGCGTATTTCGTGCGTTGCGAGATCATGGGAAAACCCTACCGCCGCGCGGGGGTCTTAGCAATAACCCGTCAATCACGATAAACCTTGTAGACTTTTGTGATGATCGTGCCATTCTCTTGTCAACCGAAGCGGAGAATCGTGATGCAAACCCTCGACCTGATCGACCGGAAGATCCTGGCAGAGCTGATGCGCGACGCCACCATCCCCATCGCCCAACTGGCCCATCGCGTGGGCCTGTCCCAGACGCCCTGCTGGAAACGCGTCCAGAAATTGCAGACGCAAGGCGTCATCCGGGGCCGCGTGGCCCTGGTGGATCAGGCCCGCGTGGGCTTCGGCCTGACCGTCTTCGTCGGGATCGAGGCGGGGGACCACTCCGCCGCCTGGCGCGACACCTTCATGGCCGCCATCGCAAAGCTGCCGCAGGTGATGGAGGTCAACCGCATGGCGGGCGATCTCGATTATCTTCTGCGCGTCGTCCTGCCCGACATGCCCGCCTATGACGCCTTCTATGGCAACCTGACCCAGACCGTCGCGATCAAGCGCGTGACGGCGCAGTTCGTGATGGAGCAGGTGAAGGCCGGAACCGTTTACCCCCTGAACACCACCACGCATTGATCGCGGGGATGCGTTGCGCGATAAGCGGCGCATGTCCAGACTTCCCATAGACGAGGTTCTTCCCGCCCTGATCGCCGCCATCGCGGACCGGGGCATGGCCGTTCTTCAGGCCCCGCCCGGCGCGGGCAAGACGACCCGCGTGCCCCCGGCGCTGCTGCCGCATGTGGCGGGCCGCATCGTCATGCTGGAACCCCGCCGCCTTGCCGCCCGCGCCGCCGCCGAACGCATCGCCGAGGAGATGGGCGAGGTCGCGGGCCAGACCGTCGGCTATCGCATCCGGGGCGAATCCAAGGTGTCCAAGGCCACGCGGATCGAGGTGGTGACGGAAGGCATCCTCACCCGCATGATCCAGGACGACCCCTCGCTGGAGGGGGTGGGCGCGGTGATCTTCGACGAATTCCACGAACGCTCCCTCAACGCCGATCTGGGGCTGGCACTGGTGCTGGAGGCGCGGGCCGCGCTGCGCGAGGATCTGGCGCTGGTGGTCATGTCGGCCACGCTGGACGCAGAACCGGTGGCGGCACTGATGGGAAACGCGCCCGTCATCACCTCGGCCGGGCGGGCCTTTCCGGTGGACACGCGCTGGCTGCCCCGCCCCGCCCAGGGCCGGCTGGAGGTGGAGATGGCCGCCCTGATCCGCCACGCCACCACGGAAACCGACGGCGACATCCTCGCGTTTTTACCCGGAGAGGGGGAGATCCGGCGCCTTCAGGGCCTTTTAGACGGCGACGTGCGCCCTTTGTTCGGCGCGATGGATTTCGCGGCCCAGCGCGCGACGCTGGCGCCTTCGCCGAACCGGCGGATCATCTTGGCCACCTCCATCGCCGAAACCTCGTTGACCATTCCGGGCATCCGCGTCGTGGTGGATGCGGGGCGCGCGCGGCGGGCGCGGTTCGATGCGGCATCCGGCATGTCGCGCCTTGTCACCGAACGTGTCACGAAGGCCGAGGCGGAGCAGCGCCGCGGGCGTGCCGGCCGCGTGGCCGAAGGCGTCTGCTATCGCCTCTGGACGAAGGGAGAGGAAGGCGCCCTGTCCGCCTTTCCCCCGGCCGAGATCGAGGTGGCCGACCTGACCGCGCTGGCGCTGGAACTCGCGGTCTGGGGCAGCGACGATCTGCCCTTCCTCACCCCCCCGCCCCCCGGTCCGCTGGCCGAGGCACGGGCGCTGCTGGAGGATCTGGGCGCGCTGCGCGACGGGCGGATCACCGACCATGGCCGCGCTCTGGCCCGCGCCCCGCTGCACCCGCGGCTGGCGCATATGCTGGCCCTTTCGGGCGGCGATGCGCCGACGCTGGCCGCCCTTCTGGCCGAACGTGACCCCCTGCGTGGCCATCCGCCCGATCTGGCCCAGCGCATGGCCGCGATCCGCGAACCGTCGCGGTTTGCCGACACCCACCGCCCCACCATCGACCGCATCCGGCAAGAAGCCAAGCGCCTGTCGCGGATGGCGGGCACCGGCAACCACAGCCTTGGGCAGATGGCGGCGCTCGCCTATCCCGACCGCATCGGCCTGCGCCGCAAGGGCGACGCACCTCGCTGGATCCTGTCCGGCGGCAAGGGCGCGGTGATGCAGGCGGGGCAGCCGCTCGCCGCCCAGCGCCTGATCGTGGCCACCGATCTGGACGGCGACCCGCGCGAAGCGAAGATCCGTCAAGCCGTGCCGGTCACGGAGGCCGAGCTGCGCGCCCTGTTCCCCACCCGCTGGCGCAAGGTCTGCGAATGGTCCCGCCGGGACAACCGCGTCATCGCCCGCCGACAAGAGGTGCTGGGCGCGCTGGTGCTGGAAGATCGCATCTGGGATGCCCCGGCCGAGGATGTGGCCCGCGCGGCGTTCGAGGGGTTGCGCCAGATCGGCCTGCCCTGGACCCCCGCCGCCGCCCGCCTGCGCGCCCGCATCCGGCTGTGCGACGTGATGGACGTTTCGGATGCCACGCTGCTGGAGGATGCGGAGTGGCTGCTGCCCTTCCTGTCGGGCAAACGGACCGAAGGCGATCTCCGCGCGCTGGACCTGACGGAACCGCTGCGCGCCCGCCTTGGCTGGGACGGGGTGCAGACCATAGATCGGCTGACGCCCAGCCACTTCACCTCCCCCCTGGGGAACCGCATTCCCATCGACTATGATGGCGACGCCCCGGCGATCGAGGTCCGATTGCAGGAGATGTTCGGTCTGACCCGGCACCCCACCGTGGCGGGTCGGCCGCTGCGGGTCACGCTTCTGTCGCCCGCGCGCCGGCCGGTGCAGGTCACGATGGACCTGCCGGGCTTCTGGGCCAACAGCTATGCCGATGTGCGAAAGGACATGCGTGGCCAGTATCCCCGCCATCCCTGGCCCGAGGATCCGACCGACGCCGCCCCCACCCTGCGCGCCAAACCGCGCGGCACCTGAACCCGATCGGCCCCCGATGCGTTGGGTGGGAAAAGGAGGCTTTCCATGAAACGCAGACTGGGCCAGACCGACATCCTGATCGAACCCTGGGTGCTGGGCACCAACACCGCAGGCTGGACGGCGGACGAGGACACCTCGTTCCGGACCTTCGACGCCTTTGTCGATGCGGGCTTCACGGCGCTGGACACGGCGGACGTCTATTCCCGCTGGGTGCCGGGCAATGACAGCGAAAGCGAACGCATCATCGGCCGCTGGATGAAGGCGCGCGGCAACCGCGACAAGGTGCACATCTTCACCAAGACCGGGATGGACATGGGCGACGGCCGCAAGGGCCTGTCCGCCAAGCGGATCGAGGAAGCGGTGGAAGAGTCGCTGACGCGCCTGCAGACCGACTACATCGACCTGTATCAAAGCCACCAGCCCGACCCCGACACGTCCGAGGTGGAAACGCTGGAAGCTTATGACCGGCTGGTGAAGGCGGGCAAGGTGCGGTGGATCGGCTGCTCCAACTACAACACGGCCGAACTGGAACGCGCGATCCGCACCTCCAAGGAAACGCACGTCGCGCAGTACCAGTCCGTGCAGAACGAGTTCAACCTTTACACCCGCGACAAGTACGACGCCGACCTGGCCGAACTGATGCAGGGCAACGGCCTCAGCCTCCTGCCCTTCTATTCACTCGCGGCGGGCTTCCTGACCGGCAAGTACCGGTCCGAGGATGACCTGAAGAAATCCACCCGCGGCGCCAAGATCGGCGAGCGGTTCCTGAACCCCAAGGGCTACACCATCCTGCACGCGATGGACCGCGCCGCGGAACGCGAAGGCGCCAGCCTGACGGAAATCGCACTGGCCTGGATCGTGGCACAGCCGGGCGTGGTCGGCGCGCTCGCCTCGGCCAGCTCCCCCGATCAGGTGGCGGAACTGGCCAATGGCGTGCAGCTGGAACTGTCCGAGGACAGCCTGCGCGAGTTGAACAAGGCCGGAGCTTAAACCCCCAGGCACCAGCGCATGACGGCCTTCTGCGCGTGCAGGCGGTTTTCGGCCTCGTCGAAGATCACCGAATGGGGGCCGTCCATAACCGCGCTGGTGACCTCGTCGTTCCGGTGGGCGGGAAGGCAGTGCATGAACAGGGCGTCGGAATTGGCCCGTTCCATCAGCGCCTCGTTCACCTGATAGGCGCGCAACTGGTTGTGCCGACGCTCTTTCGCGGATTCCGGATCGTGCATCGACACCCAGGTGTCGGTCACGACCAGATCGGCGCCTTCCACAGCCTTGGCCGGGTCCCGCTCGATCCGGAAGTCGATGCCGGCCTTGCGTGCCATGCCCTGCCATTCGCCCTCCGGGTCCAGCGTCTGCGGGCCGGTGAAGGTGAAGTCGAAGCCCAGCTGCACGGCGGCATGGATGAAACTGGCGCAGACGTTGTTGCCGTCGCCCGCCCAGACCACCTTCTTGCCCGCGATGGGGCCGCGCTTTTCTTCATACGTCATGACGTCGGCCATGATCTGGCAAGGATGCGTGCGATTCGTCAGCCCGTTGATGACCGGCACGGTGGCGTATTCCGCCATCTCGTGCAGGGTCGCCTCCTCGAACGTGCGGATCATAATCAGGTCGACATAGCGCGACAGCACGCGGGCCGTGTCGGCGATCGTCTCGCCGTGCCCCAGCTGCATTTCCTTGCCCGACAGCACCATCGTCTGCCCGCCCATCTGGCGCACGCCCACGTCAAAGGACACGCGCGTGCGGGTGGAGGGCTTTTCGAAGATCAGCGCGACCATGTGGCCCGCCAGCGGCTGGTCGTCGTCCGGCGTGCCTTTCGGACGGTCGTTGCGCGCGGCCTTCATCGACAGTGCGGTGTCGATCATCCCCCGCAGGTCGGATTTGTCGGTCGTGTGGATGTCAAGGAAGTGTTTCATGTCATGTCTACCGGGCAAGGGGTCAGGCGAGGGTCGCGGCGGCGCAGTCAAGCCGTGCCAGCGCTTCGGCGATATCCTCGTCCGGGATGTTCAGGGCGGGCAGCAGGCGGATCACGTTGTCCGCCGCGGCCACCGTCAGGATGTGCTGGTCATAGCCCGCCTTGACCACGTCGCCCGCCGGCTTCACGCATTTCAGCCCCAGCAGCAGCCCCTGCCCGCGCACCGCTTCGAACACGCCGGGATGCGAGGCGACGAGCCCTTCCAGCCCCTGCCGGAACAGCGAGGCCTTGCGCCCCACCTCGGCCAGGAATGCGGGGTCGGACACGATCTGCATCACGCGGCCGCCCACGGCGCAGCCCAGGGGGTTGCCGCCATAGGTGGACCCGTGCGTGCCGGCCACCATGCCGCGCGCCGCGTTTTCCGTGGCCAGCACAGCGCCCAGCGGGAAGCCGCCGCCGATGCCCTTGGCCACCATCATGATGTCGGGCGTGACGCCCGCCCATTCATGGGCGAACAGCTTGCCCGTCCGGCCCATGCCGCACTGCACCTCGTCAAAGATCAGGAGCGTGCCGGTTTCGTCGCATTTGGCACGCAGCGCCTTCAGGAAGGCGTCGGACGCGACGCGGATCCCGCCCTCGCCCTGTGCGGGTTCGATGACGACGGCGGCCGTCGTCTCGGTGATCGCCTCCAGGGATGCCATGTCGTCGAAGTCCACCTGCACAAAGCCCGGCAGCAATGGGCCGAAGCCCTTCACCATCTTTTCCGACCCCGACGCCGCGATCGCCGCCGACGACCGCCCGTGGAACGCGCCGTGGAAGGCCACGATGTCGGACCGGTCGCCGTGCTCGTACCAATACTTGCGGGCCATCTTCACGGCCAGCTCCATCGCCTCGGTGCCCGAATTGGTGAAGAAGACGGTGTCGGCAAAGGTGGCTTCGGTCAGGGCCTTGGCCAGGGCCTCCTGCTCGGGGATGCGGTACAGGTTCGACACGTGCCACAGCTTCGCCGCCTGCTGGCTGATCGTGTCCACCAGTTCCGGCGCGGCGTGACCCAGCACGTTCACGGCGATGCCCGCGCCCATGTCCAGGTATCGGCTCCCGTCCTCGGCGATCAGCCAGCTTCCCTTGCCTTCGACAAAGGCAAGCGGGGCACGGTTGTAGGTCGGCAGGACGGAAGGGATCATGAGGGATATCCTTGGGAAAGACGACGCAAGGCGTGCCAAAGGCACATCGTCAAGTCAACGTCATAAGGGATGCACGCGGAAAAACGCCCGCGCGAAGGCGCGATCGGGAACGTCAGCGACGTCGGGGACGATATGTAACCCATGCGATCATGGGCCAGATCGTTAGCCACGCCCCCGCGCCTTGACAAGCACTTTCCGCCTCGGCCCTTGAATTCCCTTGGCCGGACTTGTATCTCGGCCCCTCGCGCGGATAAACTGCGCCGAAGCGGAACCCTGGTGGAAGACCTGCATGTCCTGGACAGATGAACGCGTTGAAACCCTGAAGCGCATGTGGACGGAAGGCCAGTCGGCCAGCCAGATCGCCAAGGTGCTGGGCGGCGTGACCCGCAACGCCGTCATCGGCAAGGTGCACCGGCTGGGCCTGTCCAACCGCGGCGCCGAGGGTGAGGAGGTTCCGGTGGCGGAACCCGTCCTTGCGCCCGCGCCCGAACCCTTGCGCCCCGAACCGGTGAGCGAGCCGGAACCCCCGCGCCCGGTGCCGCCGGTGGCCCCGGCCCCGATGGCCGTGGTGCCCGCGCGCCGCCCGATCGCGCCGGCCGGCCAGCCCCTGCCCCCGCAGCCGTCCGCGAACGAGATCAGCCCCGAAGCCCTCGCCTCGCAGCGCGAGGTGGAAAAGCGCGCCCGTCGCCTGACCCTGATGGAACTGACCGAGCGGACCTGCAAATGGCCCATCGGCGATCCCGCGACCGAGGATTTCTGGTTCTGCGGCCTGCCCTGTGCCGCCGGTAAACCTTACTGCGAGGCGCATGTCGGTGTGGCCTTCCAACCGATGAGCGCCCGCCGCGACCGCCGCCGCTGAAAAAGACCCCTTCGGGGGTCTTTTTTGTTGGAACACTTCCCCGCCGACCGCGTTGGTGCGGCAGACCTGCCATGTGCAGCGATCGGGAGAGTTTTTCAGATGACACGACAGGACCATGAGGCCTTTGGCCGTCAGGACGGCGTGGACGTCGCCATTCCCGCAACACTGCCAAAGCTGCGTGGCCTTGACCACACGCTGCCGATGCTGCGGCAGGGCTACGACTTCATCCGCACCCATTGCGACGCCCTTGGGGTGGACGGCTTCCGTATCCGCTTGCTGGGAAAGGACGCCGTCTGCCTGCGCGGCCCCGAAGCCGCACAGCTTCTGTATGGCGCGGACGGGCTGACCCGGAAGGGCGCGATGCCCGCCACGGTGCTGCGCCTGCTTCAGGACAAAGGCAGCGTCCAGCAGATGGAGGGGGCGGAGCACCGGCGCCGCAAGGCCCTGTTCATCCGCCTGCTGATGGGGGAGGGACGCGTTGATGCGCTGGTTCGCGGGTTCGAGGCCGCGTGGCGATCTCAGATCCGCCCCGGCTTGAACATCACGGTGATGGAACTGGCGAACAACGCGCTGGCCCGTGCCGCCTGCCACTGGGTCGGCCTTTACCCGTCCGAGGGGCGTCTGGCCCGCCTGACCCGTATCCTGTTCGACATGAGCGACCGGTCCGGCCATTTCGGTCCCGGCACCCTGAAGACGTTGTGGCAGCGCCGCGGCGTCGAACGCTGGATCGCGAACGAGATCCGCGCGGGGAAGGCGCCCGAACGCAGCCCGCTGACCATCCTGGCGAACGAGATGCCGCCCGATGTCGCCGCGGTGGAGGCACTGAACCTGCTGCGCCCTATCGTGGCCGTGGGCCGCTACATTGCCTTTGCGGCAAAGGCGCTGCACGAACACCCCATCTGGTGCGGCTTGTTCAACAGCGGCAACGCCGACTACATCCCCGACTTCTGCGAGGAGGTGCGCCGCACCTCCCCCTTCTTCCCCTTCACCGCCGCGATGACGGAACGCGAGGTGACGTGGCAGGGGGCAACCATCCCGGCGGGCACGCGCGTGATCTTCGACATCCATGGCACGCATCACGATCCCCGCTTCTTCCCGCAGCCGGACCGGTTCCGTCCCGAAAGGATGCTGGACTGGACGCTGGACGATCCCGCCTTCGCCCCGCAGGGCGCGGGCGATGTCGCCACCACCCACCGCTGCCCCGGAGAGGCGGCGACCCTCGCGCTCATGTCCTCCGCCGTGCGGATGCTGTGCTGCGAGATGCGGTATGACGTGCCGGAACAGGACCTGTCCGTCGCCATGAACCGCATCCCCGCACAGCCTGCGTCGGGCGTGCGGATCCGGGTTCACAGCATCGACTGAACCCGCGCCGGCAGTTCGGACCAGTTGTCGAACAGGAAGCGGTGCGGCAGTTCGGCCGCATCCGTCTTGCGATATCCGCCGGTGAACAGCGCGAAATCGATGCCCGCCGCATGGGCCGTGGCCGCATCCACCTCGCTGTCGCCGATGTAAAGGACCGGCCCCTCACCCAGCGCTTGCGCCGCCGCCAGCAGCGGGGCGGGGTCGGGCTTCTTCTGCGGCAGGCTGTCGCCGCCGATCACCACCTCGAAGGGGCCAAGGTCAAGCGCCTGCAGCACCCCCAGTGCCAGCCCGTGCGGCTTGTTCGTGCACAGGCCCATGCGTCCCAGCGGGGCCAAGGCGGCCAGCGCCTCCACCACCCCGTCGAAGGGGCGGGTCAGGGTGCTGTTGTCGTGCCCATAATGGCGGCTGAACACCTCCACCCAGACCGCACGGTCGCCTTGCGCGCCCGAAGCGTTCATGATGTCGATCACCAAAGGCTCCACCCCGTGGCCGATGAAGCTGCGGATGGTGGCCAGATCCAGCGGATCGCGCCCCATCTCCACCAAGGTGGCCGAGGCGGCGGCGTGGATGTCGGGCAGGCTGTCCACCAGCGTGCCGTCCAGGTCGAAAATCAGTCTCATTCCGCAGTCTCTTTCAGATAGGCGATGATGTCGGCGATGTCCTGTTCGGTCTTCAGACCAGCAAAGACCATCTTGGTGCCGGGGATGGCGGCCTTGGGATCGGCCAGGAATGCCGCAAGCCGTGCGTCGTCCCAGACCGCCCCCTCGCTGCCCAGCTCCCGCAGGGCGGCGGAATAGGCATAGCGGGGCGCGCCGGCCACCGGCCGCCCCACGATCGCGTGCAGGTTGGGGCCGATGCGGTCCACGCCTTCGGCCAGCGAATGGCAGGCCATGCATTTGCGAAAGACCTTGCCGCCATTGACCGCGTCCTGCGCCGCGACCGGCGTCGCGGCCAGAAGCGCCAGAAGAAGACCGGCCCGCCGCATCAGAAGACGACGACGCTGCGGATGCTGGCCCCTTCGTGCATCAGGTCGAACCCCTTGTTGATCTCGTCCAGCGTCAGGGTGTGGGTGATCATGGGGTCGATCTCGATCTTGCCGTTCATGTACCAGTCGACGATCTGCGGCACGTCCGTGCGCCCGCGGGCACCGCCAAAGGCCGACCCCTTCCACACGCGGCCCGTGACCAGCTGGAACGGACGGGTCTGGATCTCGGCCCCCGCGGGCGCCACGCCGATCACGACCGACACGCCCCAGCCGCGATGGGTGCATTCCAGCGCGTCGCGCATCACCTTCACGTTGCCGGTGCAGTCGAAGCTGTAATCCGCGCCGCCGATCTGGTCGAAAGGCGTCTTCGTCATGTTGACGATGTGGGAAACGATCCCGCCCTCGATCTCGGACGGGTTGACGAAATGGGTCATGCCGAAACGCTCGCCCCATTCCTTCTTGTCGTTGTTCAGATCCACGCCGATGATCATGTCGGCACCGGCCATCTTCAGGCCCTGGATCACGTTCAGTCCGATGCCCCCCAGACCGAAGACGACGGCCTTCGACCCGATCTCCACCTTGGCGGTGTTGATGACGGCGCCGATGCCCGTGGTCACGCCGCAGCCGACATAGCAGATCTTGTCGAAGGGCGCGTCGGGATCGATCTTGGCGAGCGCGATCTCCGGCACGACCGTGTGGTTGGCAAAGGTGGAGCAGCCCATGTAATGCAGGATCGGGGTGCCATCCAGCATGGAAAACCGCGTCGTCCCGTCCGGCATCAGCCCCTGCCCCTGGGTCGAACGGATGGAGGTGCAGAGGTTCGTCTTGCGGCTCAGGCACGAGGGGCACTCGCGGCATTCGGGGGTGTAGAGGGGGATGACGTGGTCACCGGGTTTCAGGGTCGTGACGCTCTCGCCCACCTCCAGCACGATGCCCGCGCCTTCATGGCCCAAGATGGCCGGGAACAGGCCTTCGGGGTCCGCGCCCGACAGGGTGAAGGCGTCCGTGTGGCAGATGCCGGTGGCCTTGATCTCCACCAGAACCTCGCCCCGCTTCGGGCCTTCCAGGTTCACTTCCATGATCTCCAGCGGCTGGCCGGGGGCCACGGCTACGGCGGCACGGGTGCGCATGGCGTCTCTCCTTCATTGCTCGTCCCGTTCTCGCGCGGGCGGGCGCGTCTTGCAAGCATCCGATCGCCACCCTACACCTTATGGCAGAGAAGGAGTTTCGCATGACGATCCGCATCGATCTGGCCGAGGCCATCGGCAACACCCCCCTCATCCGCCTGCGCCGCGCGTCCGAGGAGACGGGGTGCGAGATTTTGGGAAAATGCGAGTTTCTCAACCCCGGGCAGTCGGTCAAGGACCGTGCGGCCCTGTACATCATCCGGGACGCCGTGGCGCGGGGCGTGCTGAAACCCGGCGGGACGATCGTCGAAGGCACCGCCGGCAATACGGGCATCGGCCTTGCGCTGGTGGGGGCGTCCATGGGTTTCCGCACCGTGATCGTGATCCCGGAAACGCAAAGCCAGGAAAAGAAGGACATGCTGCGTCTGGCCGGGGCCGAACTGGTCCAGGTGCCGGCGGCGCCCTACAAGAACCCCAACAACTATGTCCGCTATTCCCAGCGTCTGGCGGAAGAACTCGCCCGGACCGAGCCGAACGGCGCGATCTGGGCCAACCAGTTCGACAACCTCGCCAACCGTCAGGCCCATATCGAAGGCACGGGCCCCGAGATCTGGGAACAGACGAACGGCAAGGTGGACGGCTTTGTCTGCGCGGTCGGTTCCGGCGGCACGCTGGCCGGCGTCGGGATGGCCCTGCAGCCGAAAGGCGTGAAGATCGGCCTCGCCGATCCCGAAGGTGCGGCCCTGCACGCGTTCTACACCACGGGCGAATTCGCGTCGCCCGGAAGCTCCATCACCGAAGGGATTGGCCAGGGGCGGATCACGGCCAACCTAGAAGGGTTCACACCCGACTACAGCTGGCGGATCTCGGATGCCGAAGCCCTGCCCTTGGTGTTTGACATGCTGGAGGACGAGGGCCTGTGCCTGGGCGGTTCGTCCGGCATCAACGTCGCAGGCGCCATCCGGATGGCCAAGGAAATGGGACCGGGCCACACGATCGTGACGGTGCTGTGCGATTTCGGCAATCGCTACCAGTCCAAGCTGTTCAACCCGGCCTTCCTGAAGGACAAGGGCCTTCCCGTGCCCGAATGGCTGGACCGCGCCCCCAAGAACATTCCCGAAGTCTACGTCGACTGAACTTGCACGACGGCCCGTTGCACCCTACATCGGGCGTGACGGGTTCTGCTCTTCTCGTGCGAGGCTTTTTTCCAGTGGCCGATAAGCACTTCCGAGGGAGCTGGCTCTGCCATGATCCTGGTCATGGTACCTGGTTCCCACCTGATTCGTCAGGCTCTCGGGAAAATCCCGCTCTCCACGGTCGCTGCGGGCCCGTCACCTTCCCCACATCCTGATCGTCATGTCGCCGTTGCGACATGAAGAAGGGGCGGCTTTGGCCGCTGCGGACTCGTCATCCTTCCGGCATCCTGATCGGCGCGCTCTCGGCACGGCAGAAAAAGGGCCGCTTTGGTAGCTGCGGGTTCCCAAATCCTGAACGCGCGCTGTCGTTTCGACAGGAAAAAGGGGTGGCTTTCGCCACCCCTTCGGTTTGTCGCAAAAGGATTGGGGCTCTTAGAACCCGTACACCAGCGACAGACCCAGCGTGTTGTCGGTACGCTCTTGCGAGCCGCCACGCGCTTCGTTGTAGTCCGACAGGTAGCTGACGCGCGTCGAGAACGCGTCCGAGATCTTGAAGTTCACACCCAGATCGTTGTTCACGCGCAGCGCTTCGTCCGAGTTCAGCGCGTCGGTGTCCATGGTAACGAACACGTTCGGATTGATCGACCAGAAGAAGCGCGAGGACAGGACATAGCCCACTTCCGAAACGCTCTCGCCGTCACCGTATTTCAGGTAAGACTGGCCCACGCCAACCTGGACGCGCCATGCCAGATCTTCACGGTTGAAGATGCGGTAGCCCGGACCGATGCCGATGAACGCGTCCTGTTCGACGGTGTTCTCGATGATCTCGTCACGCTGTGCGGGCGTCAGATCGTCCGCGTCCGTCACGTCGAAGAAGTCTTCGGCTTCCTGGTCTTCGACGTCATCCGCCAGACCGTCGGTGACAACGCGACCCATCACGAAGCCGTAGACACGGTCGTTGAAGTTGTAGATGCCGTCATAGACGCCGAACACTTTTTCCTTCGAGGATTCGTTGTCGTCTTCCTCGAACTGCATCAGGAACGACAGGTTCTGCGTCCAAGGACCTGCGTTGTGCGTCAGACGGGCGCCGATGTTCAGGCTTTGGCCTTCATCGTTGCCGGTGTTGCCCGAGTAGCCCAGCGAGGCGCTGCCCGTCAGACCTTCGCGTGCACCCGTGGTACCATAACGCAGCGGGTCGTTCGAACGATCAAACTGCTGCTGCACATCGAAGCGCTGCTGGTCGATCTGGTCGTCGATCGCGTTCGGGTTGACGATGCTGTCAGCAGCCGTTTGCGCGAACACCGGAGCGGCAGCGCCGATCATCAGGGCGAGCGCCGAGACGCCGGCAATTTTCAAATTCGTTTTCATTTACTTCCTGTCCTTTTCAAACCGAAGGTCCCAGACCGTTTGCCCGGGGCGGCTGTTAACCCTGCCGAGAACAAGAATAGTTGTTTGAAAGCGAGGTACCACCCGCGCGATTTTCCAAAAATTATTTGCAGAACGAGGGAACCAGAATGGCCTTCCCCAACATGGCAAAAAACCCCCAAAATTGCGCCCAGATAGGAATTATGACGCTGCGTCAGGCAAAACGCGTGGCACGGAGGTGACGTTTTGCAGCCAGATTATCCTTGATCATAGTCCGATAACCATGACAGCAAGGTTAAGAAGAGCCTCGAACTTTGTCCTTCCTAAGTCCGGTTGTTGCGGTTCTGCCACAAAAAACGCCCGCTTTTGGCGGGCGTTCGGGTCAGAACCGGTCGGGTTGGGCTTCCCGGGCCATGTGATCCAGCACGGCATTGACGAATTTGGGCTCTCGTCCGTCCGGGAAGAAGGCTTTGGCCACGTCCACGTATTCCGTGATGACCACCTTCGGCGGCGTGTCGGTCGCGACCAGTTCGGCCCCGGCCGCCCGGAACAGGGCGCGCAGAACGGGATCGATGCGGTCGATGGGCCATTTCGCCACCAGCCCCCGATCCGTCATCTGGTCGATGCGGGCCTGGCGGTTCACCGCCTCCGACACGACATGGCGGAAATGGTCGGGCTCGCCCTCCACCATCTCGTCGCTGTCATAGACGGCGCCGAAACGGTGCGTCTCGAACTCGCGCGTGACGGCTTCCACGGTCTGGCCGCGGGCTTCCATCTGGAACAGGGCCTGCACGGCATAAAGCCGCGAGGCGGATTTCATCTGGCGTTTTTCGGCCGGCGTCATGCGAGCGTTCCTTCGCCCTTGGCCAGATGCACCTCATCGGGGCGGAAACCGATGTTGCGCTTCGGCGCGGCAAGGCGGCGGTGCAGCGCGACCAGGTGCAGCGCGGCGGCGGCGGCGCCCCCGCCCTTGTTCTGACCGGCGGCCTCGGCGCGCACCACCGCCTGGTCGCGGTTTTCCACGGTCAGGATGCCATTGCCGATGCAGGCGCCCTGCAGGCCCAGCAGGGCCAGCGCGCGGCTGGAATCGTTGCACACCGTCTCGTAATGCGTCGTCTCACCCCGGATCACGCAGCCAAGGGCCACGTAACCGTCAAAGCTCGCCTGCCGTTCGCAGATCGCGATGGCGGAAGGGATTTCCAGCGCGCCCGGCATCTCGATCAATTCGACCGTGGCGCCGACGCTCTCGGCCACGGCGCGCGCCCCCTCCACCAGCTGGTCCGCGATGTCCTTGTAATAAGGCGACACGACGATGGCGAGTTTCACCGGAGCGTCGAACTCCGGCAGCGGCAAGGTGTAATGCTGTTCGGCGGCGGCCATGTCAGTCCTTCCTGATCGGGCGGGTTCCGGCGATGGTCAGGCCATAGGCTTCCAGACCCACCACTTTCGGAGCTGCCGAATTGGTCAAAAGCTCCAGCGCGTGCAAGCCCAATGCGGCCAGAATCTGCGCGCCCACCCCATAATTCCGCAACGTCTGCGGCGAGGCTTCGCCCGCGGCGGCCAGCTTGGGCGACGTGTCGCGCAGCAGCACGATCACGCCCCGCCCTTCGGCGGCGACGGCCCGCATGGCCACCGGCACCTCGTCCTCGCGGCCCGCGCTCAGCCCGATGATGTCCTCCAGCGGATTCAGCAGGTGGATGCGCGTCAGGACCGGCTCGGGCGTGGTGATGTCGCCCTTGGTCAGCACGATGTGTTCGGTGCCCGTGGGTTCGTCGGCGTAAAGCCGCATCATCCAGTCGCCGCCATGCACGGAATGCACATGCCGCGCTTCCCGCTCCTTCACGAGGTTGTCGTGGCGGCGGCGATACCCGATGAGGTCCGAGATCGTGCCGATCTTCAGCCCGTGCCGCTGGGCGAAGGCCACCAGATCGGGAAGGCGCGCCATGGTGCCATCCTCGTTCATGATCTCGCAGATCACACCCGAGGGGTTGAGGCCGGCCAGGCGGGCGACATCGACCGCCGCCTCGGTATGGCCCGCCCGCACCAGCACGCCGCCGTCGCGTGCGCGCAGCGGGAAGACGTGGCCGGGGGAATGGATGTCGTCCGCGCCCTTGGTGGGGTCGATGGCGACGGACACGGTCCGGGCGCGGTCATGGGCGGAAATGCCGGTGGTCACCCCTTCCTTCGCCTCGATCGACAGGGTGAAGGCGGTTTCGTGGCGGCTGCCGTTCCGCGCGCTCATCTGCACGAGGCCCAGGGCGTCGATCCGGTCCGACGGAAGCGCAAGGCAGATCAGGCCGCGACCGTGGGTGGCCATGAAGTTGACCGCTTCCGGCGTGGCCATCTGCGCGGGAATGACCAGATCACCTTCGTTCTCGCGATCCTCGTGATCGACAAGGATGAACATCCGGCCATTGCGGGCGTCCTCGATGATCTCTTCGATGGACGAGATCGCGTCGCTGAATTCGGTTTTTTCGGTCATGGCACTCTCCGCAGATACCCTCGGACATATCGCGCGGAAGGTCCGGATGCTAGGCGAAATACCGATCTGCGGGGAGGTGGCCGGCCAGCCGGCCCGCCGTTACCCATTCCCGTTCGGTCATGGTTTCGGCGATCAGAAGAACCCGGTCCGCCGGCCATCCCTGCCGCAGCGCGTCCACCCGCAGGCGCAGTTCCGGCCAGGGCATAAGGCCGGGCGCGGGCGTGGCGCGGTCGACGCGCATTCCCCGGCCGGACAGGTCCCGCAACGCGCCCTCCACCTTCAGGGGCGGCGCCACGGCCAGCGCACGGCCCGCCTGCGCCTGCGCCAGCCGCGCAATGCGTTCGGGGTCCCCCTGCCCCTCACGCAGCATCCGCAGCGCGTTGGTGGAAAAAAGCAGCGCGATCACGTCATGCCCGGTCGTGGCCCGGATCCCGGCATAGGTGCGGTAGTCGAGCCCCAGCTCCCCCGCCCGTTTCACGCGCAGGCGCACCACTTCCACCGGAAGGGTCGGCATCAACGCCTTGCGCGCCTTGGTCCAGGCCAAGGTGCGGAAGGCGTGCCCCACCATTGTGGGGCCCCCATTGTGGCCGATCAGCCCCATTCGCGCAGCCGCGCAACGTAGCGGGCCATCGTGTCGACCTCCAGGTTGATGCGCTGGCCGGGCACCACCTCGTTCCAGGTTGTGACCTGCTGGGTGTGGGGGATCAGGTTCACGCCAAATTCGGCCCCGTCCACCTCGTTCACGGTCAGCGAGGTGCCGTTCAGCGCGACCGATCCCTTGGGCGCAATGAACTTCGCCAGCGCCTCGGGCGCGCGGAAGGTGACGCGCAGGCTGTCGCCCTCGCGCGCGGTGCGGACCACTTCGGCCACGCCGTCCACATGGCCCGACACGATGTGGCCGCCCAGCTCGTCCCCGACGCGCAGGGCGCGTTCCAGGTTCAGACGCTTGCCTTCCTGCCAGGAGTTGGGGCCGCCAATGTTGGTCTTGTCCAGCGTCTCGGCCGAGATGTCGACGTCGAACCAGTCGGGGCCCAGCTGCACCACGGTCAGGCACACGCCTTCGCAGGCGATGGACGCGCCGATGTCGATGCCCTTGGTGTCATAGGCGGTGCGGATGCGGGCGCGCAGGTCGCCCCGCCGCTCGGTCTGGATCACGGTTCCGATGTCGGTCACGATTCCGGTAAACATGGCGGTCACCTCGCTTTCGTTCTTGGCGTATCGCTGCTAGGAAGAGGACGCAAGACCCCGGCCTTGCCAAGACCACGCCGAAGATTATCAATCCATGGTTGATCCCGCCTTATCGAAAGTCCCATGGCCCACAGCACCCGCGTCTTCCTTTTCCTGCAAGGCCCGCATGGTCCCTGGTTCCGCACCTTGGGCAAGGGCATCGCGGCGTCGGGCGCGCAGGTGTGCCGCGTGGCCTTCAACGCGGGCGACCGGGCCTTCTGGCCGGCGGACAGCCTGATCCCGTTCAACGGCCGGCCCGAGGAATGGCCCGCGGCCTTCACCGCGCTGATCGAGGCGCGCAAGGTGACGGACATCGTCCTTTACGGCGACACCCGCCCGATCCACGCCCGCGCGGTGGAAATCGCGAAGGCCCGCGGCATCACCGTCCACGTGTTCGAGGAAGGCTATCTGCGTCCCCATTGGGTGACCTATGAACGCGGCGGCTCCAATGGGCATTCGCGGCTGATGGACACCACCGTCGCCCAGATGCGCGAAGCGCTGGAAAAGGTGGACATGGACCTGCCCGAAGCCCCGGCCCGCTGGGGTGACATGCGCCAGCACGTGTTCTGGGGCGCCGTTTACCACTTCTTCGTCGCCACCGGCCGCGGGTTCGAAAACTTTCGCCCCCACCGCGATCTGAACGTGCATCAGGAATTCCGCCTGTACCTGCGCCGGCTGGCGCTGATGCCCATCCACCACGTCAAGCGGCGGCTGGCGACGCGGCGGATCATGCGGGGCGGGTTCCCCTATCACCTCGTTCTCATGCAACTGGAGCATGATTCGAGCTTCCGGATGCACTCGCCCTTCGGCTCCCTTACGGAATTTCTGGAACTGGTGACGTCGGCCTTCGCAATCGGCGCGCCCCCGCACCATCACCTGGTGTTCAAGGCCCACCCGCTGGAAGACGGCCGCACCCCCGTGACCCGGGAGGTGGACCGCCTTGCCCGCCTGCACGGGATCGAGAGTCGGGTGCATTTCGTGCAGGGCGGAAAGCTGGCGCGCCTGATGAACGACGCCCGCAGTGCCGTCACCGTCAATTCCACCGCCGGCCAGCAAGTCCTGTGGCGCGGCTTGCCTCTTGCGGCGCTTGGTCGCGCCGTCTACGGCAAGCCCGAGTTCATCGCGGACCAGCCCTTGTCCCGGTTCTTTGCCGAACCGACCCGCCCCGACGGACGCGCCTACCGGGATTATCGCCATTACCTGCTGGAAACATCGCAGGTGCCGGGGGGCTTCTATTCCGCACAGGGACGCCACGCCCTGCTGCGTCAGGTCGTTGACATGATGCTTCAGGAAGAAGACCCGTATGATGCGTTGCAGTGTGGCAAATCGGCGCCTAAACAACCCCTCCGTGCGGTGCACTGAGGATTTGAGAAAAATACCGGTCGCTAAAAGGGATGTGATCTGTAGTATCACCGAAAAAACCGGAATGGAGCCGCAAGTGAAGTCAAAAACAAATCGTGTGGTCCGGATGGCCGTCCTGATCACGCTGGTTACAACTGTGGCCGCCTGCGGGCTGCCACGGTCCGGCCCTACGAAACGTGAAATCTACGCGGGCTCCGTGTCGCGTGGGGGTGACGCGTTCATCTTCGACGTGACGCCGCAGGTGAACCGCGTGATCACCAGCCCCGACAACCTCGGGTTCAGCTCCTCGTTCGCGAATGCGGGCATCGTGGGCGCCGACACGATCTCGGCCGGGGACACGCTGACCCTGACCGTGTATGAAAACGTCCGCGACGACCCGCTTCTGGGCAACGGGGGCCAGCGCGTGTCCTCGCTGAACGAGATGCAGGTCGATGGCGACGGGTTCATCTTCGTGCCCTACGCCGGTCGCATCCGTGCGGCGGGCCAGACCCCGGACTCCCTTCGCCAGCTGGTGACGGGCGCCCTGCAGAACCAGACGCCCGATCCGCAGGTGCTGGTGCAGCGCGTCGCCGGTGACGGCGCCACGGTGTCCGTGACGGGCACGGCCGGCGCGGCGGGCATCTATCCGCTGGCCCAGCCGTCGCGCACCCTTCTGCGCGTCCTGTCCGCCGCCGGCGGCGTGGCGAGCGAGCCGACGGCCACCATTGTGCGAGTGACGCGCGGCGGCCGGACGGAAGCGGTCCGCCTTCAGGACCTGTACGACAACCCCGCGCTGGACATCGCGTTGCGCAACGGCGACCGGATCACGGTGGAACGCGACCGTCGCCAGTTCACCGCGCTGGGCGCCACCGGCCAGCAGGTCGTTCCGTTCGAACGGGCGAACCTGTCGGCGCTGGAAGCCATCGCACAAGTGGGCGGTCTTCAAACGAACCTCGCCGATCCCAAGGGCGTTTTCGTCTTCCGCAACGAATCGGCGCGCACGGTGCAGGCGCTGACGGGTCGTCCCGACCTCGTCGGAACGCAGCGCGTGGCCTATGTGCTGAACCTGACCGAACCCTCGGGCATGTTCGAGGCGCGGGACTTCCAGGTGCAGGACGGCGACACCATCTACATCACCGAAGCGCCGTTCGCCCAATGGACCAAGACCGTCCAGGCGATCCTCGGCACGTCGAACGCCGTCACCTCGGTGTCGAACGCCGCGCAGTAATGGCGGCACCCCGCCAGCTGTTCTTCTACAACGCGGGCCTGCTTCGGCAGGCCCGTTTGCGTCGTATCCTGACCCTTGCCGGGCATGAATTGCGCTTCGGCCTTCCGGCGCCCGGCGACGGCGTCGTGGTCTGGGGCCGCAGCCCCTACGCAGCCCGAGGCGAAACGGTGGCCAGCCGCCGCAGCGTTCCGCTGTACCGGATGGAGGATGCGTTCCTCCGCTCTGTCCGCCCGGGCCGGGCGGATCGGGAAGGCCCGCTGGGCATCTTCCTGGATCAGGGCGTTCATTTCGACGCCAGCCAGCCCACCGCACTGGAGGCCGCGCTGAACGCCCCGGCCGATCCCGCGCTTCTGCTGCGGGCGCGGGACGGAATCGCCCGCCTGCGCGCGCTGGAGCTGAGCAAGTACAACGATTTCGATCCGGACGCCCCGCTGCCCGGTCCCGGCTTCGTGCTGGTGGTGGATCAGGTGAAGGGGGACGCCTCCCTGCGTCATTCGGGTGCGAGTGCAGGCGTGTTCGATCGGATGCTGGCGGCGGCCCGCGCCGAAAATCCCGGCGCCCGCATCGTCATCAAGACGCATCCCGAGACCGTCGCGGGCCTGCGCGCCGGCCATCTGACGGGGCCGGACATGATCGCCGGCGGCTCCCCCTGGCGGCTGCTGGCGCGGGCGGCGCGGGTCTATACCGTGTCCTCGCAGCTGGGGTTCGAGGCGATCCTGGCAGGCCACCGCCCCCGCGTCTTCGGCGCCCCCTTCTATGCCGGCTGGGGGCTGAGCGAGGACGAGATCGCCTTGCCCCGCCGCACCGGCCGCCCTTCGGCGGAACAGCTGTTCGCGGCTGCCATGATCCAGACGCCCCTTTGGTACGATCCCTGCCGCGACCGCCTGTGTGCGTTCGAGGAGGCGGTGGACCAGCTGGAAGCCGAAACCCGCGTCTGGCGCGAGGACCGTCACGGCCATGTCGCGACCGGCATGCGCCTGTGGAAGCGTGGACGGTTGCAGGCGGTGTTCGGCCGCCACGCGCCCCTGCGCTTTCGCGCCGATCCCGCACAGGCGGCGGCCGAGGCGACGGCCACCGGGGCCGGGCTGCTGGTCTGGGCCGGCAAGGAACCGCCCGACCTTCAGGCCCCGTTGATCCGCCGGGTGGAGGATGGGTTCCTGCGCTCTCGCGGGCTTGGGGCGGAACTGGTCCCGCCGCTGTCCCTCGTGGCGGACGATCTGGGCATCTATTACGATCCGGCGCGTGAAAGCCGGCTGGAACGGTTGATCCTGGCCCCACCCCCGCCCGGCGCCGAGGCGCGGGTGGGGCGGCTGGTGGCGCGGCTGACCGAAAGCGGCCTGTCCAAGTACAATCTGGGCGGCGCCCTGCCGGACCTGCCCGCCGGTCACCGCGTCCTCGTCCCCGGTCAGGTGGAGGATGACGCGTCGCTGCGTCTGGGCGGCGGCACGGTGCGCCGCAACGCCGATCTGCTGCGCGCCGCACGGGCCGCGCGCCCCGGTGCCGTGATCGTCTACAAACCCCATCCCGACGTGGAGGCGGGCCTGCGCCCCGGCGCGATCGAGGCCGGAGACGCGGATGTCGTGGCCACGCAGGCCGACGCCATGGCGCTGGTCATGGCCTGCCACGAGGTGTGGACCATGACCTCGCTTCTGGGGTTCGAGGCGTTGTTGCGCGAGCGGCCCGTCACCTGTCTGGGCGTGCCGTTCTATGCGGGCTGGGGATTGACGGAAGATCTGCATCCCACGCCGCCCCGCCGCGTGCCCCGCCCGCTTTGGCAGGTGGCGCATGCCGCGCTGGTCGCCTATCCGCGCTATTACGACCCGGTGTCACGCCGCCCCTGCCCGGCCGAGGTTGTGGTGGACCGGTTGGAGCAGGGCACCCTGCCGCATCCCGGTCTGGCCAACCGCCTGCTGGCCAAGGCACAGGGCGCGCTCGCCAGCCGCGCCCACCTTTGGCGTCAGTAGATGTAGCGGATCTGTTCGGTCCAGAACCGTTCGACCTTGCGAAGGGCGTTGTTGGCGTCCTCCATCGCGGCGACGGGCAGCAGTTCACGTCCGCTGATGATCTTGGAGTGTTCGTCGAACAGCTTCAGAAGCATCTGGCGGATTTCCAGACCCCGTTCCGTGAGCCGCACCCGGACGGAGCGGCGGTCGACCGAGGAACGTTCATGGTGCATGTAGCCCAGATCGACCAGCTTGCGCAGGTTGTAGCTGACGTTCGAGCCCTGGTAGAACCCACGGCTGCGCAATTCGCCTGCCGTCACTTCGTTCGCGCCCACGTTGAACAGAAGAAGCGCCTGAATGGGGTTGATGTCCAGAAGGCCAATACGCTCGAACTCGTCTTTCACGATGTCGAGCAGAAGGCGGTGCATCCGCTCAACCAGGCCGAGAGTTTCAAGATAGCTCGACAGCGTGGCCGTACCGGTGCCGTCGATCACCTCTAGGGCGTGCAGGTTCATTCGTTTTCCTCATACTCGTTAAAAAGCAACAATCGGCACAAAAGGGAAACATATGGTAAAAATTCATAGCCCCCGGAACCGCTGTTTCGCAAATTCTGCAATCTCTGCGAGCAACGGCTTCATCGGACCTTCCGGCATCTTCTGCTGTCCAAGCATCCATGCAAGCAGGTCCTGATCATTCTCTTGCAAAATTTTGTCATAAATTGCAACCGTATCTTCGGGCAGATCAGCAAGATGTGTATCGGCCCACGGTCCAAGGATAAGGTCCATCTCCTTCATTCCCCGCCGCCATGACCGCATGTGCAGACGCTTCCGGGCATCGTTCATGATTCTCTCCCCCTGTCATCGTGGAAACGCTTGATCGGTCCCCACGCGCACCCTAAGACGGGAACGCAAAAACTTCAAATCGAGGAACGTCATGGCCTTCCTGTCCGACACCCTGTCGCGTGTCAAACCGTCCCCCACCATCGCGGTGACCAACAAGGCCCGCGAGTTGAAGGCGGCCGGGCGCGACGTGATCGGCCTGGGCGCGGGCGAACCCGATTTCGACACGCCCCAGAACATCAAGGACGCGGCCAAGCGCGCCATCGACGAAGGCAAGACGAAATACACCGCCGTCGACGGCATCCCCGAACTGAAGCAGGCCATCTGCGACAAGTTCCAGCGCGAGAACGGCCTGTCCTACAAGCCGAACCAGGTGACCGTGGGCACCGGCGGCAAGCAGATCCTGTACAACGCCTTCGTGGCCACGCTGAACCCGGGGGACGAGGTCATCATTCCCGCGCCCTACTGGGTCAGCTATCCCGACATGGTGCTTCTGGCCGGCGGCACGCCCGTGCCGGTGGTGGCCGGGATCGAGACGAATTTCAAGCTGTCGCCCGAAGCGCTGGACGCCGCCATCACGCCCAAGACCAAATGGTTCATCTTCAACTCCCCCTCGAACCCCACGGGTGCGGGCTACACGAAAGAAGAGTTGAAGGCCCTGACGGACGTGCTGATGAAGCACCCGCATGTCTGGGTGATGTCGGACGACATGTACGAACACCTCGTCTTTGACGATTTCGAATTCTTCACCCCGGCGCAGGTCGAACCCGGCCTCTACGACCGCACGTTGACCTGCAACGGCGTCAGCAAGGCCTATGCCATGACCGGCTGGCGCATCGGCTATGCCGCCGGTCCGGTAGAGCTGATCAAGGCGATGGGCACGATCCAGTCGCAATCGACCTCGAACCCCTCCTCGGTGTCACAGTACGCCGCACTGGAAGGCCTGACGGGCCCGCAGGAGTTCCTGACCGAGAACAAGGCCCTGTTCCAGCGCCGCCGCGATCTGGTCGTGTCCATGCTGAGCGAGGCGCCCGGCATCACCTGCCCGACGCCGGAAGGCGCGTTCTATGTCTATCCCGACATCGCGGGCTGCATCGGCAAGACATCGCCCAAGGGCACCGTCATCACCGATGATGAAGTTTTCGCCAGCGCCCTGCTGGAAGAAGAAGGCGTTGCGGTCGTCTTCGGCGCGGCCTTTGGCCTGTCCCCGAACTTCCGCGTCAGCTACGCCACGGCGGACGAGGTGCTGCGCGAGGCCTGCACCCGAATCCAGCGTTTCTGCCGCGGGCTGAGCTGACGATGAAAGAGCTTCCGGGCCTTTATTTCCGCATCCGCGACAATGGCGCCTTCGTGTTCCGGCTGGACACGGAGAACCGCCAGCGTCGCCTGGATCTGGAGCATGTCGCGACGGTGAACATCGGCAAGGGCGAGTTCAAGACGCAGGGCGACCGGAAGCTTGAACCCGCCGAGGTGGAGGAGATCCGCGCCTGGATCACCGCCCGGCGCGAGGTTCTGGCGCAGCGCGAGTTCGACGCAGCGCTGGGCATGATCGAGCAGATGAACCTGACCACCCAGTGGCTTCAAAGCCGCGCCGACGACGCGCAGGCCGACGCGGTCACCGAAGGGCTGCTGATGGCGATGCACGATCTGCGCGGCGTTCTGGTCCGCCGCCGCGCCGACCGTTCCACGAAGGATGCCGCCGACTAGGTCGGTTCCCATGTTCCTGTCCGTTTTCGACATCTTCAAGATCGGCGTGGGCCCCTCCTCGTCCCATACGATGGGGCCGATGGTGGCGGCGGGCCGCTTTCTGGACCGGCTGCGCGGCAGCCCGTTCCAGCCCGTGGGGGTGCGCGCCTCGTTGCACGGATCGCTGGCCTTTACCGGCGTCGGCCATGCCACCGACCGCGCCACCATCCTGGGTCTGGCCGGTTTCCTTCCCGACACCTTCGACGCGGCGAAGGCCGAGGAGACGCTGACCGAGATCACCCGCACCGGCCGCATCCGCCCGCCGGGGCTGCCGGACCTTTCCTTCGACCCGAAGCGGGACCTGCTGTTCGATTACGGCCCCGCCTTGCCCGGCCATGCCAACGGCCTGATCCTGCGCGCGACCGACGCGCAGGGCGATGTGCTGCTGCAGGAAACCTACTACTCCGTCGGCGGTGGATTCGTGGTGACGGCGGACGAACTGGCCCATGGCAGCGCCACGCCCGAAGTGCGGGTGCCCTACGCCTTCCACAATGGCGACGAGATGCTGGCCATGGCCGCACGCTCCGGCCTGTCGATCGCGCAGATGAAACGGGCCAACGAACGGGCCCTGCGTTCCGAAGCGGACCTGACCGCCGGCATCGACCGCCTGTGGCAGGTGATGACCGACTGCATCGACCGGGGGATCGCGCGTGACGGCATCCTGCCGGGCGGGCTGAACGTGCGTCGGCGGGCGCAGAACATCCATGACCAGCTTTTGCGCGAACGCGGGCTGAACATGGTCGCCCCGCACACGATCAACGACTGGATCGCCCTTTACGCCATGGCGGTGAACGAGGAGAACGCGGCCGGCGGACAGGTCGTCACCGCGCCCACGAATGGGGCCGCGGGCGTGGTGCCGGCCGTGATCCGCTATTGGCTGGACCATGTGCCGGGTGCCAGCCGCGCCAAGCTGGACGACTTCCTGCTGACGGCGGCGGCCATCGGTGGGCTGGTCAAGCACAACGCCTCCATCTCGGGCGCGGAATGCGGCTGTCAGGCCGAAGTCGGCTCGGCCAGCGCCATGGCGGCGGCGGGCCTTTGCGCCGTTCTGGGCGGCAGCCCCACACAGGTGGAAAACGCAGCCGAGATCGCGCTGGAGCATCATCTGGGCATGACCTGCGATCCGGTGAAGGGGCTGGTTCAGGTGCCCTGCATCGAACGCAACGGGTTGGGCGCGATCAAGGCCGTGTCTGCGGCCAGTCTGGCCCTGCGGGGCGACGGGCAGCATCTGGTCAGCCTGGACGCCTGCGTGGAAACGATGCGCCAGACGGGCCGTGACATGCACGAGAAATACAAGGAAACCTCGCTCGGCGGGTTGGCGGTCAACGTTCCCAACTGCTGACGGCGGCGATCGCCGCGTCCAGACGCCGGCGCGGCAGCATCACCAGCATTCCGGGCCCGTCGAAGGCCAGCCGCACCTGCCGCGCCTCGGCCGCGTTGGAGGTGCCGATCCGGCCGTCCGGCGCGAAATCCAGCCCGTCGATGGGCCAGACCAGCCCCTGCGACCGACCGATCACCCGCGTCATCGGAAACAGCGACACGCGATCCCCCGGCGAAAGCCGCAGGTCTAGGGGGTGCAGCGCGTGAAAGATCACGTCCTCCGGCCCCAGCAGAAGGCAGGGCGGGCCACGGTGGCGCACCAGCGCGTTCAGCACCGCGAATCCGTGATCGACCCGCGCCCCCGCCACCCCCACCGCCAGCACGAAGGGCGCGTCGATGTTGCGCAGCGCCTTGTCGAAATCCGTGCTGTCCTGTTCCGTCACGTGATGCAGCCGGTCCGCCAGACGGGCCCGCGCGGCGGCGGAAATGGAATCGAGATCACCGATCACCGCCCCCGGTTCCTTTCCCAAGGCCAGCGCACGGTCGGCCCCCCCGTCGGCGGCCACGAGGACGGGCGCCCGCGACAGGGCCAGACGCAGATCACGCCGAGTCACTGGGCCACCCGCGATCAACGTCACCGCGTGTGATGATTGAACAATCTGCGCCATCATGCGAGTGAGTGCCCGTAACGAAAAGACGGCGGAGGAAGAGCCGCCCTTCCCGCAGTGACCACGATCTGACATCCAACCCGCCGACCCGGATCGGGCCCGAGGGACGAGCGCCACATGAACGGACCGAAGAAAATCATGACCGTCTCATACGGGACGTTCTCCTGCACTCTGGAGGGATTTGAGGATCCGTTCAACCTCATGCAGGAGGTGGCGGATTATTTCCGCACGGTCGCCGCGTCCGACCGGCAGTTCGGCGCCGAACATCCGGCCCATCCGCGGCTGGACACGCCCCCACCCACCCCGCCTTCGGCCGAAGACCCTTCGGTAGAGCGGTTGATCCGGGAAGCCGACACCCAGATGAGCGAACCCGCGAACCAGCGCCGCCAGTCGGCCATCCGCCACCTGCGCGCCGCCGTGGCCGCCAGCGCCGCCGAACGGCTGGATCGTCCCAGAACCGAATCCCCCGCCCTGCGAACGGAACCCGCGCCCCTGTCCACGGGGTTTGCGGCCTTTGCCGAATGCCTGGGGGCCGACACGCCGTCGGAACTGGCCGAAGCCGCCGCCGTCTGGCTGCTGCGCATGGAACAGCGGCCGGTCTTCACCCGCCCACAGGTGCTGCGCCATGTGGCCAGCCTCGCCTCGCTGACCCACGAAGACATGGTGGAAGGGTTCGAGACGCTGGTCGCGGCCGCCATCCTCGAACGGCAGGACCGCGGACGCTTCGCGCTCACCTCGCGCTCGGTCTTCCTGCGCGAGGTGAACGGCCGCCCCTGACCCTTCAGTCCGCGAAGGGATCGGTGACGAGGATCGTGTCGTCCCGCTCGGGCGACGTCGACAGCAGCGCGACGGGGCACTGGATCAGCTCCTCGATCCGGCGGACATACTTGATGGCGGCGGCCGGAAGGTCGTTCCAGGACCGCGCGCCAGCGGTCGATTCGCTCCAGCCGTCCATCTCCTCGTATATGGGGGTGCAGCGGGCCTGCTGGTCGGCGGCGATGGGCAGGTGGTCCAGACGTTTTCCGTCCAGATCGTAGCCCACGCAAATCTTCAGCGTCTTGAACCCGTCCAGCACATCCAGCTTCGTCAGCGCGATGCCCGACACGCCCGAGGTGGCGCAGGTCTGGCGCACCAGAACCGCGTCGAACCAGCCGCAGCGACGCTTGCGGCCCGTGACGGTGCCGAATTCGTGCCCGCGTTCGCCCAAACGCTGGCCGTCCTCGTCATGCAATTCGGCGGGGAATGGGCCTTCGCCCACGCGGGTGGTGTAGGCCTTCACGATGCCCAGCACGAAGCCGATGGAGTTCGGGCCAAGCCCCGTCCCCGTCGCCGCCTGCCCCGCGATCACGTTCGAGGAGGTGACATAGGGATAGGTGCCGAAATCGATGTCCAGAAGCGCGCCCTGCGCCCCTTCGAACAGGATGCGCTTGCCGGCGCGGCGGGCGTCGGTCAGCACCTTCCAGACGGGGGCGGCATAGGGCAGGACCTGCGGCGCGATCTCCCGCAGCTTGGCCAGCAGGTCGGCGCGGTCGATCGGCTCCATCCCAAGGCCGCGGCGCAGCGCGTCGTGATGCACCAGCAGGCGGTCGACGCGCAGTTCCAGCGTGGCGTCATCGGCCAGATCGGCGACGCGGATCGCGCGACGGCCGACCTTGTCCTCATAGGCCGGGCCGATGCCGCGGCCGGTGGTGCCGATCTTCGCGACCGCCGCCTGGCCTTCGCGCGCCCGGTCCAGCTCGCCGTGCAGCGGCAGGATCAGCGGCGCGTTTTCCGCGATCATCAGGTTCTCGGGGTTGATCTCCACCCCCTGCCCGCGCAGCTTCTCGATCTCGGTGACCAGGTGCCAGGGGTCCAGGACGACGCCGTTGCCGATCACGCTCAGCTTGCCGCCGCGCACGATGCCCGAAGGCAGGAGCGAGAGCTTGAACACCTTCTCGCCGATGACCAGCGTGTGGCCGGCGTTGTGACCGCCTTGGAAGCGCGCGATCACATCGGCGCGTTCCGAAAGCCAGTCCACGATCTTGCCTTTTCCTTCGTCACCCCACTGGGCGCCGACGACGACGACATTGGCCATTTGGCGGTCCTTTCCGGTCCTTGGTCAAACCGTCTGTGTCATAGCGGCTGACGGCGGGGGAAGAAACCCCTGACGATGTCGTGGGCACCCTTCCATCAGGCGCGCCGCCCCCTTATGCTGCCCGCGCAGAACGCCATGATGGGGACCGACACGATGAAACGGCTGATGATTGCCCTCCTTCTGACAACCGTGCCGGCCCTCGGCCATGCGTTCGAGACGCGTGCGACCTCTGCCTGGGTCTACGACATGACCACGCACACGGTGCTTCTGGACAAGAACGCCCACACGCCCGAACACCCCGCGTCGATGTCGAAGCTGATGACGCTGAACATGCTGTTCGAAGCGCTGCATGACGGCCGCGTCACCATGGACACCACCTTCCCCGTGTCCGAAAAGGCCTGGCGCATGGGCGGGTCGAAGATGTTCGTCAAACCCGACGACCGCCCCACGGTCGAGGAGCTGATCCACGGCATCATCGTGAACTCGGGCAACGACGCCTGCGTGGTGGTGGCCGAAGGCCTTGGCGGGACCGAGGAAAACTTCGCCAAGATGATGAACGACCGGGCCAAGCAGCTGGGCCTGAACGATTCCCACTTCGTCAACTCCTCGGGCTGGCCGGATCCGGAACACCTGATGTCGATGCACGATCTGGGCGCGCTGGCCGTCCGCCTGATCGAGGAGTTCCCCGAGCTGTACCAGAACTTCTCGGTCCAGTCCTTCGTCTACATGAACCGCGTTCCCGCGAACTCGGCCAACCGCAACCCGCTGCTGGAGATCCAGGCCGGCGACTGGCACGCCGACGGGCTGAAGACCGGCCACACCGAGCAGTCGGGCTACGGCCTTGTCGGTTCGGCGAAGTCCGATCAGGACGGCCGCCGGATCGTCTTCGTGATCAACGGCCTGCAAAGCAACGCCGACCGCGCGACCGAGGCGGAAGCCATCTCCAACTTCGCGTTCCGGCAGTTCACCCAGAAGACGGTGGTGAAGGCGGGCGAACGGCTGGGCACGGCCGAGGTGTGGATGGGACAGGCGCAGGATGTGGGCCTTGTGGCGGCCGAGGATGTGAAGCTGTTGGTGCCCGTGCAGTTCCAGGACCAGATCGCGGCCGAGATCGTGTATTCCGGCCCCGTCGACGCGCCCGTGGCGCAGGGGCAGGAACTGGGATCGCTGCGCGTGACCATTCCGGGCATGGGCGAACAGACGGTTCCGCTGGTGGCCGAAGGCGCCGTGGCGCCGGGCGGCTTCGGCACCCGGCTGATGACGGCGGCCCGCGTTCTGGCCGACCGGTTCCTGGCCGCCGACGCGGCCGCCCCGGCCAAGCAGCCCGCCCAGTGACCGCAGGCGGTCGCTTTCTCAGCTTCGAGGGGATTGACGGGTCGGGCAAGTCCACGCAGGCCCGCGCGCTGGCGGACGCCCTGCGCGCGCGCGGCCATGACGTGACCCTGACGCGCGAACCCGGCGGCAGCGAGGGGGCGGAGGAGATCCGCCGCCTTCTGCTTCAGGGCGACCCCGACCGCTGGTCCGCCACGACCGAACTTCTGCTGTTCACCGCCGCCCGCCGCGACCATCTGGAAAAGACGATCCTCCCGGCGCTGGGGCGGGGGGGCATCGTCATCTCGGACCGGTTCGTGGACAGCACGCGCATGTATCAGGGGTTGCGCGGGGGCCTTGCCGCGCAGGCGGACCTGCTGCACGACACGATGATCGGGCTGGACCCGGACCTGACCCTGCTGATCGACATCGACCCCGACCTGGGCCTGTCCCGCGCCCGCGGCCGTGGCGGCGAACAGCGGTTTGAAGATATGGGCTTGTCCCTGCAACGCCAGATGCGGGACGGGTTTTTGTCGCTGGCCGCCGCCCCCCGCTTCCGCATCATCGACGGCGCGCAGGACGCGGACGCCGTGGCCGCCGACGTGCTGGCCGCGACGCTGGACCATCTGGCGGGCGCCTGATGGCCGAGGTGACGCTTCCCGAACCCGACCGCGTCGACGGCGCGCCGCACCCGCGCGACACCCGCACCCTGTTCGGCCATGACCGGGCCGAGGCCGCCTTCCTGGACGCCTTCAACACCGGCCGCCTGCATCACGGCTGGCTGATCACCGGCCCGCGCGGCGTGGGCAAGGCGACGCTGGCCTGGCGGATGGCCCGCTTCCTTCTGGCGCAGGAAGGGGGGATGTTCGCCCCCGACTCGTTGGAGGTGGAGCCGGATCATCCCGTGGCCCGCCGCATCGCCGCCCTGTCCGAACCGCGCCTGTTCCTGTTGCGCCGGGGCGCGAACGCCACCGGATCGGCCCTGTCCGCCGACATCCGCGTGGACGAGGTGCGGAAGATGAAAAGCTTCTTCACCCTGTCGGCGGCGGATGGCGGGCGGCGCGTCGCGATCGTGGACGCGGCGGACGAACTGGCCCCGGCGGGCGCCAACGCCCTTCTGAAGCTGCTGGAGGAACCGCCCGCCGATGTGACGCTGATCCTTGTCAGCCACCAGCCTTCGCGCCTCTTGCCCACGATCCGGTCGCGCTGCCGCGAACTGCGCCTGTCCGCGCTGGCACCGGCGGCGATGCAGGACGCGCTGGTGCAGGCAGGCGCGGCGGTGGAGGATCCCGTGGCGCTGGCCGAACTGGGCGGCGGATCAGTGGGCGAAGCCGTGCGGCTGCTGAACCTGGACGGGCTGATGCTGTACCGGCAGCTGGTGGACCTGCTGGGCACCCTGCCCCGTCTGGACCGTGGCCGCGCGCTGGCGCTGGCCGAGGCCGGCGCGGGCCGCGGGAACGAGGCGCGGTTCGACCTGATCGTCGGCCTGATCGACCGGCTTCTGGCGCGGATGGCGCGGGCCGGCACGCTCGGCACGCTCCCGCCCGAGGCCGCCAAAGGCGAATCCGACGTGATCGAACGGCTGTCCCCCACCCCCCGCGCCGCACTGGCCTGGGCCGAATTGCAGCAGACGCTGGGGCACCGGGCGCGTCAGGGAAAGGCGGTCAACCTTGACCCTGCCGCCCTTCTCATGGATATGGTTCTGAAAATTGACGAGACGGCGGCCACGCTCGCCCGGACATGTGCATGATCGTTGACAGCCACTGCCACCTGGACTTCCCCGACTTTGCCGAAGAACGGGACGAGGTGATCGCCCGCGCTCGCGCCGCCGGTGTCACGCGCATGGTCACGATCTGCACCCGTCTGCGCAACGAACCCGCCGTCCGCGCCATCGCCGAGGCGCATGAGGGCGTGTTCTACGCCGCCGGCACCCACCCGATGAGCGCGGCGGAAGAGCCGATAGCCACGGTGGACCAGCTGGTGGCGCTGGCGGCGCATCCGAAATTCGTGGGGATCGGGGAAACCGGCCTTGATTACCACTACAGCGCCGAATCGGCGTCGGTGCAGCAGGAAAGCCTGCGCGTGCATGTGGAAGCGGCGCGCCGGACCGGCCTGCCCCTGATCATCCACGCCCGCGACGCCGATGACGACATGGCCCGCATCCTGACCGAAGAACACCGCGCGGGCGCGTTCAGCTGCGTGATGCACTGCTTCTCCTCCTCGGCCGGACTGGGGCGGGCGATGCTGGATCTGGGGTTCTACCTGTCCATGTCGGGGATCGCGGCCTTTCCGAAATCGGGCGCGCTGCGCGACATCTTTGCCACCGCGCCGCTGGACCGGATCCTTCTGGAAACCGACAGCCCCTATCTGGCCCCGCCGCCCCATCGCGGCCGCCGCAACGAACCGGCCTACACCGCCCACACGGCCAAGGTGGGGGCCGAGGTGTTCGGGATGACGCTGGACGATTTCGCCGCCGCCACCACCGCCAATTTCGACCGCCTGTTTTCGAAGGCCGCCGCATGATCCGGCTCACCATCCTCGGCTGCGGGTCGTCGGGGGGGGTGCCGCGTCTGGGCGGACATTGGGGGGCCTGCGATCCCACGAACCCGAAGAACCGCCGCCGCCGCTGTTCGCTGCTGGTGGAACGGTTCGGCGATGCGGGCGTGACCCGCGCGCTGATCGACACCACGCCCGACATGCGCGACCAGCTTCTTGACGCAGGTATCGGCGAACTGGACGCCGTCGTCTACACCCACCCGCACGCGGACCACGTCCACGGCATCGACGACCTGCGCCAGATCGCCTTCAACACCGGCAGCCGCCTGCCCGTCTGGGCCGACGCCGCCACGCAAGAAGCGCTGCTGTCCCGCTTCGCCTATGCCTTCGTGCAGCCCGCAGGCTCCTCCTATCCGCCGATCTGCGACCTGCATTCCATCACCGGCGCGTTCGAGGTGCCGGGGCCGGGCGGCCTGATCCCCTTCCGGCCCTTCACCGCGCATCACGGCAACATCGACGCGCTGGGCTTCCGGATCGGTGACGCAGCCTATCTGCCCGACGCCGTGGCGCTTCCAGACGAAAGCTGGCCCGTTCTGGACGGGCTGGACCTGTTCATCGTCGACGCGCTGCGCCCGAAACCCCATCCCTCGCACGCGCATCTGGCGCTGACGCTGGAATGGATCGCCCGCGTTGCCCCGGCGCGTTCGATCCTGACCAACATGCACATCGACATGGATTACGACACGCTGTGCCGGGATCTGCCGGACGGCATCATCCCCGCTTATGACGGAATGAGGATCGACTTGTGAACGCCCTCCTGAACGTCATCCTGCCGGTCTTTCTCGTCATCGGCTTCGGATACTGGGCCCGGCGATCGGGGCTGATCGTGGATTCGGCGATCGACGGGGTCACCCGTTTCGCCCAGAACTTCGCGCTTCCCTGCCTTCTGTTCTACAACATGGCGACGATCGACATCGCCGGCAGTTTTGAACCGGGGATCTTCCTCGCCTTCTATGCCGGGGCCTTCGCCTGCTTCATCATCGGCGGGCTGGCCGCGTGTTTCCTGTTCGGGCGCCCGCCCGAGGATTCGGTGGCCATCGGCTTCTGCTGCCTGTTCTCGAACTCCCTCCTGCTGGGCATCCCGATCATGGAACGTGCCTACGGGTCCGACGCGCTGGCCGGGAACTTCACCATCATCGCGTTGCATTCGCCGATCCTGTACGGCGCCGGCATCGCCACGATGGAGATCGTGCGCGCCCGCGGCACCGGCATCCGGAAAGCGCAGCTGATCCGGCAGATCCTGCAATCGCTGATCCGGCAGCCCCTGGTCATCGGCATCCTGCTGGGCTTTGCCTGGAACGCGACAGGCCTTTCCCTTCCGGGCGTGCTGGAAGGCGGGTTGCAGATGATGATGCGCGCGGCGCTTCCGGCGGCCCTGTTCGGCCTTGGCGGAGTGCTCTGCCGCTATCGCCCGGAGGGGGACGTGAAGCTGGTGGCCATGATCTGCGTCCTGTCGCTGATCATGCACCCGCTGATCGGCTACGGCATCGGCCGCGCGGTCGGGCTGGGCGTCGATCAGCTGCGGTCCGTCGTGGTGACGGCGTCGATGGCACCGGGCATGAACGCGTTCCTGTTCGCCAACCTGTATGGCGTGGCCAAGCGCGTCAGCGCCACCAGCGTGCTGGTCGCGACGGCGCTGTCGCTCTTCTCCATCTGGGGCTGGCTGCACGTCCTGCCGTAACGGGCCTCAGGCGGCTACCGCCTCGGCATAGGCCGCCGCCAGCTTCGTGTGGAAGCCCTGCGCGGCGTATCCCGCGCCATTGTAGCCGCGCGCGAAGGCCGACCAGTCGTGCCGGCGCAGATCGTCGTCCAGACCTTCGGATTGGATGAAGCGGACCATCCCTTCCAGCTGCGCGGCTTCTTGATCCATGAAGGCCGCGACCATGGCCTGCACCGTGTCATACCCCGCCGCCTTGTGGTGGCAGCCAATGATCCGTCCCATCCCCCAGGCGGCGGAGCGCAAGGCGGCCACGGGATCCAGCATCATCGCCAGTGCCAGGGTTCCGTAGCTGTCACCCGGGCGCGCCTTCATGCCCCAGACCGGGTGCGCCAGACCCGCCCGCTCCGCGCCCTTCCGTTTGGCGGACGGCAACTCGCGCCAGAAGATGTGGGGTTCGAAGATCATGCGCGGACGGCCCTGCGGGTCGAAGCCGCCCTGCGCCGCCTCCACCTTCATCACGGCGGAGAGCTCCTCCTCGCCCACACCGATCAGGGCGCTGATCTCGGACAGGGCGTAATCGGTCAGCCGCTCGGCGCGGCCCTTGAAGCAGTATGTCACAGGCTGTTTCCCCACAGGATGATGGTGATGACAAAGGCAAGGGTCCAGGTGCGGCCTTCCTCACGGATCAGACGAAGCAGCGGGTCACGCATCGCGCATCCTCCGCGCCCGGGCGTCCACGATCGCCGACAGCGCCCTCACGCCCGAGATGCCGAGCGTGCCGGCCACATAGGCGGCCATGGCGATGGTCTGGGGACGTTCTTCCATGCCCAGCAGCCAGAGGATCATCGGCCAGACGTAATGCCCCGCCAGCGCCCCGCCCGCGATGGCCAGCATCGCCGCCTGCCATCCCCGCCGGTCCGAGGCGATCCAGCGCGTGGCCCCGCCCAAGGCGCCCGCAAGAAGCGTCCGCTCCCCTTCGATTCCGATCGTGCACAGCACGCCGCCACATCCGTCCATCCCGACCCCCGGTCTTGCACGGGTCGAACTTGCAGGAAGGACGTTAAGGCGGCCGAACCCCACCGCGCGGTGGACGGCGCAACACCGCAAGCCCGCGCGAAAAATCTCCACGATGGGCCTTGCACCCGGCCCGCTTCGCAGCTACACGATCCCGCACGACGACCCCTGATGCGGAGAGGTGGCAGAGTGGTCGAATGCGGCGGTCTCGAAAACCGTTGTCGGTGTGAGCCGACCCAGGGTTCGAATCCCTGTCTCTCCGCCAATTCCCCAGGTTAGGTTAGAGATCAGGACGAGCGGCGCTAACCCGCCATCGTACCGCCCCATTGCTTGTCCGCTCGCAAGCTACTGCACGTGACAACTCATCATGATACGAACGTCCATTTCACGACGCTGCGGAAATGGCCTCACAAGCCATCTTTCACTTGCTGTAACGTGCCAAAGGCTTCCTGCTAAGGCCCGACTTCTGCGGCCTGCACGCATCGCCCTGCCACAACCTTGCGACCTGAATGTGCCTGAAAAGGACCGACCAGCACGTCTGCATCAACCTGCACCCTGAGAGCTTCGGAAGCATGCGTGAGCGAGCCGTTGTTCGCGACCGATGCAAGAGCCGGAGTCAAGGGTCTAGGTGATCCCCTTTTACTCGACAATGTTCCTTGGCGTGGCGCAAATCGCAGCAGAAGCCTCACGGCCCCGATCCAGCTGTCCGGACATGTCCTTGTCAGGACCTTTATGCTGCGCCGTCAGGCAACTTTGGTGTCACGGCCCATAAGCGACGCCACGGCCCGCAGGATCTGGCTCGGCGTGCAGGGTTTTTCGCAGAAGGTGGCGGTCGGATATCGTTTCAGGATGTCCTCAGCGACGGCATGCCCTGAGTGGAAAATCAGCGGCACGCCGCTGTCCCGGAGGACGTCCGCGACGGGAAAGACCTCCCCGTCCCGCAAGCGTACGTCCAGAATGGCGCAGGCAGGATTGGCCTCCTGCAACGCCTTCCCTGCTTTCTCTATGGTCGGATAAGGCCCGTCGGCGGTCAGACCCGCCTCTTCGATCAGATCCTGAATCTCCATCGCGACAAGAAGTTCATCTTCCACGAGGAACACCGACTTAGTCATAATTTCCAAACACTTCACTTGGCAGATCCAGAACCCGCCTGACACTTTCTTTGGAAATAGTCTGTTCGCAGTGGCCACCAAGTTGCAAAACGGACATTTCCACCAGCCGGGTTCCGAAACCCGCTTTGCCAGTCCCAAGACCCGTCGCTTCGAAGGTTTCTTGCCAAAGGAACTGAATGCCGTCGTCCTTGTGGCTCCAGCTGACATCCAACTGGCCCTCGGATGTCCGGAATGCCCCGTATTTTGCTGCATTCGTGGCCCATTCATGAAGCATCAGGGACAAAGGCGACAAACATCCCGGCTGAACCCTGACCGGCGGTCCCTCGATCCGTATGGCGGCGTGATCCTTGTAGGGCTCGATCGTGGCCCTCACGACAGCCGCAAGATCGATGGCCTTCCCTGTTTGATTGGGCATCGCCAGCGAATGGGCCCGGCCCAGCGCCGAGATCCGTTCCCGGATGGAAAGCGCGAATTCCCGAACGTCGGACTGGGACTTGGAGGCGCCCATGATCATGCTGCCGATGATGGCGAACAGGTTCTTGACCCGGTGGTTCATTTCCCGGACCAACAGGTCGCGGGTGTCCGCCAGGGCATGTTCGGCCGTCATGTCCACGGACACCCCGACAAGACGCACCGGATCACTGCCGGGGATGCTTCGTCCCAGCGCCTTTACCCACCGGACGGTATCCTCGGGTCCGTGGATGCGGAAATTGATCTCCAGATCGCGCCCGGTGGCGGCAGAGTCCTCCAGAAGTTCGCGAACCACGGCATGGTCTTCCGTCAGCACCACGCGATCAAGAACGTCATCGATATGGGCTTCGGCCGGCGCGGTCAGCAGGTCCTGCGCCGCCTCGTCGAAGATGAACCGCTTTCCATCGTCCAGATACTCCCATACGCCGATGCCGGCCGCTTTCACGGCCAGATCGCGCCAGTCGCGTGCTTCCGCAAGGTGGCGCTCAAGGTCCTGCGTTTCGGAAATATCGGTGAAGACCAGCGTCACCCCGTCCATGGTCCCGTTCTGCAACCGGTAGGGCATCGTGCGGAGCGAGAAGGTTTGGGCGACCAACCGGTTCTGGACCCGCCGAAGCCTCCCCGCCGCCCCTTCGGTGATCGCGCGCGCATCCTCAAGGAAGCCATCATCGGACAGGCGGTGCGACACGTCTGCCAGTGGCCGGCCCTGATCCGCAGGCTGAAGCGGGAAGATCGACCGCGCCGCTTCGGTATAGCTGCGGATGTTCAGGTTGCCGTCCAGAACCACCACGGCCAGATCGGTCGATGCGAAGAAGTTCCGCAGGTCGGAGTTCGCAACCGTCAGCTGATCGACCTTGGTCTTCAACTCGTCGTTGACGGTGGCAAGTTCCTCGTTCGTCGATTGAAGCTCCTCGTTCATCGACATCATTTCCTCGTTGGAGCTTTTCAGTTCCTCGTTCGCCGTCTCGAGTTCCTCGACCGCCGATCGCAGCCGGTGCCTCGTCAGGCGCAGTTCTTCCTCCAGCGCGTCAAGATTGTCATCGGAATGCTGAAGCTCGTTCAGATCGTGGCTGCGATCCGGCAGGAAGGCCCCGGCGGCGTTGATGACAAGAAGCGTCGTTCCGTCCGGCAGTGGATCGCAGATGACATTGACCGGCTGGGTTCCGAACTCCGTCGCAACCTCCACATCCCGGGCGACCGACCGGCGCTTGCCGTCCCGTGCTTGCCGCAGAAGCGGCCCGATGATCTTGCGCAGTCCGGGACGCGCCAGGGTGATCGCGCTGGATCCGCCGGTTCGGGTGACGGGAAAATCGAAGAACGGTCCCAGACGCCCATAGGCTGCCAGAATGCCCGCATCCTGGTCCAGCACCATGCTGGCGGGCGCGTAACGTTCCAGAAGACGACGGCGCGCGACATCTTCGTGGAAGGTCCCGCGCCGGTCGGTGGTGTCCTGGGGCGACGTGCCCTGCGTCCTGGCCCCCCGGTAGTTCCCCGGAAGATCGATCGGATAGGTCGGCGCCCCCGGGGAGCGCTGGAACAGCCGCGACGGCTGGTCGATGGCGGGGAACAGATGCTCGAACCGGCCGATGCTTTCCGACGGGCCAAGGAACAGGAAGCCGTCCGGCCGGATCGCGTAATGGAACAATGGCAGGACCGCCTGCTGCAACTTGTCGTCGAAATAGATGAGGAGGTTGCGGCAGGACACCAGATCGACCCGTGAAAACGGCGGGTCCTTCACCAGGCTGTGGTGGGAAAACCGGATCGCGTCCCGGATCTCGGCATTGATCGTGAAATGGTCGGTGTGCGGCGTCGTGTAGCGTTCCCGCAGGTCCGGCGGAATGTTGATGATGGAGGACAAGGGATATTGCCCGTCCCGAGCGATCTGGAGCATCTGGTCGTCGATGTCGGTGGCGAAGATCTGCACCGCGAACGGCTCCCCCCGCTGGCGCATCATGTCGGCCAGCAACATGGCAATGGAATAGGCCTCCTCGCCGCTGGAACATCCCGCCACCCAGACCCGCAACTCCCCGTCCGGGGCGCGGGCGTCCAGAAGAGGCTCCAATGCGTGGCGTCGCAACACCTCGAACGCTTCGGGATCCCGGAAGAAGCGGGTCACGTTGATCAGCAGGTCGCGGAACAGCGCGTCGCATTCGTTCCGGTCCTTCTTGACCCGTGCAAGATAGGCCCGCCCCGTTTCCAGACCCAGAACATGCATCCGCCGCTCGATCCGGCGGATCAGCGTGCTGCGCTTGTAGCCCGAAAAGTCGTGTCCGATGACGGTTCGCAGCGTCCGACACAACTCGTCCACATGGTCCGCCACAACCTCGGCCTGTTCCGCATCCTCGCCGCCACGACGGGCGTAGAAGCTGCGGATACATTCGGCGATCTCGCCCGGGTCGCGCACGAAATCGACCAGCCCCGTGCCGACGGCAGACAAGGGCATCCCGTCATACTTGGCGGTTTCCGGCGTCTGGACGACGCAGATGCCCCCATTCTCCTTGATGGCGCGCAGTCCCATGGTCCCGTCCGCGCCCGTCCCGGAAAGAATGACGCAAGCGGCCTGCGCCTGCCGGTCCGCGGCGAGGGAGATGAAGAAGTCGTCGATGGGCCGCCGCATGCCCCGCGGCTGCGCGAAATCGGTCAGTTCCAGCAGCCCACCCCGGATGGCAAGGCCCCGTCCCGGCGGAATGATGAACACCTTGTCGGCTTCCACCTTCTCCCCGCCTTCGGCCTGCTGGACGTCAAGATCCGTGCACCGGTCCAGAAGCTGGGCCAGCATGCTTTCATGCGTGGGATCAAGATGCTGAACCACGACAAAGCACGCCTGCGACGGCACCTTCACCGCAGCCAGCATTTCCCGCAGCGCCTCCAGCCCTCCGGCAGACGCGCCGATGCCGATCACGGCGGGGATCGGGGCGGCGTCGGGATCGCGAACGGACATCGATATCTGGTCAGCCACAAGGCGGGCTTTCTTCCAAAGAGGCCAGAAGCATCTTGGCCTGCGCGATCATCGTCGCGCTGTTGGCCACGGTCACGAGCGATCCATCCAGAATGGCGCCCGTTTCCGAAAGCACCGGCCGCAGCGCCGCCAAGGTGCCGCCCAACTGAGCCTCATACGCCGCCAGCCGATCGGGACGTGCGCGGCTGATGTCGAACTGCGAGGCGAAGATGTAGCGGACGCTGTTGTCCCGGTTGCGAAGCTTCGACATGTAGAGAAGATTGATGAACGGCGTCCCGTCCTTGCGGAAGTTCACAAGATCGATGCGAACGGAAGGCTGCTCCGGCGTGTCGAAGAACGTGTGGATCCGCGCCTTCGCGACCGTGTTGCCGGCATCCCGCTGAAGGAAGCGGCAGTTGCGGCCGATCACCTCCTCCGCGCCGAACCCGGTCAGGGCACTGAACTTGTCGTTGACGAGCAACAGCGGGCAGTCCCCGTCTGGCGATGCAAGTGCAAGCGCAACCTGCGAATTCAGCAAGAAGGTCTTCAACTCGTTCGGCACGTCTCGGCTCATGCGGGCTCCACAGAAGGTAGACGTGATATATACGATCCCCGCCCCACGGAAAAGCGCTTCGCCTTCAGCAGACCGTGTCTGCCTGACGCATGCCCCAAGGTTGCAAAGCGGCTTGCAGACCCGCCGTTCTGCTCGGCTCACGGTATGGCCATACCAAGATGATGTGGTCTTATCAGCAGCAAGATCGATGACAACCTTTTGTCCATCAGACTTTCGGGGCGCATGTTCCCTGGCCCATGCTGTTCTCTCTCTTCGCCAACTCGCTGAGACTTGGGGGCGTGACCGGACCGCTCCTGCGCCCATATCTCTGTCATGCGGAGCGTCGGATCGGGTGCCGCGTTGCAGGGGGTCCACGCGGTCCGGGCCAACCTGTCGGCTAAAGCAATGGCGACCTCGTCGTGCGGCCTTCGGGCGGCAGCATCGTATCGGCGCCGGGGATCGTCATGACGGTCGCGCAGTTTCCGGATTTTCTGACCTTGACGATCTCGGCGGAGATCGCCTCGATCAAGCCAGTACCAGTCCTCGCGAAGGCCGTCAGCATGGCACGCATCCGTAACGACATCTTGCCCAAGCTCGCATTCGAATAAAGGTTTAAGATGATCGTTCCGGCGTTAACTCAATCTTAGAGAGAACTTTTGCCTTGATCGGTTAGGGATGTGCGGCGGCCGCTTGCTGTAAGGGTCGCTCCCTGATCAGTTTTTGCAAGAGTTGAGCCGCATGAAGTATCGTCCCGAGATCGACGGCCTGCGCACCATTGCCGTTCTGCCGGTCATCCTGTTCCATGCCGGTGTTCCCGGCCTTGACGGGGGCTTCATCGGGGTGGACATCTTCTTTGTCATCTCGGGCTTTCTGATCACCACCATTCTCGTGCAGGACATGGAGGCGGGGCGCCACTCCCTCCTGACCTTCTACGAACGGCGCGCGCGCCGGATCCTGCCCGCCCTGTTCACCGTGATCCTCGCCTGCCTGCCCTTTGCCTGGATGTGGATGTTCCCCACGCAGCTGCGCGATTTCGGCCAAAGCGTCATCGCCACCGCCCTGTTCGCCTCCAACATCCTGTTCTGGAAGGAAACCGGCTACTTCAGCGTCGGGGTCGACCTCAAGCCGCTGCTGCACACCTGGTCGCTGGCGATCGAGGAGCAGTATTACATCCTGTTCCCCGTCCTGCTGGCGCTGGCCTGGCGCCTGGGCCGCAAGGCGGTGTTCGGCATGGTGCTGGCCATCGCCGTGGTCAGCCTGGGGCTGACGCAGGTCCTGTCCCGCACCCACCCGGACTTTGCGTTCTACCTGCTGCCCACCCGCGCGTGGGAGCTGATGTGCGGCGCCCTTGGCGCCTTCTGGACGCTGTGGCGCCGGCCCGCGCCCTCGCAGGCGCTGGCGCTGGCCGGCGCGGCCTGCCTGCTGGTGGCGTTCGCCGCCTTCGACGCCCGCACACCGCATCCCTCCCTCTGGACGCTGCTGCCGGTCGCGGGCACCACGCTCGTGCTCGTCTTCGCCCGGCAGGGCACGGCCGTGGCCCGCGTCCTCAGCCTCCGGCCGCTGGTGGCCATCGGGCTGATCAGCTACAGCGCGTATCTATGGCATCAGCCCCTGTTCGCCTTCGCGCGCCTGCGCAGCATCACCGATCCCACGCTGGTCCTGATGCTGTCGCTCGCGGTTCTCAGCCTGATCCTGGCCGCGCTGACGTGGAAGTTCGTGGAGGAGCCCTTCCGCCGCCACCAAGGCCGCCCGCCCCGCCTGCTGCCCCGCCGCGCCCCCCTGCTGGGAGCGTCCACCCTGGCCATCGTCGCCACCATCGGCATTGGCGGCACGTTGCATGCGATCAATGGCGCACCATGGCGCACGCCGGAAGCCGCCATGCGCTACCTGGCAGCAAAGGATGACTACAACCCTTTGCGCGATGTGTGTCTCCAGAACATAATAAACACAGACAAGATTCGTCTTCCTCCGGATCCTGTCTGCACATCGACCGTCAATCTCGGTGGACCCCGCTCCATCATCATCGGGGACAGCCACGCCGACGTCTTCGCATCTCCATTGCGCGAGGCGCTGGAGGCGAAGGGATGGCAGGTGACCCAAGTGACGGCCGGTGCCTGCGGGCCGATCCCGGGGGTCCGAAAGGGTGTTCGTAACTGTGCGGCCATTTACGACGCCGTGCTGGAGTATCTGAAACAGGAAAAATTCGATCTCGTCATCGCGGGGATGCGCCACCAGCCTGATTTTGCCACCGGCATTTTCGACAACGGCCAAGGCGGGCAGGATCCGGATTGGACCGTGGGTGGCACGACCCCGGTTTATGATGCCAAGACTCTTGGACTGGCCGGTTCCCCGACCCAGGCGACCTTCGCCGCCGCAGCCCTGCGCCGGGGAATGTCGGATCTGCTGGCGCTCGGAACGCCCGTCATCGTTGTTCATGCGGTCCCGGAGGCGGGTTGGAACGTGCCAGAAGTGGCCGCCAAACGCGCCTTCCACCTCGGCGAGCAGACGCCAGACGTGTTTACCGACCGCAGCGCTTATGACCAACGGGCCAAGCCTGGAAACGACATACTGGACGCCATTGCGGACCCGAACCTGTTCCACGTGCGTCCGGCTGATCTGCTCTGCGACGACATCCGCTGCACGAACGCCCGGAACGGCAACATCTACTACTATGACGACGATCACCTTTCCCTCGCGGGGGGAGCGTTGATCGCGAACGCCATCCTCGCACAACTGCCCGCTGTTACCCGGATCGCCGAGGTCTTCAAAGGCGATGCACTTGGCCAGTGAGCTTGATAACCGCTTCCTGCAAAGAAGGAAGCTGACAATCGTCGCGCCCAGGCCCTGCAAGCTTGGCCGCGGATAAGAACGGCCCGCTGACCATCGCCCGCAGATCCACGGCACCTAGATCATCACGGGATCAGCATTGCAAAGGAGATCGCCTTGGGCCAGCTTGTGGACGGAACATGGCAGACCGCGCCCGTCATCCCGAAAGCGAAAGGCGGGGCGTTCCAGCGTGTCGACAGCCGCTTTCGCAACTGGATCACCCCGGACGGCGCCCCCGGACCCAGCGGGACGGGCGGATTTGCAGCCGAACCGGGGCGCTACCATCTGTATGTCAGCCTTGCCTGTCCCTGGGCGCACCGGACCACGATCCTGCGAACCCTGAAGGGGCTGGAAGGGATGATCGGCCTGTCCATCACCCACTGGCTGATGGGCGATCAGGGCTGGACCTTCGCGCCCGGCCCCGGCGTCACCGGCGATCCGCTTCTGGGGGCGGAGTTCCTGCACCAGATCTACACGGCCGCCGATCCGGGCTATACCGGCAAGGTCACGGTGCCGGTCCTGTGGGACAAGGTGCGCGGCACCATCGTGTCGAACGAGTCCTCGGAGATCCTGCGGATGTTCAACAGCGCCTTCGACGGGGTGGGCGCGCGCGACGGCGATTACTATCCCCCTGCCCTCCGGGCCGGGATCAACGCCCTGAACGACCGCATCTATCCCACGCTGAACAACGGCGTCTACCGTGCCGGCTTCGCCACCACGCAAGAGGCCTATGAGGACGCCGTCACGGACGTCTTCGCCACGCTGGACTGGCTGGAAGACCGGCTGGAGGGCCGCGACTGGCTGGCCGGCGGTCAGGTGACCGAGGCCGACATCCGCCTGTTCACGACGCTGCTCCGCTTTGATCCGGTCTATCACGGCCACTTCAAGTGCAACCTGCGCCGGATCGTGGATTATCCGAACCTTTCGCGCTTCGTGCAGGCGTTCCACGCGCTGCCGGGCGTGGCCGGAACGGTGAACCTCGACCACATCAAGCGGCACTATTACCAAAGCCACCGGCAGATCAATCCGACCGGGATCGTGCCCATCGGTCCGGACAGAACGGCGCTGTCGCGCTGAGGCCGGGCTTCACTCCTCGGCGTAGCCCGTCATCTCCAGATAGCCTCGCCCCGGATGGGTGCCGGTGGCCCGGATCGGCCCCTCCCAGTACGGCACCGACAGGGCGTTCCACGACTGGTCGTTCAGCGCGCGCGTGGTGATGTCCAGACCCTTTGCCGGCAGTTCCAGACGCCACTCCACCGGAACCTCCCGCTCCGCGACCTTAGCCATGCGGAGAGGCGTCAGGCGCAGCGCGCCGGGGGGCTGGGGTTCGGGACGCCCGTCGGGGTTGATCCAGGTGGCGCTGACGAAATCCTCCGCCCCGCGCAGGCGAAAGCCCATCAGCCGCGCCCCGTCGTCGAAGGACAGGCTGAACCAGTCCCATCCGGACTGATCCTCCGCCAGCGGCTGGGACGACCATTCGCGGTCCATCCACGCCGTTCCCGTCACCGGAACGCGTTGCCCGTCCAGCACCACCTCCCCCTGCGCCGCATAGAAGGGCTGGGAATAGTAACGGCTGGCCTGACCCGCCGCCGATTTCACGGAATATCCGCCCTCCCCCTGCGGGACGAGGGGGCCGTTGGCCGTCAAAGACAGGCCAAAGGCAAAGCCGTCGCCTTCGGCGGTCATCCGGTCCGACAATTGCCAGTCGTCGATCCAAGCAAGGAAGGGGGCCGCCGTGACCCCTGCCTGACCGATGCCGCCCCGCGCGCGTCTTTCTGCGGCCAGATGGCGGCTTTCGCTGGTCAGGGCGGCATGGGCCAGCCAGATCTGTGGGCTGGCCCAGCCTTCGGCCTCGAACGGGGCAAGGGCGCTGCGGAACAGCGTCCACTGCGCGCCGTATGCGGTGCCGTCGGCGGCGGTCAGGTTGGCGGTCACGTACCACCACTCGATCCGGAAGGCGGGATGTGCACCAAGATCGGCGGGAAACTGGAAGGCCCCCCGCTCTGGCGTGGCAAACCCCTGCACATCGGTGCCGAGGCCTGCAAACCCCTGCCCGAAGGCGGGCCCCGCCAGCAGGATCAGCGCCACAGCCTTAACGTTCATGCGCGAACACCTTCAAAAGATCCGTGGGCGCGATCCGCGCCAGCCGGCGCACCGGCAAGGCGGCCGCCACCGCCGCGGCCAGAAGCGACAGAGCGCCCAGCCGCGCCCAGTCGGACGGGAACATCCGCATCGGCAGACGCCAGCCGAACGCTTCCACATTGATGACCGTCAGCAGCACCCAGGCCAGCGCCAGCCCCATGGGCAGCGCCAGCACCCAGATCAGGACGGCCAGCGCGAGGGTCCGCACGAATTCCAGCCATGCCAGCCGCCCCCGCGTCAGCCCCATGGCCCAGACGGGCGCCACCTGCGGCAGGCGCAATGATGACAACGTCAGCAAGCTCGCGAAGATGGCCAGCGACGCCACGCCCAACGTCAGTACGTTCAGCGCGCCCGTCACGGCAAAGGTCCGTTCGAACACCGCGACCGAGGCGTCGCGGATCGCCGCGCGGTTCTGGACGGCAAGGCGCGGAAAGACGGCGCGGATTTCGTCGGCCGGGATATCGGTGATCAGCGCGTAACGCAGCAGCGGCAGGGGATACAGCGCACGGTGCCGCGGCATGGACAGGATGACCTGCGGCATCGGGTTGCCGTAATCGGGATAGATACCGGCGATGACGCCCTGATCCACCCGGTCGCCGGGGGACAGGCCGCGCCGTGCGGCCAGCTGCTCGTTCACGAAGACATCGCCCGCGTCTAGACGCCCCCACGGATTGGGCAGCGCGCGCAGCAAGGGCCAGGCGTGGCGGAACAGCGGGTGATCGACCATGCCCACGACCTCGGTCCCGTCGTCGGTGGTCTGGATCATCGGCAGCGCCGTGCCGCGCCCGTCCAGCCAGGCCAGCAGACGGTTCGCCTCGGCCTCGTCCGCGGCCTCCACATACAGGTCCGCGGCAAGGCGCTGGTCGATCCATGTGGTGAAGGTGCCGCGAAAGCTGCCGACCATGGTGCCGACGCCGATGTTCGCGGCCAAGGCCAGAAGCAGCGCCATCAGGGCCAGCGACAGGCCCGGAAGCTGCTGGCGCGTGTCGGCCCAGAACCATTGCGCCAGCACGCCGCGCGACAGGCGCTGCCCCGCATGGGTCAGCCCCGCCAGAAGCATCGGCAGGATCAGCGCGCCCCCCAGAAGCAGACCGCCCAACACGCCAAAGCCCGCCCACAGCCCCGGCACCAGCAGCAACCCGCCCGCCCCGCACAACAGCAGCGCCCCGGCCAGCGCCTGCCCCCGCATGGCCCGGGCCGAGGCGCGCGCCCATGCCCTTGGCTGCGCCGGGGCCAGCGGCGGCAGGCGCCACATCCGCCACAGGCTTTGGCTGGCCGACACCAGCACGCCCAGCACCGCGATCCCCAAGCCCGACAGCCACCAGACCGGCCGCAGCGTCAGCCCGGACCCGACATCCGCCCCGTAAAGCCCGCGCAAGGTGGCCGCCACATCCGGCAAAAGCACCCCCGCGATCAGCCAGCCCAGCGCCACCCCCACCGCCCCGGCGACCAGCGCGAAGACCAGCAGTTCCGCCAGCAGCAAACCCGTCAGCGCCCGCGCCGACAGGCCCAGCGCCCGCAACGTGCGGAACATGCCGCGGCGCTGCTCGAACGCAAGGCCGATGGCGGAATGGACGATGAACAGCCCCACCGCGAAGGCCAGGTATCCGAAGGCCGCAAGGTTCAGGTGAAAGCTTCGGGTCAATTGCGACAGGTCGGTGGTGGCGGGCTGGATCAGCGCATAGCCTTCCGGCGCGGTCCGATCCCCGGTCAGCAGCAGATAGGAGATGTCGGGCCCCAGCAGGCCCGCCGCCACGCCGATATCGGTCAGCGCGATGCCCGGCGGCAAATCCGCCGGACGGGCACGCGGATCGTCCAGCGGGGTGGCGGACAGGATGATCCCTTCCCCCGTCAGGAACTCCGCCGGATCGCCCGTGGGCGCGTCGCCTTCGGGCAGGGTCAGCGGTTCGATCCCGATCAGGCGCAGGCTTTGCCCGCCAATCGTCGCCTCCCCCTCGATCACGGGGGACACGGGCCATCCCGCGCGGCGCAGCGCCACATAATCGGCCAGCGTGATCCGGTCCGCCACCAGACGCGGCAACCGGTCCTGCGACAGGGCCGATGCGGCGCGGTCATAGCTGGACCGCGCCTCGGCGTTGATGGCCTGCACGCCGGTCCACAACGCGGTGGCCAAGGCAAGCCCCACCATCAGCAGCAGCGCCTGAACCTTGTGCCGCCGCCAATGCGACAAAAGCGCGGAGAAACCGGTCATGCCAGCCGCCCGCCGCGCAGATGCAGGCGGCGGTCCAGCAAACCCGCCAGCCGCGGGGAATGCGTCACCATCAGCAGGGCCGCGCCCGTGTCGGCCACCAGCCGCAGGATCAGCGCCATCACGCGATTCCCCGACCCTTCGTCCAGGTTGCCCGTCGGCTCATCGGCCAGCAGCAGCGCCGGCCGCGCGGCAAGGGCCCGCCCGATCGCCACGCGCTGCTGCTGCCCGCCCGACAGCTGTTCGGGAAAGCGGGCCAGAAGCGGGCCAAGGTCCAGCGCTTCGGTCAACACCGCCTGCCACTGCGGATCGTGCCGCCCCGACAGCCGCGCCTGGAACGCCAGATTGGCCGCCACGTCCAGCGAGGGGATGAGGTTGAACTGCTGGAACACCAGCCCGACCGTCCCGCGCCGCAGCGCCGCCCGCTCGGCATCGGTCCGCCCCATCGGACGGCCCGCCACCTCGATCCGGCCCGCATCCGGCGCGTCCAGACCGGCGCAAAGATGAAGGAGGGTGCTTTTGCCGCTTCCGGACTCCCCCGTCAGGGCCAGGGTTTCCCCGGCCGCCAGCGACAGGCTGACCCCGTCCAGCACCGTTACCGGCCCTTCGGAGCTGGCATGGCTTTTGCGAATGTCGGTCAAGGACAGCATGGGATTCCCCTTCACCCCCCAACCTAGCGGCCCTGACGATGGGTGCCAGAAAATGGTCATCCTTCCGCATCCTCCGGGTCCTCTGTCGGACGCCCCTTGCATGTCGCGCGGGATCAAGTTTCATGAACGGTGCCTTTCCCCGCATCCAGACGGAGATCCTGCAAGATGCCGACGAAGAAGACCCTTTTGGCCGCCTTCCTGCTCATGCTGTTCACGCCTGCCGCGTTTGCCCAGTCGCACGCGGACCATTCCGGCCACGCCGACGGCCCCATGGCCGATTACATGCGCCCCATGGACACGATGATGGAGTCCATGGACGGCATGACCTCCTCGGGCAATGCCGATGCCGACTTCCTGTTGATGATGATCCCGCATCACCAGTCCGCCATCGACATGGCCAAGGTGGAGCTGGAGCAGGGCAAGGACCCCGAAACCCGCGAGATCGCCGAAACCATCATCGTCACGCAGGAGCGGGAGATCGCGGAAATGAAGACCATGCTTCAGCGTTTGGGTGTCGAGGCGCCGGAATAAGCAGATGACCGTCGCCAAGCGGAACGGCAGCGACGCGCCGTAACGGCACAGCGCGGCCAAAGCAATATTATTACTGAAACTCGGGGTTGTGCAGACGGAAAGAGGGCCTTAGGGGTTCGTAGGACAAGAATAATTCGGGATCGGGCCGGAATGCAGTCTGCTGTCCAGCTGAAACAGGTCGATATCAGCTTCTCGGTCAGTGGGAGGCCGCCGTTCCGCGCGGTGGCCGGCGCCGATCTGAGCGTGGCGGCCGGGGAATTCGTGGCCATCGTCGGCCCGACGGGATCGGGCAAATCGACGCTGCTGAACGCCGCCGCCGGCCTGCTGCGCCCGTCCGCCGGAACCGTCCTGATCGAGGGGAAGCCGCTGGACGGGCTGAACCGCCGCGCGGGCTACCTCTTTCAGGCCGACGCGCTGATGCCGTGGAAAACGGCCCGCGACAACGTCGCCATTTCCTTGGAAATCGCCGGCACGCCCCGGCGCGAGGCGCTGGCGCAGGCCGACGCCTGGCTGACGCGCGTCGGGCTTCATGGTTTCGGCGACCGGTATCCGCACATGCTGTCGGGCGGGCAGCGCAAGCGCGTGGCGATGGCGCAGGTCCTGATCCGCGATCCGGCAATCCTGCTGATGGACGAACCCTTCGGCCCCTTGGACGCCCAGACCCGGCTGATCATGGGCGACCTGCTGCTGGACCTGTGGCAGCAGGATCGCAAGGCCGTGCTGTTCGTCACCCATGATCTGGAGGAAGCGATCTCGCTGTCCGACCGCGTCGTGATCCTGTCCACCGGCCCCGACGCGCGCATCATCGGCGATTTCCCGATCCCGCTGGAACGCCCCCGCGACGTGTCCGAAATCAAGCTGACGGCCGAGTTCCAGAACATCCACCGGGACATCTGGCATCTGCTGAAAGACCAGGTGCTGAAAGCCTATGCCGTGAAGGAGCCCGCCCGATGACCCGCAGCCGCCTTCTGGCGCTTCAGGCGCTTGTCGCGATCCTTGCCATCGCCTTCTGGTGGGTGCTGACCAACACGTCGCTGTTCGGGGATCCGGCGCGGACGCAGTTCTTCTTCTCCACCCCCCTCGACGTGGCGCGCCAGATCGTCACCTGGTTCTCCAGCGGAGAGATCTGGTATCACCTCTGGATCACGCTGGTGGAGGCGGCCCTGGCCTTCATCATCGGCACGGTGGCGGCGCTGATCCTCGGCTTCTGGCTGGCAAGGCGTCCGCGCACGGCCGCCGTCTTCGACCCCTACGTCAAGGCCGCCAACGCCCTGCCCCGCGTCGTGCTGGCGCCGATCTTCACGCTGTGGTTCGGGCTGGGCATCTGGTCCAAGGTCGCGCTGGGGGTAACGCTGGTCTTCTTCATCGTGTTCTTCAACGTCTATCAAGGCGTGAAGGAGGTGAACCGCACCGTGCTGCAGAACGCGCGCATGCTGGGCATGACGGAACGGCAGCTTCTGCGTCACGTCTACCTGCCCTCCGCGCTCAGCTGGGTGTTTTCGTCCCTGCACGTGTCGATCGGCTTCGCCGTCGTGGGCGCGGTGGTGGGCGAATATCTCGGATCCGCGGCCGGCCTTGGTTACCTGATCGCGCAGGCCGAGGGGATGTTCGACATCGCAGGCGTCTTCGCCGGCATGTTCGTGCTGTCGGCCTTCGTCCTGATCATCGACGGGCTGGTGACGCTGGTCGAACGACGGCTGCTGGTCTGGCAGCCCGATCACGACGGGCATCATTGATTTCAAACAAGGGGGGAGACACCATGAAACTGACGGGACCCATCCTGGCCGCATTGCTGGCCAGCGCGCTTCCGGCGGCGGCGGACACGGTCCGGATCGCGGTCGGGGGCAGCAGCTGCATCTGCTATCTGCCCACCGTTCTGGCGGCAGAGCTGGGCCATTTCGAAAAGCACGGCGTGGATGTGGAGCTGATCGACTTCAAGGGCGGTTCCGCCGCCTTGAAGGCCGTGGTCGGCGGCAGTGCCGACGTGGTGTCGGGCTATTACGAACACACGATCAGCCTCGCCGCGAAGCAGCAGGCGATGTCGGCCTTCGTGGTGCTGGACCGTCTGCCCGGCATTGCCCTGACCGTGGCGCCGGGCAAGGAGGGGGAGATCACGTCCGTCAAGGATCTGGAAGGCCGCACGGTCGGCGTGTCGGCGCCCGGATCCTCCACCGACTTCTTCCTGAAATACCTGCTGGCGCGCGAAGGGCTGAAGCCCGACGCGGCCTCCGTCGTGGGCGTGGGCGTGGGGGCGACGTCGGTCGCGGCGCTGGAACAGGGCCGCATCGACGCGGCGATGACGCTGGATCCCGCGATCACCCAACTGAAGAACCTGAACCCCGACCTGAAGCTGCTGATCGACACGCGGCAGGAAGCCGACACCCGCACCCTGTTCGGGGCCGATTATGCCGGCGGCGCGCTTTACACCCGTCAGGAATGGATCGACGAGCACCCCGGGGAAACACAGGCCCTGGCCGCGGCCATCGTGGACACGCTGCACTACATCCACGACACCGATCCTGCGGAGATCGCGGCCCAGATGCCCGAGAACCTGATCGGCGACCCCGAGCTTTACATCGAATCCCTGAAAGCCAGCATGGAGATGATCTCCACCGATGGCGTCATGGATCCGGCGGCGGCCGAAGCCGTGCTGAAGGTGATGCAGTTCAACTCTCCGGAAATCGCGGCGGCCGGGATCGACGTGTCCAAGACCTACACGAACGCCTTCGTCGAGAAGACGAGTCAATAATCCCGACGGGCCGCCATTCCAGGGGGGGCCCGTCCGTCCCGAAAAACAAGCACGTCCTTTCCCGGAGAAACGGAAACAACAAGGGGCGATCGCATCGCAGGATCTTTTCTGCCCGCGACCGCGGCCGCGCAAGCCGCCCTTCCGCCCGAAGCTTTGTCTTGCCCGAGTCCCGGCCACTCCATAAGCTTTCCGCAGGATCGCACCCACAACAGCGCGAGGAGGCGCGGGGTGCGGGGTCCGTCAGGGAGGGGACATGAGGATTCTATTGGCGCTGTCGCGGCGCATCGACCAGCTGAACACGATCATCGGCAAGGCGGCCTCGTGGCTGATCCTTGCGGCCGTGCTGATCAGCGCGATCAACGCGGTGATGCGGAAGGTGTTCTCCGTAAGCTCCAACGCCTGGCTGGAGGCGCAGTGGTACCTGTTTTCCGCCGTGTTCCTTCTGGCCGCCGGCTACACGCTTCTGGCGAACGAGCATGTGAAGGTCGACCTGCTTTACAGCACCCTGTCGCGCCGCAAGCAGCTGTGGGTGGAGGTGCTGGGCACGATCTTCTTCCTGTTCCCCTTCTGCCTCATCACCATCTGGCTGTCCTGGCCGGTCGTCGCGGCCAAGATCGCCTCGGGCGAGGTGTCGAACAACACCGGCGGCCTTATCCAGTGGCCCGTCTGGATCCTGATCCCCATCGGCTTCGGCCTTCTGGCGCTTCAGGGCCTGTCCGAACTGATCAAGCGCATCGCGATCCTGCGCGGGGTCATTCCCGATCCGGTCCTCGTGGCCGACGCCGAAGCGGCGAGGCTGTGACATGAGCTTCCTTGCGGACAACCTCGCCCCGATCATGTTCCTGTCGCTGATCGTGGTGCTTCTGATCGGCTATCCCGTGGCCTTTGCGCTGGCCTTCGTGGGCTTCGTCTTCGGCTTCATCGGGATCGAGATGGGGCTTCTGCCCATCAACCTGTTCCAGGCCATCCCCGACCGCATCTTCGGCCAGATGTCGAACGAGACATTGCTGGCCATCCCCTTCTTCACTTTCATGGGCCTGATCCTGGAACGGTCGGGCATGGCGGAAAAGCTGCTGGACACCGTGGGCCAGCTGTTCGGGCCGGTGCGGGGCGGGATCGCCTTTGCCGTGATCCTGGTGGGCGCGCTTCTGGCCGCCACCACGGGGGTCGTCGCGGCCTCCGTCATCTCCATGGGGCTGATCAGCCTGCCGATCATGCTGCGCTACGGCTATGACCGGCGGGTCGCGGCGGGCACCATCGCGGCCTCGGGCACGTTGGCGCAGATCATCCCGCCCAGCCTTGTGCTGATCATCCTCGCCGACCAGCTGGGCCGGTCGGTGGGCGACATGTACAAGGGCGCGCTGGTGCCCGGCCTGATGCTGGTGGCCGCCTATGCCGCCTTCATCGCCATCACCGCGATCGTCAGCCCGCAGAAGGTTCCCGCCCTGCCAGCCGAGGCGCGGACCCTGCGCGGCTGGAAGCTGGCGGGCCGCGTGCTCACCTCGCTCGTGCCGCCGCTGATCCTGATCTTCCTGGTGCTGGGCACGATCTTCTTCGGCATCGCCACACCCACCGAAGGGGGTGCCATGGGCGCCGTGGGCGCGCTGATCCTTGCCGCGATGAACGGCCGGCTGACAATGGACCTGCTGCGCCAGTCGCTCTATTCCACCGCGCGGCTGTCGGCCTTCGTGCTGTTCATCCTTCTGGGCGCGCGAGTCTTCTCGCTGACCTTCTACGGGGTGAACGGGCATGTGTGGGTCGAACACCTGATGACCTCCATCCCCGGGGGGGTGCTGGGCTTCCTGATTGTGGCCAACCTTCTGGTGTTCTTCCTGGCCTTCTTCCTCGACTATTTCGAACTGGCCTTCATCATCATCCCGCTGCTGGCCCCGGTGGCGGACGCACTGGGCATCGACCTGATCTGGTTCGGGGTGATGCTGGCGATCAACATGCAGACCTCGTTCATGCATCCGCCCTTCGGCTTCTCGCTGTATTTCCTGCGATCGGTGGCCCCGACGCGCGCCTACCGCGACAAGGTGACGGGGGCCACGATCCAGCCCGTCACCTCGGGGCAGATCTACATGGGGGCGATCCCGTTCCTCGTGATCCAGCTGGCGATGGTGGTGCTGGTCCTGGCCTTCCCGCAGATGGTCACCCACTACAAGTCCGGCGCGGCGGCGGTGGATCCGGCCACGATCCAGCTGAACGTGCCCATGCCCGGCGCGGTCAATCCCTACGGCCCGGCCCCCGCCCCCAGCTTCGGCGGGCCGGCCAGCCCCGCGCCCACCTTTGCCCCGCCCGCGCCGCCCAGTTTCGGTGCGCCACAACAATGACACTGTTTTTGGGAGGAAACACATGACCATCGACCGCCGCAAGTTCCTGACCCGCACGGGGGTGGCCGGGGTGGCCGCCGCCGGGCTCGCCAGCCCCGCCCTCGCCCAGGCCCTGCCCGAGGTGCGCTGGCGCCTGACCTCGGGCTTCCCCAACAACCTCGACACCATCTATGGCGGCGCCGTCGTCATGGCCGAGGCGGTGAAGGCCATGACGGGCGGGAAGTTCCAGATCCAGGTCTTCCAGGCGGGCGAACTGGTGCCCGGCCCGCAGGCCATCGACGCCGTGCAGTCCAACACGGTGGAGATCGCGCACACCTGCGGCTACTACTTCACCGGCAAGAACCCGACCTTCGCCATCGGGTCGGCCATCCCCTTCGGCCTGAATTCCCGCCTGCAGAACGCGTGGCTGTACCACGGCGGCGGGAACGAGGCCTATGACAACTTCCTGTCCGCCTATGGCATCCTCGGCAAGCCGGGCGGCGGCACCGGCGCGCAGATGGGCGGCTGGTACCGGAACGAGATCACGAGCCTGGCCGACCTGAAGGGCGTGAAGATGCGGATCGCCGGCGTCGCGGGCGAGGTGATGTCGCGTCTGGGCGTCGTGCCGCAGCAGCTTCCGGGCGGCGACATTTATCCCGCGCTGGAGCGCGGCACCATCGACGCCGCCGAATGGATCGGGCCCTATGACGACGAACGGCTCGGCTTCTACCAGATCGCGCCCTACTACTATTATCCGGCCTTCTGGGAGGGTGGGCTGACCATCCACTTCTTCATCAACAAGCAGCAGCACGAGGCGCTGCCCGAAGAATACAAGGCCGCGCTGGACACCGCCTGCAAGGCCGCGAACATCAACATGCAGTCGCTGTACGACGCCAAGAACATGGCGGCGATCCGGTCGCTGGTCGGCAAGGGCGCGCAGCTTCGCCCCCTGCCCGCCGACGTGATGCAGGCCGCCTACAAGGCCACGTTCGAGCTTTACGCCGAATATTCCGAACGCTTCCCCGAATGGGCCGCGATCTATCCCGGCTGGAAGACGTTCCGCGACCAGGGCTTCGAATGGTTCCGCGTGGCCGAATACAGCTATGACAGCTACGTCTTCGGTGCGCAGGCCGCCGGTCAGTGACCCCGCAGGGCTCCGGAGAGATCCGGAGCCTTCACAGCTTCCAGAAGAACCAGCCGGTCATCCCGATGCCATACAGGATGATCGCGATCCGCAGGGCCTTTGCCGGGATCAGATGCGCGATCTGCGTGGCGGCATAGCCCCCCAGCGTGACCCCCACCAAGCCGATCGTGCCGTAATACCATGCGATCACCCCGCCCAGCGCGAACTTGATCACCGCCACCAGCGCCACGAGCGCGGAGATCCACAGCTTCAGCCCGTTCATCGCGTTCAGGTCCGCCACCCCGGCCAAGGCCAGAAAGGCCAGCAGCAGGATCCCCAGCCCCGCGTTGAAGAATCCGCCATAGACGCAGACCGCCGCCAGAAACAGCCAGACCACCACATGCCCGCCGCGCACCCGCTGCATCGCGGCGCTGACCTGCTTGCCGAAGGCGAACAGCAGCACGGCCACCAGCATCAGCCACGGCACGATTTGCGCGAACTGTTCGTCCGACACGACCAGAAGCAGCTCCGCCCCCAGCCAACCGAACAGAATTGCCACCAGCGAATAAGGCAGCAGCCGTTTGCGATGCTGCCGGATCGCGGGCCAGAACCCCGCCGCCCCGCTGACATAGCCCGGAAGCGCGGCATAGGTGTTGGTGGCATTGGCCAGCAGCGGCGGCACGCCCGCCAGGATCAGCGTGGGCATCATGATGAACGATCCCCCACCGGCAAGCGTGTTCACGGCCCCGCTCAGCAGGCCCGCCATCAGAAGCAGCACTTCCGTCATCGTCGTCGCATCCTCCTCCACCCACCGTGGACGATAGGCGGGGGCGCGGCCGAAGTCGATCCGCTTAGAGGGCGTCGCCCTGCCGACGGCCTTCGCCGTCCACCCACCAGCACAGCACCCGATCTTCGGCACGTTGCCGCGCCACATCCTCCTCGGGCGGGGCCACACGGGTGCGGTGGCAGACAAGGCCCGCGATTTCCAGGCTGCCCGTCACCCCATGCCCCAGATGCGCGCCAAGGACGCGGTCGATCAGCTTGGGGGTCAACTCCTCGGGCCGCGCGCAGGCGGGGTCGGCGATGATGTCGGCCATGCGGCGGTTGCGCGCCTCCTCCACCTCCAGCAGGGCGGCCACTTCGGCGCGGAAGGCGGGTTCCGTGGCGACATAGGCCTCCAGCGCCGGCAGGCGGGGGGTGGGCGGCTTCTTCAGCTTCAGCCGCCCTTCGCGATATAGCGTCAGCAGCAGGCGCCCGCCGATGGGCGACACCAGCGCCACCGGCGCGTCATAGAAGGCCAGTTCCCGATCCTCGGCCGACAGGCGCAGCGTGTGGGTGCGCCCGTCCAGCGCGGCCTTGCGCAAGGCGGCCAGCGCCGGGGTGCGGTGGATGTTGGGGATCAGGTCGATCACCGACAGGGCCGGCCTCATTCGGTCGCGGATCATCCAAAGCATCGTGCCATGTCCTTGCGTGCGGGGAAGGACGGTCTTACCCCCTCGGGCACCCGCCGTCCACCGCGCCTAGACCGGCAGGGCCATGACCATCAGCGGGATCGCGGCCATCGCGATCACCGTCTGCACCGCCGTGATCCCCGCCATCAGCGGCGCGTCCCCGCCCAGTTGCCGCGCAAGGATATAGGCCGAGGACGCGGTCGGCAGCACCTGGAACAGCAGCGCCACCGTCAGCGCCGGTCCTTCCAGCCCCATGGCGCGGGCCACCAGAAGCGTCACCACCGGCATCACCAGGAACTTGAACACCGACGACGACGCCACCGGACCGGCCCAGCACCCCGCCGTTCCGAAGTTCAGCGCCGCACCCACGCATAACAGCCCCAAGGGAAGCGAGGCACCGCCCAGCGCGCGTAACGCAGGCTCTACCCCAGGCGGGACGGGGAAGGACAGCGCCTGGAACGCGATCCCCGCGAAGGAGGACAGCACGAGGGGGTTCGTGATCATCTGTTTCAGGATGCCCTTCGCCGTCAGCCGCGCCGAGCCGAAGCGCGCGAAGACCAGCACGCACAGGATGTTGACGGTGGGAACGATGGCCGCGTTGCACACGGCCGCCAGCGCCACCCCTTGCGCCCCGAACAGCCCGCCGGCCAGCGTGACGCCCACATAGTTGTTGAACCGAACGCAGCCCTGGAAGACCGAGGTGAAGGCCGGACCGTCGATCCGCATCAGCGGCCGGCAGCACAGGACCGCGCCCGCCACCGCCACCGTGGACAGCACAAGCGACAGGGCCAGCGCCCCCACGGGAAGGCCGCCCAGATCGGCGGTGGCAAGGCTGTCGAAGAACAGGCAGGGCAGCAGGACGTAATAGCCCAGCCGTTCCGCCTGCGGCCAGAAGTCCGCCTTCACGAAATCCCGCCGCCGAAGGATCGCGCCCAGCCCGATCAGCAGGATGACCGGTATCAGGGCCAGCAACACATTCAGCGTCATCCGGCGACTCTCCCCCTCAAGACCTCATGGCCCTTCCCCCCGCCGACGACCGCCCGCGTCTGGTGACGTGCGACGCGCCGGGCCGCAACATCAAGTTCACGATCGTAAGGGCCTTCTGAGCGTTCCTGTTCTTTTCCTTGCCGCAGCCTACCTTTGGTCCTCGCCATGGCTGCGACGAGGTCCGTCATGAACGTGTATCTTGAAAAGATCGACCCGCAGCGCAACTGCTGCCGCTTCTACCTTCTGCGCATCGAGGCGGACCTGTTCGCGGGCCACCAGCTGATCGCGCAATGGGGACGGATCGGATCGCAGGGGCGCAGCACGATCAAGGGATCGGGGTCCATGGAGGCCTGCCGCGACCTGCAGACCCGCATCGCGCGGTTGCGCCAAAGGCGAGGCTATGCCCTGCCCTGAGGTCACAGCATCTGCCATATCAGCCGCAGCGCCATCGCGGTGGAGGTGACGACCAGCAGCGGCTTGATGACGTTGGCACCGATCCGCATCGCCAGCATCGCGCCCAGACGCGCGCCGGCGATCGCCGCCACGGCCATGGCCAACCCCGTCGCCCACAGGGGCGCACCAAAGGCCGCGAAAACCAGCAGCCCGCCCAGGTTCGACGCGAAGTTCAGCAGCTTCGTGTGCGCCGTGGCCTTCAGGATGCCGTAGCCCGCCAGCAGGACGAAGCCCATCATGTAGAAGGACCCCGCCCCCGGCCCGATCAGGCCGTCATAGCCCGCGATGATCGGCACGAAGAAGGTGGTGAAGGCCAAAGGCGTCACCCGCTGCACGCGATCCGTGTCCGAAAGGCCCGGCTTCAGCGCGAAGAACAGCGCGATCCCGATCAGGATCACCGGCAGGATCAGGCGCAGGGCGTCGGTCGGGATCCACCCCGCCACCGCCGCCCCCAATCCGCCGCAGATCAGCGCCACCAAGGCCCCCAAACCCTGCCGCCGCAGATCCACATGCCCCGCCCGCGCATAGCTGAGCGCCGAGGTCGCCGACCCGAAGACCCCCTGAAGCTTGTTCGTGGACAGCGCCGTGAATGGATCCACCCCCGCCATCAGGAACGCGGGAAGCGTGATCAGACCCCCGCCGCCCGCGATGGCGTCGATGAAGGCGCCCAGAAAGGCCGCCGCCAGCAAAAAGGCGACCAGTTCAGCCGAAAGTTCGAACATGTCATTCCCGCCAAGCGTCGCGCACCCAGGCGGTGGGCTTCATGTAGTGGCGCAGATACCGCCAGCGCGAACCGTCCTTGTGCTTGCGGTTCAGGCCACGCAGATGCTGCCACAGGCTCCACCCCTCGCGCCCGACCCAGCCGCCCTGGATGGCGTGTTCGGGATGCACGCCGCCGGGGAAGATGACGATCTTGGTGCCCTTGGGCAGGCGCGGCGTCAGGAACAGGTTCAGCGGGAAGGTGTGCATGCACTGATAGCGGAAATGCTGCACCCAGCGTTTGGGAAACAGATCGACGCCCCCCGGCGCGTTGCGCGTCACGAAGCGCTGTTCATAGCGGTATTCGTCGGCCACCGCCTGCGGATTGGCTAGGAACGTTTTTTGCAGCGACACAAGCTTGCCCACCGGGAACCGGAAGACCGAGGTCTGGCCCACACGCTCGAACGGCTTGGCGGGGTTGCGCGACAGGATGACCTCGTCCGGGCCGCCATAGGTGAAGAACTCGTCGAGGTTGCCGGTGATCACCAGATCGAGGTCCAGGAACAGCACGGGGCCTTCCAGGGTGCCCAGACGCTCGCTCCACAATCGGGCCTTGGGCCACTTGCCCTTGGTGTTCACGGGCATCACGAAGTCGAGTTCGGGCAGCGGCTGGCAATCCACCTCGGGGCGGACGCCTTCGGTGCTGTCGGTGAAGCAGGTGAAGGCGAAGGGCGGCGTGATGTTGCGGGCCACCATGGCGTAAAGGCGGTTGATGAACCGGGGGCCATACTTCGTGCCCCAGTTGATGCAAATGACCTGCTTGATCATGGGACGCTCCGTTTCGCCTTTTTGCGGTGGTTAGCACGGGCACCGGGGGCGGTCTACTCTCTGCCGTTCGCCCGTGCTCTGGCGGCATGCCGGCGGGCCGTGCTATGGCGGGGCGGATGTTCTGCGGAGGCTTGCCATGACACCGTCCCTCGGCCTGTGGTCGCTGTTCAACCGCATCGCCCCGCCCCCGCCGCGCGGCGTGGTGGAAGGCGACCGGTTCCATGCGGGCGGCGACATCGACGCCGATGTCTGCATCGTCACGAACTGCGCCTTCGTGGGCGGGAACGCCATGACCACCCTGACCGAATACCAGACGCTGACGGCGGCGGGGATGACTGTTGTGATCGTGCACTGCCCGGTCAAGCGGTCGCCCTGGAAGCGGCACCGGATCGCGGAACGCTTCATGCCCTATCAGCACGCCATCGTGCCGGCGCACGCCGTGGGGCAGATCCGCTGCAAGACGTTGATCGCCCGCGGCCCCCGCATGGTGATGACACCGAACTTCGCCCGGCTGATCCCCCGCATCCAGGCGGACCGCGCGCTCTACATCGTCAACAACTCCGCCTGGAACGAGGACGGCAAACCCCTGTTCGACTGGCCCGCCCTGCACCGCCGCGTGGCGGAGATCGGGCTGCCGCGTTCGCGGATCCATCCCATCAGCCCGATCATCCGCGCGGAATCCGACAAGGCGCTGCAAGGGACCGGCATCCCCGACCGGCTCAGCTCCGAAGACTGGCCGCCCGCCTTCCGCACCGACCTGTTCCAGTTCCGCCCGCGCGCGCAACTGACCGCGCCCATCGTGATTGGCCGCCACGCGCGCGACCACGCCAGCAAGTGGCTGGAGGACCCGACCGAACTGGCCGCCGCCTATCCCGACCGGCCCGACATCCGCGTGTCCATCATGGGCGGAGCCGACACGGCGCAGCGGCGGCTGGGCACCCTGCCCGCGAACTGGACGGTCCTGCCCTTCGGCACGACGGGGGTGGAGGCGTATCTGGCGGCGCTGGACGTCTTCGTCTACTTCCCCGCACGCACCAGGGACGAGGCCTTCGGCCGCACCGTGATCGAGGCGGTGATGTCCGGCCTGCCCGTCGTCCTGCCCCCGTTCTTCGAGCCGACCTTCGGAGATCTCGCGCTCTACTGCGAACCGCACGAGGTAGAGGGCGTGATCGACCGTCTGACGGCGGACGATGCTGGACGGCTGCACTACCTCGCCGCCTGCCGCGATGACGCGGCGGCGCGCTTCAGCACCGACACGCTGCTGCGCCGCATGGGGGGCGAGGTCGTCCATCCGCCGGGACTTGATGCCCGCGCCCGCGCCTTCCGTCAGGCGGTGCTGCCCGCGGCCACCCAAGCGTCCAGTTCGGCCACGACCGCGTCCTGATCGGCGGGCGCCATGGCATCCAGGCTCTGGATGCAGATCGTGTCCAGACGCCCCTGCCGCAACGCTTCCAGCACGGCCGCACGTCTGTCCGGTCGGCTGGTCGGTTTCAGATAGCCCGAGGGGCTGGGCGGAACGACCTGCGCCCCGGCCAGAAGCTCCAGATGATGGGCCAGCCCGATCGGGGAAAACTGGTCGGCGCTGCGGAAACGCGGCGCGGCCTGCGCGCGCAGCAGGTCGGGGCGCGCGTCGAAGAACCCCTCCATCGTGGAGCGGCGCATCGGGTGGGGTCGGTGTTCGGCCAGAAAATAACGATCCGTCACCCCCACCAGACGGGCCGCCCGCTGCTGCGCGTCCTTGAACCCGGCCCGCGCGGGTCCCGGCTTCAGCCACGCCTTCAGCCGCGCCAGAACCGGGTTGGGGAAACGGTGCAGGCGCCCGTGCAGCACCGGACGCCCGTCGCGGAAGAACAGATACTCCGCCACCGGCCGCCCGATGAAGATGTCGTCGTTCAGATAGATGAAATGCTCCGCCAGATCCGGGATGCGGAACAGCATCGTCTCGATGGAGCGGGAGCTGAACACCGGCAGAAGGTCCGCATGTTCGCGGTAAAGGTCGCGGTGATCGACGATCCGCACACGGTCGCGCCAGTCGGGACGGTTGGCGAACAAAGCCTCCACCGCTTGCGGCCTCTGGTCGTCGGTGACGATGAAGACGCGGTCCACGAAGGGACAGAAGGTCAGGATCGACCAGACGCCGTACCCGATCTCCCCCCGGCTGGCGAAGCGGGTCGCGGAGCGGGCGTTCGGATGCACCGTGCCGCCCGCGAAGCGCTGACGCTTCGCCGCGTGCGCCGGATCGTCCCCGTCAACCCATGTGATGACCGCGTCCACCATTCCCGTTCCTTCCGGCTGCAAGCGGGGAAACTTGACATTCGGACGCGGGTTTATCAAGTCAAAGCCCGCCGGGTCGCGGCCCTGCACCCCTTGCGCAAAGGACCGCCCGCCATGCCCCCCACCCTGACCCGCCGGCTGGATCTGGCGCAAAGGCGGCTTCGGTTCGCCCTGTCGGCCTCGCCCCTCAACCCCTGGCGCATCCCGACGCTGGCGCGCGAGCCCTTTGCCGGACGGCGTGTCATCATCATCGGCCCGGCCCAGACGGTGACGGACGATCTTCAGGGCGTGGACATGGACGGGCATGACGTGATCGTCCGCCTGAACAGCGGACTGTTTCTGGCCGAACGCGACCCCGCCCGGCTGGGGTCGCGCACCGATGTCCTGTTCCACAACCTGAACGAGGACGGCCCCCGCAGCGCCGGCGCCGTCCCGCCCGAGGTGTTGAAGCGGCACGGGGTACGCACGGTCGTCTTCCCGCATTGGAGCTTCAAGGGCAGCAAGGCCCGCGTCCACCGTAAACGGCGAGAGCTGGAGGGCACCGGCATCGCGCTGAACGTGCCCTCCACCCGCTTCTGCGCGCAGCTTCGGCAGGACCTGACGGGGTTCCAGCCGACCGTGGGCACCAGCGCCATCGCCTGGTTCCTCGGCTGCGATCTGGCGGAACTGGCGATCCACGGCTTCACCTTCTTTTCCACCCCCTATGCGCCCAGCTACAACGATCAGGTCCGCACGGGGGCCGAGGCGATGGCTTGGGCCGCGGCCTCCGACGTGCACAATCCCGCGCTGGAAAAGCCCCTGATCGCCCGCCGGATGCGGGAGGCCGAGGCCCGCGGGATGACCGTCACCCTTGGCCCGAACGTGCGCCCCCACCTGACCTGAGGACGCCTGCGCGAACGGGCTTGCCACGCGCCACCGGATGGTGAACCTTCCGCCTGTCCGCAAGGACATAGGGGAGGAAACACATGACCATCCGACTGGCCCTCGTGGGCCTTGGCAAGATCGCGCGGGACCAGCATCTGCCGGCCATCGAACAGACCGAGGGGGTGCGCCTGACGGCCATCGCCAGCCGCCACGCCGGCCATCCGGACCTGCCATCCTATCCGGAGATCGACGCCCTTCTGGCGGCCGAGGAGGCGGAGGCCATCACCCTGTGCACGCCGCCGCAGGGCCGCCACGCGCAGGCCCGCGCCGCCATCGCCGCCGGTCGGCACGTGATGCTGGAAAAACCGCCCGGCGCCACCGTGACCGAGGTGCAGGACCTGGCCCGACAGGCAAAGGCCGCGGGCGTGACCCTGTTTGCCACCTGGCATTCGCGCGAAGCGGCGGCGGTGGACGCGGCCCGCGACTGGCTGGCCACGCGCCCCATCCGCCATGTGCGCATCACGTGGAAAGAGGATGTGCGCCACTGGCATCCCGGTCAGGAATGGATCTGGCAGGCGGGGGGCCTAGGCGTCTTCGATCCGGGCATCAATGCCCTGTCCATCGCGACCGCCATCCTGCCCGCGCCCCTGTTCGTGACGGCGGCCGAACTGTCCTTCCCGTCCAACCGCGCGGCCCCCATCGCGGCCCGCGTCGCGATGGAATGCGGCGGCGCGCCGGTGGAGGCGGAGTTCGACTGGCGCCAGACCGGCCCCCAGACCTGGGACATCGAGGTGGAAACGGAGAACGGCACCCTGCGCCTGTCGCATGGCGGCAGCCGCCTGCATCTGGACGGGGTCGAACAGATGGCCGCGCCCGACCGCGAATACGCCCGCCTTTACGCCCGCTTCGCCGACCTGATCCGCGCCGGACAGTCCGACGTTGACCTGGCGCCCCTGCAATTGGTGGCCGACGCCTTCCTTCTGGCCAACCGCCACCAGGTGGAGGCGTTCGAGGAATGAGCGTCCTGCGCGAAGCCTTCGGCCCGCAGATGGAGCGGGTCACCCTGCGCCTGCCCTCGGGCGTCGAGGCGCGGATCATCACCTTCGGCGCCGCCCTTCAGGCCCTGATCCTGCCCGACCGCGAGGGGCGGCTGGACGACGTGGTTCTGGGCCATGACGATCCCGACGGCTATCTGGCGCATCGCAGCATGTATGGCGCCACGGTCGGCCGCTATGCCAACCGGCTGGCGGGCGGGCGCATCCCCGGCGGGCAGGTGACCCCGAATCAGAACGGCAACGCCCTGCATGGCGGGCCGGACGGGTTCGACCGCCGCCCCTGGACGATCGAGCATTGCGACGACACCTCCGTTACCCTGTCGCTGGTCAGCCCCGACGGCGATCAGGGATTTCCCGGCAACCTGACCGCCCGCGTGACCTATGCGCTGACCGACATGGACGGCCCCGAGCTGCGCCTTCTGTTCGAGGCGGAAACGGACGCCGACACGTTCGTGAACCTGACGAACCATTCGTTCTTCAACCTTGGCGGCCATCTGCGCGACGCGGCCCGGATGCGGGACGTGATGGGGCATGTGATGCAGATCGATGCGGACCGCTATCTGCCGGTGGACACGACCATGATCCCGGAAGGCCCGCCTGCACCTGTCGAAGGCACCCCCTTCGACTTCCGCACGCCGCGCCCCTTGGGCGAGGCCATCCGGGCCGATGACGAACAGCTTCGGCGCGGTCAGGGCTATGACCACAACTTCTGCCTGAACGGCAAACGCGCGGCCGTGGTGCACGATCCCGCCTCGGGCCGGTGGATGGAGATGTGGACCGATCAGCCGGGGGTGCAGCTGTATTCCGGCAACCTCCTGTCGCCCACCCGTCCGGGCAAGGGCGGCCTGTCGCCGCGCGTGGGCGACGCCTTCTGCCTGGAACCCCAGCGTTGGCCCGATAGCCCGAACCGTCCGGACTTCCCGCTCTCCCTCCTCCGGGCGGGCGAGGTGTACCGGCACGAAACGCGGTTGCGCTTCGGGGTGAAGTGACCCCGACGGCGCGGTTTAGCCGAACAGCGCCGTCATCCCCAGCACCTCGTGCAGCAGATCCTCCGTGGCGGCGACAACCACGGGGGGCACCGGCCGGGCGGGATCATATCCCATCCGGCCGTTCGACCAGCCCACACCCCCGCATTCGGCCACGACCAGCATTCCCGCCGCGTGATCCCAGGGCTTCGCCATGGGCGACACGATCACCTCGGCATGGCCCAGCGCGAACTGGCGGTATTCGTGGCAGGAACAGCGCAGGTCCGACGCGCGGGCAAAGGCGGGCAGCGTTCCGGCCACCGCGGCCCGACGTTCCGGCGGATAAAGGAACAGCGGCACGAAGGCCCGCGCCCCCGCCAGCGGAACAGCTTCAGAGCCCGTCAGGCGCAGGGGCGGATGGCCGGGGCGGCAGTACCACGCCCCCTCCCCCTTGGTGGCCATGATCCAGTCATCCCCCACCGGATCGTAAAGCAGGCCGAACACCGTCTCGCCCGCCTTCGTGACCGCAAGGATCGTGCCGAAGGTGGCCATCCCGTTGACGAAGTTTCCCGTCCCGTCGATCGGATCGATGATGACCGCGTGATCCGCGCCGGCCAGCCGGTCCAGCAGGGACGGATCGGCTTCCACCGCCTCCTCCCCCACCACCAGCGCGCCGGGGCACAGGCGTTCGGCGGCGGCCGCGATGGACCGTTCGGCGGCCTTGTCGGCCACGGTCACCAGATCCTGCGGGCCGGTCTTCACCTCGATCGCGTCGGGGGACAGGTTGCGGAAACGCGGCAGGATGTCTTCCCGTGCCGCGTGGCGGACCGCCTCGATCAGGCCGTCCCGTGTGCTGTGGTCCATTGCCGGCTCCCTGCCGCTGTCATGCCCCCAAGGCGTAGCGGGCCGCCGCCCCGACCTCAAGCCGTCGCAAGGTTTTCAGGAACGGATCGGGCATCCGGCTGTTCCTTCCCCATGCGCAGCTTGCGTAAGGACGACCAGAACAGCAGGATTTCCCATGACCAACTATCCCAAGCCCCCCTATCCCGAACAGCAGCAGGACATGCCCGGCCAGACCGAGAAGATGACCCCGCGCCCCGACCATGGCGAGGAAAGCTATGTCGGGTCCGGCCGTCTGGCGGGACTGAAGGCGCTGATCACGGGGGCCGACAGCGGCATCGGCCGCGCCGTCGCGCTTGCCTATGCGCGCGAAGGCGCGGATGTGGCGATCTCCTACCTGAACGAGGATGACGACGCCGAGGAAACGGCCCGTCTGGTGCGCGAAGCCGGTCGCAAGGCCCTTCTTCTGCCGGGCAACATTGCCAAGGCCGAGCATTGCCGCCAGATCGTGGACCGGACCATTTCGGAACTGGGCGGGATCGACATCCTGGTCAACAATGCCGCGCACCAGGCGACGTTCGACAAGCTGACCGACATCCCGGACGAGGAGTGGGAGATCACCTTCCAGATCAACCTCCACGCCATGTTCTACCTGATCAAGGCCGCGACGCCGCACATGAAGCCGGGCTCGGCCATCGTGAACACCACCTCCATCAACGCGGACAAGCCGAACCCGGGTCTGTTGGCCTATGCCACGACGAAGGGCGCGATCCAGACGCTGACGGCGGCGCTGGCGCAGGGTCTGGCCGAGGACGGCATCCGCGTGAACTGCGTGGCACCGGGCCCGATCTGGACGCCGCTGATCCCCTCGACCATGCCCGCCGACAAGGTGGCGAATTTCGGCAAGCAGGTGCCGTTCCAGCGCGCCGGTCAGCCGGCCGAACTCGCCTCGGCCTATGTGATGCTGGCGGAACCGCGCTCCAGCTACACCTCGGGGGCGACCATCGCCGTCACGGGCGGCCAGCCGATCCTGTAAGCAAGAAGGGCCCGCATTTGCGGGCCCTTTCCCTGTCAACCGACGCTGACACCGCGCGACATGCGCAGGGGCGCCGGGACGGCCGGCGTCACCTCGGCCGCGAACCATGCCACCGTCTGCGGCAGCCCTTCCGACAGCAGCACCTTCGGCTGCCAGCCCAGCCATTCCCGCGCGCGCGAAATGTCGGGACGGCGGCGCTTCGGATCGTCCTGCGGCAAGGCGCTGAACACGAGGGGGGAGCTTGTCGGCACCAGGTCCCGCACCATCTTGGCCAGTTCGCGGATCTCGAACTCCTCGGGGTTGCCAAGGTTGACGGGCGTCGCGGGGGCCTGTGCCGTTTCCATCAGCGCGATCAGCCCCGCCACGAGGTCCGAGACATAGCAGAAGCTGCGCGTCTGAAGCCCGTCGCCATAAACGGTCATCGGATCGCCGCGCAAAGCCTGCACGATCATGTTCGACACGATACGCCCGTCATCCGCCCGCATCCGGGGGCCATAGGTGTTGAAGATCCGCGCCACCCGCACATCCGCACGCTGCCCGCGCATGAAATCGAAGCACAGCGTTTCCGCCGCACGCTTGCCTTCGTCATAACAGGCGCGCGGTCCGGTGCAGTTCACGTGACCGACGTAATCCTCCTGCTGGGGATGCACCTCTGGATCGCCATAAACCTCGCTGGTGGAGGCTTGCAGAAGCCGCGCGCCGTTGCGTTCGGCCAGTTCCAGCATGTTCAGCGTGCCAACGACGTTGGTCATCATCGTTCCCACCGGATCCGCCTGGTAATGGGGCGGCGAGGCGGGGCTGGCGAGGTTGTAGACCCGGTCCAGCTTTTCCGACAGGACCAGCGGACGCGCCACGTCGTGCCGGATCAGCCGGAAGGTCGGGAAGTTGCACAAGGGCAGGACGTTCTCCTCCCGCCCCGTCTGGAAGCTGTCCAGGCAGATGACGCGGTGCCCCTGCTGCAACAGCGTCTCGCACAGGTGGGAGCCGACGAAGCCGGCGCCGCCGGCAACAAGGATGGTAAGTGCGGTGGTCGACATGCCGATCTCCTCCTCAGCGGGTCGCAGGTTGGGTGGTCATCGCGTCCATCATGTCCCGCGCGCGGGCTTGGCCGGTGTGGCTTTCCAGCACGATGCGGCGGGCGGCCTCCCCGATGCGGCGGGCGTCCTTTTCAAGTCCCCGCACCACGTCTTCGGTTCCCCCGGCGATCAGGATGGCCTGCCCGTTCGGGAACAACTCGTCCAGCCCGCGCCAGTCGTCGCTGATGACGGGCACGCCGCAGGATCCCGCCTCGAACAGGCGGACGCTGGGGGACCAGCCCATCCGCCGCATCGCCGCCCGCGTCACGTTCAGGGTGAAGCGTTGCGCGTTGTAGAAGTCGGGATGGTCGGCGGGGGGCAGATGCTCGATCCGTTCCACGTTCGCGGGCCAGTCGATGTCGTCGGGGTATTGCGGACCGGCCACGACGAAACGCATGTCGGGCAGACGGCGCGCAGGTTCCAGCAGCAGCGCCTCCAGCGTGGGCTGACGGTCGGGGGAATAGGTGCCAAGATAGCCCAGATCCCACCGTTTCGCCTTGTCGGGCTGCGAGGGGTACAGCGCCTCGTCCACCGAACAATACAGCGCCTCGGCCCGCTTCGCACCGCGCATATCGTGCAGATGGGTCAACACTTCGCCGCCGGCAAAGCTGAAATAGATGTCGAACAGCGGGATCTGACGCGCGGCCAGGTATTCACAGGTGCCCTCGTCCAGCGCCTGAAGCGTCACCGGCGTGTCGATGTCATAGAAGGTGAACTGCCGCAGCCCCATCCCCGCCAGCCGGTCGATCAGCGCGATCCCGTCCGGCACATACGATCCGATCATCACGCTGTCCGCCCCCCGCAGCCGGTCGCCAAATTCGGTCAGCATCGCATCGGGATCGGAGTACAGGACCAGTTCGCAGAAGTCCGGGTCCGGCAGGTCGCGATGCGGCGCATACCACGGCACGTCGCGTTCCAGAAACAGGACGCGGTGGCCTTCGGCGGCCAGCCCCTTGATCAGCGCCCGGAACGTCGTCGCATGCCCGTTCCCCCAGGCCGAGGACAGCGAGAGGCCAAGGATCACGATTTCCATTGGGCGGCGGGGGGCGGCCATGTTCATCACACCCTCTCCTCGGCATGGGCGCGGAACAGGGCATGCGCCTGTTCGGCCCGGTTGGCATAGGTGTGATCGGCCAGCACCCGCCGCAGCGCCGCGCGCCCGATGGCTTGCGCCCGTTCGCGCGAGACGGAGGTCAGGATGTCCGCCACCTCCTGCCCGTCGCGGGCGACCAGCACCTCCTCGTCGGGTTTCAGGAACAGGTCGATCCCTTCCCAGTAATCGGTGATCAGGCAGGCGCCGGCGCCCGCGGCCTCGAACACGCGGGTGGCGGGGGAAAAGCCGTTCACGGCCATGCTGTCGCGCGCCACGTTCAGCACCATGCGCGGCGTGCAGTTCAGCGCGTTGTGATCGGCGGTGCGGACATGGCCCAGCTTGCGGATGTTGCCGGGCATGTCCACGTCGCCCCAGCCCGATCCGCCGATCAGGAAGCTTTGCTCCGGCGCCAGCTTCGCGGGATGCAGGAAGAATTCCGCCACCCGCGCGTCACGGTCGGGCAAACGGTTTCCAAGGAAGGCCAGATCGCAGGCAAAGCGCGGGTCGGGATCGACGGGATGGTGTGTGTCCGGGTCCAGCGCGTTGTAGACGGGAACGCAGCGCCCGACGCCCAGTTCGCGATAGGCCGCCACCACCGGATCGCCACCGCCATAGGTCAGCACCATGTCCAGGTCGGGCAGCACGCGGCGCATCGGGTGATCCGCCGCCGCGCGCAACTCGGCCAGCGTCGCGGGCGCATCCACGTCCCAGAAGATGCGCAGCGCCCTCGGCTTCGCCGCCGCCATGACGGAGGCCAGAAGCCGGTCATCCTCGAACCCCACGCCGGAGGCCTTGACCACGATGTCGTAGCGCGCGGCTTCGGCCGCCACGCGCTCCAGCGCCTCCACCGTGCCGTCATAGACGACGACGCGGCACCAGTCCGGCGGGTCGATGTCGCGGTTGGCCTGACGGTCGTAGACGTCGGGTTCATAGAAGGTGATGTCGTAGCCCTTGGCCGCCAGCGCCCGCAGCATCCCGCGATAATAGGTCGCCGCGCCATTCCAATAGGCGGACAGCAGGCTGGAACCATAGAAGGCGATCGAGGTCATGCGGTCTTCCTTTCGGCGGCGGTGCGGTCGTTCAGGATGGTCAGAAGCTCCTGCACGCGATGGGCGCAGGTGTGGCGGGCGCGGATCGTTTCCAGCCCCCGCGCGGCCTGTTCGGCACGGGCGGCGGGGTCGTTGACCAGTTCACGCAGGTGGCGGCGCATCTCCTCGCCGTCCTTGGCCCAGCGGAAATCGCCGTCGCGGAACAGGCCCTCGGCGTCGGACCACGGGGCAGAGACGAGGGGGATGCCGCAGGCCAGCGCCTCGAACGGGCGGATGGTGGGGATGCCGGGCAGTTCGCGCACGTAAGGCCCGCGCGGCACATGCACGGTCACGCGGTGGCGGGCAAAGGCGCGGGGCACCTCGGCATTGGCGATCCAGCCCTTGAAGGCGATGTTCGCCTGCTGCAACCGCTGAAGCGCCTCGTCTGGGTAACGTACGCCGCGCACGGTGGCGCGCAGGCCCAGATCGTGGACGGGGTTCATCAGGAACTCCGACAACTCGGCGCTGCGTTCGTCATCGCCCCAGTTGCCGATCCAGATGAGGTCGCCTTCCTCCTCCGCCTCCATCGGGTGGAACAAGGCCGCGTCCGCCGCCTCGTGCCAAGTGTAGACCTGACGGCCCCAGCCGGCCTTCAGATACCGTTCGCGCAACGCCTCGCCGAACGCGAGGATGCCGTCATAGCCCGACAGATCCAGACCCGCGATCTCCCCCTCGCGGCTGACGGCGCGGTGGTGGGTGTCGTGGAACAGGAGCGTGAAGCGCCCGCCCGCCTGGCGCAGCGCCCCGATCTGCGCGACCAGCGCGGGATCGGTCCATTCGTGCACCACCACCACGTCCGCACGTTCCACCTCGGCCGCGTGGTCGAAGTCGGGGCCGTAGACCTGCGCGTTCAGCATCGGGAAGGTGGCGTGGAAGGCGTCCACCGCATGGTCGCCCTGATCTGCGATCAGGTTGTCGCGGCTCCAGCTTTCCTCGGGCTCCAGCGCAAGGGCGTCGTGGCCCAGCGCCAGCAGTTCGCGCATGACGCCGCGCAGGAAATGCGCGTTGCCGTGGTTCCAATCGGATATCAGCGAATGGGTGTAGAACAGAAAGCGCATGTCACCTCGTGGCGGCTTGTCGTTGCGGTTCGAACAGTCGCGAATAGATCGCCAGCATGGCGTCGGCCTGCGCCTGCGGGACAAAGCGCAGGGAACGGCGCTGCGCCGCCTGCCCCATCCGGCGGCGCAAGTCGGGATCGCCGGCCAGCCCGTTGACGGCCTGCGCCAGCGCGGAAGCATCGGTTGGCGGGAAGAAGATCGCGGCGCCGTCCCAAAGCTCCCGGAAGGTCGGGATGTCGGCCAGTACCAGCGGGATCGCGGCGCGCGCGGCTTCCGCCACGGCCAGACCGAACGGTTCGTAAAGCGAGGGGGACACGAAGATCCCCGCATCCCGCATCAAGTCCAGCGCGTCCCCATGCGGCAGGTTGCCGGCGGCGGTGGCGTGGCGGGGGGTGAAGCGCTGCCCCGTGGGCCCCTCCAACGGCCCCAGAAGGGTCACGGGCCAGGTCATCTGCGCCGCCGCCTGATCCAGCATGGTGCCATTCTTGCCATCGTCCCACCAGCGACCGGAGGCCGCGACCCTCGGCCGGTCGGCCGTCTGGGTGGGCGGGGCCAGCGTGGCGTTCGGCACCACGGTCACATCCAACGCTCCATAGACCTGCCGCAAAAGCGCCGCGTGCGAGGCCGAGGGTGCCACCACCGCATCGGCCCGCCGCAACCCGGCCATGTTCAGGTCGCGTTGCCATTCCCAACCGTCAGGCAGCCCGCTGTTGCGAACCACGCGGAACCATGTGGACACGCAGGAATGGCTGACCGCCACCACCGGCACGTTCACCTGCAAGCCTGCGGCATGGGTTGGCAGGTTCAGGTGGATCAGATCCACCTTATGCCGCGCCGCCGCCTGCGCCACGGCGTCCGGCACCCCCGTCAGCGCCGCAGCGTCGGTCACGGTCCAGTCCAGCGGCAGGTCCGCCCAGTCCAGAGCGCCCAGCGCCTCCGCTTCCTTCCGGCGGTCGGGGGATGGCGGCGGGCCGAAACCCAGAAACACCACCTCCATCCCCGGCAACGCACGCGCCAGATCCATGGCGTAGCGCCACACCCCCCCTGCCGCGTCCAGCGTCATGAGGAGGCGAAACCTCATGCGCGGACCCGCGTCGGCTCGATGTCCGGGAAGGTGCGGTTCTCGCGCAGCCAGCGGGCCAGGTCGGCCACGCCCTCGCGCCAGCCGACCTTGGCCTGCCAGCCGATTTCCCGCTGCAGAAGGCCCGTGTCCGCCACGAAATAGAACTGGTCCCCCTGCCGCCAGTCGGAAAAGCCCAGCGGCACCGGATGGTTCACCACGCGTTCGATCTCGTGCAGGACGGTCTTCAGGCTGACGGAGTTCGCGACCCCGCCGCCAAGGTTGAACGCCCGCCCCTTCAGCTTGCCGATGTTGTCCAGCACGCCGCGATAGGCCGCGACCGCGTCCGAGACGTGCAGGATGTCGCGCACCTGCTTGCCGTTGCCATAGACCGAAATCGCCTCTCCCATTAGGGCGCGGATCAGGAAGTGGGCGACCCAGCCCTGATCCTCGGTCCCAAACTGGCGGGGGCCATAGATGCAGGACATCCGCAGCACGGCCGAAGGGATGCCGTAGCTTTTGGCGTAATCCAGCACGTACTGGTCCGCCACGCCCTTGGAGCAGCCGTAGGGCGTGCAGAAGTCCAGCGGACGATCCTCGGCAATGCCGTTTTCGCGCACCCGCGCGTCGGCGGGGACGTAGCGGTCGTCGGTTTCCAGCATCCGCAGATCGTCCAGCGCGCCATACACCTTGTTGGTGGAGGCGAAGACGATCGGCACCGGCCGCCCCGTGGCGCGAATGGCTTCCAACACGTTGACGGTGCCGCGGGCGTTGATCTCGAAGTCGTCGATGGGCGCGGTCAGGCTGGTCGTGACGGCCGTCTGGCCGGCCAGATGGATCACGGCCTGCGCGTCGCGGATGGCGTCGCGCATCGCGGCTTCGTCCCGCAGGTCGGCGGGCATGGGATGCACCCGGTCGCCGTGACGGTCCGCCAGCCAGCGCAGGTTCTGGTCCACCCCGGGCCGCGACAGGTTGTCCACGACGATCACGTCATGCCCGTCGTTCAGGAAGCTGTCGGCCAGATTGGACCCGATGAACCCGCTGCCGCCGGTGATCACCACCGGCTTCACCGCCTTGGCCAGCGACGGCGCGGCCAGATGCGTCACCTCGCGCACGCGGGCAAGGCCGCCATCGGTCAGCAGGCGCGCCAGCAGCTTCGGCTGGCCCTCGGCCTCCACCGCGCCCATGTGGTAATGGCGCGGGTCGAACCAGAAGCCTTCCTGCACGGCCACCGTCTTGGGCAGGTCGCGCCACGCGTACCAGTAGAGGCGATCGGCTGGCGCCTCCATCACCTTGGCAAAGCGGCGCGCCTGTTCCATCTGGTCGCCGCGCCAGGTGGAATAGCCGGCTTCGGTGATCCACAGCTCCGGCGCGCCATAGCGGGCGAGGATGGCCCGCATCTCGCCCAGATGCATATCCCAGCCGCGCCAGGCGCCTTCCTCGCTGTCCCATGTGCCGGGGAAGCCGTGGAAGCCCACCGCGTCGCATTGTTCCAGCACGCCGCGCTGGCCCATCAGGTCCAGCCACAGCGGGTCGAACGGGCACGGCCCGCCCAGAACGGTTTTCCAGCCGCGCTGCTTGATCCAGTAGGCCGCGCCGCCCACCATCTCGCAGAACAGCTGGTAGTCGTGATCGGCTCGCCAGTCCCAGTCGAGGAGGTTGTTCGGCTCGTTCCACAGCTCCACATGCGAAAAGTGCCGACCGTGACGGGTCAGCACGTGATCGATGAAATCGGCGTAATCCTTCAGCACCTTCGGCGCGCCCGTTGTCCGCCCGTTCCGCGACAGCGACGGGGGCGTGTAATGGATGCAGGGCAGCAGGTCGATCTGGCCACCCAGCTTGGGGATCAGCCAGTCGAACCAGTCCTTGCCGCCGGGGGCGAGGTATTCGGCCCAGCTGACATGGGTGCGAAGGTGGGACGCGCCGGACGCGAGGATTTCTGGCAGCACCGCCTCCACCCGGTCATGTTCGCCGGGGCGGAACCATTCGGCAAAGCCGTAGCCCCTCATGAAACGAGCCTCCGCTCCTCCAGATGGCGCCGCATCTCGGCGCCGCGATCGACGACCACCTCGCCGCCGACCCAGGCCACGAACTCATCCAGCGAATTCTCCAGCTTCTCCTTCGGTTCGAACCCGAGAAGGTCACGGGCCTTGGAGATATCGGCAAAGCAGTTGCGGATGTCGCCCGAACGGTACTTGCCCGTGATCTCGGGCGTCAGGTGCGGCAGGTTCATCGCCTCGGCCAGAAGGGTCGCCACCTGCGTCACGGTATAGGCGCTGCCCGACCCGATGTTGAACAGCTCCCCCGCCGCTTCGGGCTTTTCATAGGCCAGGCGGAACGCGCGGGCCACGTCGCGCACATGGACGAAGTCGCGGCGCTGTTCGCCATCCTCGAAGATCGTGGGCCGTTCGCCCGACGCCAGACGCGAGGCGAAGTTTGCCAGAACGCCCGTGTAGGGGTTGGACAGCGCCTGCCCCGCGCCGAAGACGTTGAACAGGCGCAGCGCCACGGCGTCGACGTCATAGGCCTCGCCGAAGATCATGACCTCCCGCTCCTGCGCGTATTTCGTCAGCGCGTAGATGGAGGCGAGGTCGACGCGCTTGTGTTCGTTCGTGGCGGTGGGCACCAGCGGCCGGCCGTCGGGGGCCACGGCGTTCCACTGGCCGGCCCGCACCTCGGCCGGCTTGCGGCGCACGTTTTCCAGAAGGGTGCCGTCGGGCAGCGCGTAATAGCCTTCGCCGTACACGCTCATGGACGAGGCGACGACGATGCGCTGGACGGGATGGGCCAGCATCGCCTCCAGCAGGACGGCGGTGCCAAGGTCGTTGGCGCCGACATAGCGGGCGATCTCGTACATGGACTGGCCAACGCCGACTTCGGCCGCAAGGTGGATGACGCCGTCGCAGCCGTTCAGGGCCGCGCGCACGCCGCTGGCGTCCTGCATGTCGCCGCGGACAAGTTCTGCCCCCTGGGGAAGGTCCGGCGTCGCGTCGCCGTGGACCTGGGCGATCATCGCGTCGTACAGACGGACCTCATGCCCATGTGCCAGCATCTCCTCGGCCACGTGCCGACCGATGAATCCGCACCCGCCCGTAATGAGCACCTTCGCCATCCGCAATTCCCTCACTATGTCGTGACCTGCGGGAACAACGGCTGACTTGCGGATGCGGTTCCGTCGGATTTCACACCCCAAACCGGGCTTCCTCCGGCGAAGCCCTTGTTTTTGCAAACGGCGCGACATCTTCCTCAACAGGATCAACATCTTCCGGCACCGCCATCCGCTTGGGAGGAACCCGCCAGAAGATGAACCGTTGGACCCCTGTCCGCCGAATATGATGAGGTCGCCGATGAACCAGCCGCCCGCCTTCGCCCCCGACACCACCGCCATGCGCGCGATGCGCGTGATCGCGCCCGGCCAGGTCCGGATGGAGGAGATGCCCCTTCCGGTTCCGGCCGACGGGCAGGTTCTGGTGCGGCTGGAAGGTTGCGGCGTGTGCGCGTCGAACCTGGAACCCTGGGCGGGGCCGGACTGGATGAACTACCCCACCGATCCCGGCGGCATGGGCCATGAAGGCTGGGGCCGGGTCGAACGTCTGGGCGCGGGCGTCACGGGCCTTTCCGTGGGCCAGCGGGTAACCTTCCTTGGCCAATGCGGATACGCCACGCATGAGGTGGTGGACGCCGGCCGCGTGATCCCCTTGCCCGACCGCATCGCGGGCCCCTTCCCCGGCGAGGCCTTCGGCTGTGCGATGAACATCTTCCTGCGGTCGGGCATCCGCGCGGGGGACCGCGTGGCGATCATCGGTGTCGGCTTCCTTGGCGCGGCGCTGACGCGGCTGGCATCGAATGTGGGGGCAGACGTGATCGCCATCTCGCGCCGCGACACCTCGCTGGCGCTGGCGCGGCAGATGGGCGCCGCCCGCACCATCCCGATGGAGGATCATCACGCCATCATCCACGAGGTCGCCGAATTGACCGACCACCGCTTCTGCGACGTGGTGATCGAAGCGGTGGGCAAGCAATGGCCGCTGGATCTGGCCGGAGAGATCGTGGCCGAAGGCGGGCGTCTGGTGATCGCGGGCTATCATCAGGACGGGCCGCGCCAAGTGAACATGCAGAACTGGAACTGGCGCGGGATCGACGTGATCAACGCCCACGAACGCAGCCTCGACAAATGCCTGAACGGCGTGCACGAGGCGATCAAGGCGATCGAGGCCGGCCGTCTGGACCCCGGCCCGCTGCTGACGCACATGTTCCCGCTGGAAGCGCTGGATCAGGCGCTGGACGCGACACGGGACAAGCCCGACGGGCTGGTGAAGGCCTGGGTGGCCTGCGCATGAGCCGGCCACGCGTGGCCTTCGTGGGTCTGGGCTGGATCGGCCGTCACCGCATGGAAGGCATCCTCGATCTGGTGGAGCCTGTCGCTTTGGCCGACCCGTTCCCGGAGTCGCGCGAGGAAGCCTCCCCCCTCGCCCCGCAGGCGCTGGTGTGCGAGACGCTGGAGGAGGCGCTGGCCACCAAACCCGACGGCGTGGTGATCGCCACGCCTTCCGCGCTGCACGCCGAACAGTCCATTGCGGCGTTGAAGGCCGGTTGCGCCGTCTTCTGCCAGAAGCCTCTTGGCCGCAGCGCCGCCGAAGTGCGCGAAGTGGTGGATACGGCCCGCGCCGGAAACCGCCTGCTGCATGTGGATCTGTCCTATCGCGGCACGGCGGCCCTGCGCGCCATCCGCGCCGCCTTGCAGCGGGGCGAGATCGGGAAGGTCTTTGCCGTCGATCTGGTCTTCCACAACGCCTATGGCCCCGGCAAGCCGTGGTTCTACGACAAGGCGCAATCGGGGGGCGGGCCGCTGATGGATCTGGGGGTCCACCTTGTGGACTCCGCGCTCTGGTGCCTGGACTTCCCGAAGGTGACCTGCACCACCGCGGAAATCTATGGCAAGGGCGCGGCGGGCGTGTCCCCGGACGCGGTGGAGGATTATGCCAGCGCCACCCTGCGGACCGAAGACGGCACCACGCTGCGGCTGGCCTGTTCCTGGAACCTGCATGCCGGGCGCGAGGCGGTGATCGAGGCGCATTTCCACGGCACCGAAGGCGGCCTGTCCCTGACCAATCCGGGCGGCGACTTCTACGACTTCGAAGCGCGGCGGCATCGCGGCACGACCAGCGAGCGCATTGCCGCCCCGCCCGACCCGTGGGGCATTGCCATGATCCGCGACTGGGCCACGCGCCTTGGGCAGGACACGTCCTTCGATCCGGCGGCGGAACACTATGTCGAACTGTCCCGCGTCATCGACGACATCTACGCCACCGGCGCCCGCTAGGGGCGCAGGGGCTGGCCGTCCGCGCCGAAGCGCCGGACGGCAGCCGGATCGGGGGTCAGGAACACCCGCGCCCCCGTTTCGAACGTCGCGTCGCGTCCCAGCTTCACGATGACGCGGCCGATGCCGTCCGCCTGAAGATGCACCAGCGTTTCCGAACCGAGGTTTTCCACCAGATCCACCGTGGCGGGCCAGTCGCCATGGGTGGTGGAAATCTCCAGATGCTCCGGCCGGATGCCCCAAGTGGGAACCGAAGGCTCGCCCAGCGCGGCGCCGTTCAGGAAGTTCATGCGCGGTGATCCGATGAAGCTCGCGACGAAAGCCGTCTGCGGATCGCGATACAGGTCCATGGGCCGGCCCGCCTGCTCGATCCGCCCGCCGTTCAGGACGACGATCTTGTCGGCCATGGTCATAGCCTCCACCTGGTCGTGGGTGACGTAAACCATGGTCACGCCCAGTTCCTTGTGCAGGCGGGCGATCTCCACCCGCATCTCGTTGCGCAACTCGGCATCAAGGTTGGACAGGGGTTCGTCCAGAAGGAACAGGTCGGGCTGGCGCACAATGGCGCGGCCGATGGCCACGCGCTGCCGCTGCCCACCCGACAGGGCCTTGGGCTTGCGGTCCATGTAGTCGGTCATGCGCAGGATGTCGGCGGCTGCGTCCACCTTGGCGCGGATCTCGGCCTTGGGGCGGCCGGCCAGCTCCAGCCCAAAGCCCATGTTCTGCCGCACCGTCAGATGCGGATACAGGGCATAGGACTGGAAGACCATCGCCACGCCCCGCTGGGCGGATTCCGCACGGGTCACGTCCCGGCCGTTGATCTCGATGGTGCCCGCCGTCGTCTCCTCCAGCCCCGCGATCATGCGCAGAAGGGTGGACTTGCCGCAGCCGGAAGGGCCGACAAGAACGCAAAGCTCCCCCGGCTCCACCACCAGGTCCAGGGCGTGGATCACCTCGGTCGGGCCGAAGCGCTTGACCACCCCGTTCAGGGCAAGGCCCGCGGGTTTCATCTGGATCGTCATTTCATCCCCGTGGTTGCGATGCCGCCCGTGATCGACTTCTGCAGGAAGGCGAAGATCAGCGTGACGGGCAGAAGCGACAGAACCGCCATGGCCAGCAGGTAATGCCATTGCACCTCGAACTCCCCCTGAAAGGCGTTGAGGCCGAGTTGCAGCGTGTAGTTTTCCGACCGTTGCAGCACGATCAGCGGCCAGAGGAAGTCGTTCCACCGCCAGATGACCGACAGGATCGCCAGCACCGCGATGGCGGGCATCGACAGCGGCACGGCGATGCGCCAGAACAGCTGCCATTCCGATCCGCCGTCGATGCGCGCAGCCTCGAACAGGTCCTCGGGCAGGGTCAGCATGTATTGCCGCATCAGGAAGATGCCGACGGGCGTGGCCGCCACCGGCAGGATCGCGCCCCAAAGGCTGTCGTAAAGACCGACGCTGTTCACCACCAGGAACAGCGGCACCAGAATCACCGTCTGCGGGATCATCAGCGCGGCCACGACCAGCAGCAGGAAGCCCATCCGGCTGCGGAACTTGTAGCGGCTGAGCGCGTAGCCCGCCATGGAGTTCATCACCACCGACAGGATCGTGGCGATGATCGTCACGAAGGCGCTGTTGTAAAGGAACCGCGGGAAATCGAAGGCCGACAGGCGCGCCGTCAGCGGCTCGGTGTAGTTGGAGGTTTCCAGATGCGGTTCGGACAGGCGGGTGATCGCCGTCGCCTCCACCCGCACCTGTTCGTGGGGCGGGTCGGGGTCGATCAGCACGGCGATGCGGCCCACCTGCGCGCGCAGGCCGAACACGCCCTCCCGCCCCTCGACCGTATAGGCGGGCAGCGGGCGGGGCTGGCCCTCGATCTCCAGCAGGATGGGGGCGTTGGGCAGGATGGTAGGCGGATACTGCGTCAGCTCGCTTTCCGGCTTGAACGAGGACAGCACCAGCCAGATCACCGGCAACGCGATCGTCAGGAACGCCACCGTCAGATAGGCGTAGCAGACCCAGTCGGTGAAGCCGGCCTTCCGCCCGCCTGCGCGGCGGCCCAGGAACGTGACGATGCCCATCAGCGATCCTCCATCCGGCGATTCGAAAGAACAAGTTGCAACCCTGTCAGCAGGAAGATGATCAGGGCGAGGAGGATCGACATGGCCGCGGCCAGCCCGTATTCGCGGGGCGCCGTGGTGAAGCCGGTCTCGTAGATCGATTGCAGCACGAAGGTGGTGGCGGTGCCGGGGCCGCCGCGCGTCAGGACCCACACCTCGTCAAACACCTGGAAGGCCTTGGTTACGGCGATGACCGACACCGACAGCAGCGTCGGCATCAGCAGCGGCAGCGTCACCTTGCGGAAGATGCGTCCGTTCGTGAAGGGGCGGTCGGATTCCAGGCTCGCCGCCTCGTACAGGTCCTTCGGAATGGCCTGAAGACCGGCGAGGATGATGAGGGTGTAGAACCCCGCATGGGCCCAGACATAGATGAAGATCGACCAGAACATCGCCCAATGCGCGTCCAGAAGCCAGGGCAGCCCGTCCAGACCCAGCCGGTCCAGCGTGCCGTTCAAAAGGCCCTGCCGGTCGAGGATCCACTTCCAGATCAGCGCCACCACCACGGGCGACAGCATCACCGGATAGAAGAACACCGCCCGCCAGAACCCCTGTGCCCGCACCAGCCGGTTCAGGACCAAAGCCGTGGCGAGCGAGAAGCCAACCATGCACACCACCTCGATCACGACGAAGAAGACGGTGTTGTAAAGGCCGCGCCAGAAGAAGAACACCTCGGGCGCGCAGGTGGCGGGATCTAGGTAGTTGGCGCAGGAAAACAGCGTGCGGAAGTGCTGGAGGCCCACGAAGGCCCGTTCCGTCGGCAGGACGCGGTTGCCGTCCGTCACCGCATAGACGACGTTCAGCAGCATCGGCAGGAAGACGAAGACGGCCAGCGCCAGGAAGTTCGGCAAAAGGAACAGGAAGGCCATCCGCCGGACGCCCACGCGCGATTGCAGCCACCGCATGGGGCGGTCCGTCAGATCGACCGTCCATCGTCCGACCGCGTTCAGGGGGTTCATGGCCATCCGTCGTCTTTCCGGTTCAATTGATAGCGCTGTCGATTTCGCGGGTCATGCGATCGAGCGCGGCCTCGACACCGATCTCCCCGCTGGTGGCAAGGCCAAGGTTCGCCGTGCCGGAATCGAGGATGCGGCGTTGCAGCGGCTCCACCTCCAGCTTCTGGATCACGGGGGAGACGCGAGCCACCTCGCCCTCGATTACCTCCAGCGAACGGGCCACGGCGGGATCGTCGGTCTGATAGGGAACGCCCGCCTTCAGCAGGTCCAGTTGTCCCGGCACCTGAAGGGTGCGGGCGGCGAAGGCCGCCAGCACCGGAGGGCTGGCAAGATAGTCCAGCATGCGGGCCACTTCGCGCGGATGGGCGGTGTGACGGAAGCCGACGATGGCCGAACCGCCCGCCATGCCACCAAGGCAGCCCGCATCGCCGCAAGGGTTGGGCACGGCGCGCCAGTCGAAGATCCCGCTGACATTGCGCGACAAGCGCGGCAGCAGCCACGACCCGGACAAAAGGAAGGCCGTTTCCGAATTCTCGAACAGGTCGGCGCCCGGCACGACCTGCGAACCCGAGGCGGCGGGCCAGATGTCCAGCGGCATCAGGCGTTCGCGGTGCCAGTCCACCAGACGCCGCGCGAAGGCGCGCACGCCGTCATCCACCACCTGAAGATGGCCCGCGTCATCGTAATACCGCGCGCCATAGGCCACGGTGCCGGGAATGGCGCGATGAAAGGCCCGGTCCATCGTCATGCCGGAATACAGGTCCAGCCTGTCCTTCACCTGCCGCGTGGCTTCGGCCCAGTCGTCCCATGTGGCGGAGGCGTCCGGCACCGGCACGCCCGCCTGTTCGAACAGGGACACGTTGACATAGCCGATGGTCATCGTGATCTGGTTCGGAAAGCCGAAGATGCCCTGCGGGTCGTTGTGCAACCGCATCCGCACAAGGGCCGACGGGTAGAAGTCGTCTTCCCAGTAGGCCGGATCGGCCAGATAAGGGCGGATGTCCAGAAGGTGGCGGGACAGGCCGGTGATATCGGTCACGCGGGCCACGTCCGGGCCCTCCCCCGCCTCCAGCGTGACGGGCAGGCCTTCCAGGATGCCGGAGCGATAGGGCACCACGTCCACCAGCACCGAGATGTCGGGATTGGCCTTTTCGAACCCGTCCAGAAGGTCGCGGTAAACCTCACATTCGTTGCCATCGGCATAGCAGGCAAAGCGCAGTTCCGTCTGCGCCTGCGCCACCGTGGCCGCGCCAAGGAAGAGTGCCGCAAGAAGGGTTGTCCGAACGTTCATGATCCCCCGCATGGGCCGCCTCGTGTCGCTGGGCCGGAAGATAGCCCGCCATGGGGAAAGGTCTTGTTCATGCCGTGCCAGATACCGATCCCTTGGGCGGAAAGAAAGCCTGTCTTCGGGCAAGGGTCCTTTGGACGACCTCTGTCCCGACCGCACATCCCAACCTGCGCCAGAGCAGATTGACGCCCCGCCCCGCAGACGTCACCTCTGGACGCAGCCGGAATACATGAGGATGCCATGACCAACCCGACGATCCAATCCCTGCGCAACCGCCGCACGCAATACGCGCTGGGCAAGTCGCTGCCCTTGTCCAAGGACGAGGTGGACGCCCTTGTGCGCGAAGCGGTGCGCCAGGCGCCGTCCTCGTTCAACTCGCAAAGCTCCCGCGCCGTGATCCTGTTCGGGGACGAGCATGTGAAGCTCTGGACCCTCGTGAAGGACACGCTGCGGGCCATCGTGCCGGCGGACGCCTTTGCCAGCACGGACGCCAAGATCGACAGCTTTGCCGCCGGGGCGGGCACCGTCCTGTTCTTCGAGGATCAGGCCACGATCCAGTCGCTGCAGCAGAAGTTCCCGCTTTACGCCGACAACTTCCCGGGCTTTGCCGAACAATCGGGCGGCATGGCGCAACTGGCCGTCTGGAACACGCTGGCCGATGCCGGCATCGGCGCCAGCCTTCAGCACTACAACCCGCTGATCGACGCGGCCGTCACCAGCACCTGGGGCCTTCCGGAAAGCTGGAAGCTGCGCGCGCAGATGCCCTTCGGATCGAACGAGAAGCCCTTCGGCGACAAAACGTTCATGGACGACGCCGACCGCTTCCGCACCTTCGGCTGATCCGGGCTGCGCCCCTTCGCGGGGCGCACCCCATCCTCAGGGGTCTTACCCATGGAACCGGGCCCGTGCCACGCCGGTTGTCTCTCGCAATCCGAAACCCGGTCCGGATCCTTCCGGTGCCGCGACATGATGGAGATGACCGATGGCTGACAAGACCCTCGACACGCTGTTTCACGAAACGCTGAAAGACGTCTACTACGCCGAGAAGAAGCTGACGACGAACCTGCGCAAGATGGCGAAGGCCGCGCAGAACCCCGAGCTGAAGGCCGCGTTCGAGCAGCACGAGGAAGAAACCCAAGGCCAGGTGGAACGCCTGAACCAGGTGTTCGAGCTGATCGGCAAGCGCCCCCGCGGCAAGACCTGCGACGCGATCGAGGGCATCATCTCGGAAGCGTCCGAGATCATGGACGAGTTCAAGGGCAGCCCGGCGCATGACGCGGGCCTTCTGGCTGCGGCGCAGGCGGTCGAGCATTACGAGATCAGCCGCTACGGCACGCTGAAGGCCTGGGCCGAGAAGCTGGGCATGGACGAGGCGGTGACGCTTCTGGACCAGACGCTGCAGGAAGAAACCGCCACGGACGAGAAGCTGACCATGCTGGCCGAGTCCGTGATCAACTCCGCCGCCACCGGCGAAGCCGCCTGATTGCCCAAGGGGCCCGCCTCGCGGGCCCCCGCCGCATGGGGCGACCCGGCCGGATCCTTGTGGACATTGGGGAGGTGGCTGCGATGGCCCTCTGGCATGGCAACCTGTTGCGGCGATGGGCGGACAACCTGCGCACCAGCCTTTGGCCGCTTCCCGCCCTGATGACGGGGATCGCAGCGGTCCTCTATATGCTTTCCGTCTTGATCGATCCCCATGTCGCGGCGGCGCAATTGGGCCCGCTGCGTCACATCACCTATGTGGGCGCGCCCGATCAGGCGCGCGAACTTCTGGCGACGCTGCTGACCTCGATGATCACGATGGCGAGCCTCGTCTTCTCCATCACGATGGTGGTCCTGACGCTGGCGGCCAGCCAGTTCGGGCCTCGCCTGATCCGCAACTTCATGGCCAGCTTCCAGACGCAGACCGTGCTGGGCACGTTCATGATGACGAGCGTCTATTGCCTGCTTGTGCTGACCTCCCTCGGGGATCGGCCCAGCAGCGATCCGGCTTCGGCCTACATGTCCGTGTCGCTGGCCGTCGCGATGTCGGTGGTCAGCCTTGCCCTTCTTGTGGTCTACATCCACGCGCTGGCCACCTCGATCGTGTCGGAGTCGCTGGTCCAGACGGTAGGGAACGAACTGGACAACAGCGTGGTGGCGCTGAAGCGGGCGGATGTGGCGCATGCCCCCCCGGCCGCCCTTCCCAAAGGCCTGATCGAACACGCGGCCACGGTCCGGCTGGAGCGGGCCGGCTATGTGCAGGTGATCGAGTTCGGCACCATGCTGGCCGCCGCGCAACAGGCCGACGCGCTGATCCTCCTGCCGTTCCAGACGGGGGATTTCGCGGTGCCCGATGCCGACCCGATCCGCGTCCATCCGCCGGAACGGCTGACGCCCGAACTGGCCCGCATCCTGCAGGATTCCGTGTCCCTTGGGGTGCATCGGACGCCGGTGCAGGATCTGGAATATTCCATCCGGCATCTGGTGGAGATCGCGATGAGGGCCATGTCGCCCGCGATCAACGACCCCTACACGGCCGTGGCCGTCGTTCAGCGGCTGACCTCGTCCTGGTCGCAGCTTTTCGCCTGCGAACTCCCCTCCGGCGCCTTGCGGGACAACCAAGGCACCCTGAGGATCCTCTTTCCGCCGCTGAGCTTCCGGAGCCTTCTGAAAGCCTCGTTCAGCCAGATCCGCCAGACGGCGGCGGCCAAGCCCTTCGTGCTGATCCACCTGCTGAAGGCCTTGGAGCAGATGGCCCACAGCGCGGTCACGGACGAACAGCGTGGGTATCTGGAAGAACAGGTCCAGGCCGTGCTGGAGGATGCGGAGCGGGAGGTGGCCAACAGCCAGGATCTGCAGGATGTCCGCGCGCAGGCCGGCCGCGCGCTGGAACGGCTGGCCTGCCCTAGTGCGGGCGGAAATCCGTGAAGGGCGTGATCCGGCGGCAATAGGCGGCCATCAGGCGGGCCGTCGCCTCCACGTCCTTCAGGCTGATCACCTCGCTGGGTGTGTGCATGTAGCGGAGCGGGACGCTCAGCAGGCCCGTTGCCATGCCGCCGCGGTTGGTTTGCAATGCCTGCGCGTCGGTCGGGGTGGTGCTGCCGGTGGCGTGGATCTGGTAGGCGATTTTCTCCTCGGCCGCCGCTTCGGACAAAAGGCGGAACACCTCGTGGTTGGTGTTCGCGCCGCGGTCGATGGCCGGCCCCATCCCGATGTCGAACCGGCCATAGCGCGAGGTCAGGGCGTCGCGGTAATCGGTCGCCTGCCCCATGTCCACCGCCAGTCCCGATTGAGGCGCGATGGCATAGGCCGCCGTTTCCGCCCCCCGCGACCCGATCTCCTCCTGCACCGTCGCCACGGCATAGACGCCGACGTTCAGGTCCAGACCGCCCTCTTGGCGCAGCATCCGCAGCGCTTCCGCGATGATCAGCAGGCCAGCCTTGTTGTCGAAAGCGCGGCCGGTCACGCGGTCCCCCATCAAGGGCTGGAATTCGTACTGGAAGGTCACGACGTCCCCCAGCGTGATAAGAGCCTCCACCTCCTCACGCGTGCTGGCGCCGATGTCGATCCAGAGGTCCTCCATCGCCGGCTTCTGCCCGACCTCGGTCGGGTCCAGAAGGTGGATGGCCTCGCGCCCCACCACGCCCGGAATGCGCGACCGGCCATGCACCCAGACGCGCTGGCCCAAGGGAGTCGTCGCGTCGTGGCCGCCGATGGGGCTGAAATACAAGAGCCCATCCGATCCGATGTGGTGGATGATGAACCCGATCTCGTCCATGTGGGCGGCCAGCATGATCTTCATCGTCGCCTGCGGGTTCAGGATGGCTGTGACGTTGCCCATGACGTCCGTCCGCACCTCGTCGGCAAAGGGGGTGACATAGTCGCGGTACAGCCGCGCCACAAACTTTTCATAGCCGCTGGGCGACGGGGCGGCGATCAGGTCCTTGAGGAAGTCGAGGGAGAGACAGGTCATGTCGATCATACCTTCATGGGTACAGAGGGGGATGTTCGGACGGTCAGTCCGGGCGCATAGCCAGCGCCCGGAGGAGGTCGGGCAGGTTCCGGTCCCGCATCCCGCAGTTGCAGACATTGGCCACGGGCGAAAATCAAAGGTCGGGGGCAAGAACGCCGTCGCCCAGAAGCACGATCCCGATATGGGGGGCCTTGAAGCGGACATAAGACGCGAGATCCCAGGCCTGCGGCTCGTCCCCCGGCCTTGTGGGGATGCAGACGATCCGTGCGGCGGGGAAGTGCTTCAGAAGAAGGAACGCGCAGTCCACGCCGGGGGCGGCAAGGACCGAAAGGCCTGTGCCGTCCAGACGGGTCCAGACGTCCGCAGGCAGGTGCGCCATCTCTTCCACCACCACGATGTCGGGAGGGAAGTCCGGAAGGCCCTGCGACGGCGAGGGACTGGCGGGCGCCGTTCCGGACGGTCGCGGGCGCTTGTCCGGGAGGGAGTCGGGGCGAAGGAACAGGGTTCGTTGCACAGGGTCCGTCATGACAACAAGGTTAGCACCGGGGGTGCGGGTGCCCAGCTTCCGTGCGTTAGCGTACGGGGTTGCCCGCGGCTGCATCATCGGCAAGATCGGCGGGCCTGCGCCCGCCCCCAGGCCACGGCCCTTTCCAGACGATCCGCCGCCGGTTGGTACGGTGGCAACCCATTGCCTTTCCAGCGTTTCCGTGACCAAATGGACCTGAAATCTGGTGTGGCTGACGAAAGTGGCTCAGGAAGAAACGATCATGTTGGCGTCCCGCTCCTTCCTGGATCTCAACGTTCCCATGGCGCGGCGCGTGGCGGAACATGACTGGTCCTGCACGCCCCTTGGCCCGATCGACGGCTGGCCGCCCGCGCTGAAGATCGCGGTGGGGCTGACGCTGGGATCGGGGTTTGCCAAGTGCCTGTGCTGGGGTCCGCAGCACATCGCCATCTACAACGACGCCTTCGTGCCGATCCTGGGCGACAAGGGCGACTGCCTCGGCCTGCCCTTCTCCCTCATATGGGAGGAGGCGTGGCCCTCCATCGGGCCCATCGCCGCCAAGGCGCTGTCGGGGCAGACCACCTTCATCAAGGACTTCCCCCTGACCGTCCGCCGCGACGCCTCGGGACTGAGCGAGGCGTTCTTCACCTTCTCCTACAGCCCGGTGCGGGATGAGGATGGAACCGTCTGCGGCTTCATTGACACGGTCATGGAAACGACAGAGCGGGTGCGGTTCGAGCGCAAGGCCGCCATCAGCAACCGCGAGCTGGTGCACCGCATGAAGAACTCCTACACCCTGGTGACGGCCATCGTGCGCCAGATCGCGCGCCAGGCCACCTCGGTGGAGGATCTGCGCGACCGGCTGGTGATGCGCCTGACCGACATGGGCCACGCGCAGGAGATCCTGTCCCTGCGCGTCAACGCGCAGGCCACGGTGGACGAAGTGGTGGGCCATCTGCGCGACCGGATGGACGGGATGGGGCGGCGCTTCGACATCTCGGGCCCCCGCATTCCGCTGAACGACAACGAAACCTTTGCGCTGACGCTGGCGCTGTATGAACTGGCCACCAATTCCACGAAATACGGCGCCCTGTCCGTCGACACCGGCCGCGTTCTGGTTCACTGGTCACTGGAGGAGGAGAGCGCCGACAAGCGCTTCACCTTCTGCTGGCGAGAGGTGGGCGGCCCGCGGGTGGAGCCGCCGCAGAAGCGGGGCTTCGGAAGCTTTCTTGTGAAGCAGCTTCTGGCGGCAGAGTTTCATGGCGACATGGCGGTGCACTACCCGCCTGAAGGCGTGATCTGCCAGCTGACGGCGCGCCACGCGGGCTGACCTCAGCGACGCTCCTCCAGCATCCGAAGGAAGTTCTCCAACTCCAGCCGCCGCTGCGCGTCTTCCGTCACGTCCTTGTCCAGCCCCAGTTGCCAAGCCAGATCGCGCCGATCCGGATCGTCATGCAGCGCTTGCAGCTTTCGCACATGATCGTCGATGGCGGCCTTGTCCCGCGCCAGACCTTCCTCGATCAGGTCGGGCGCCTGGCGCTGCAAGGCGGTGCCGATTTCGGCCAAGGTCAGTTCGGGATGATATTGCACGCCCCAGAAGGTCCCGTTGCGGTGCCGGATTTCCGCCGCCTCCACCGGCGTGTCGGCGTTGGAGGCGAGGACGGTGGCGTCTGGCGGCAGCGTCTTCACGACGCTGGAATGCATCGCGGGGGCGGTCCAGACGGTGGGGCGGCCCCGCAGCAGGGGATGGGACAGGCCGGCATCAGTCTTCGTGATATTGCGGGCAAAGCCGGCTTCCATGTGCGGACCGCGGGGGCCCGTCTTCCCCCCTGCGGCGGCCACGGCGATCTGAAGGCCCGCGCAGGACCCGAAGGCCGGCGTCCCCGCCTCGAACACGGAGGTCATGAAGCGGACCGCCTCATCGGCTTCGGCCGTGTCCTGATGCATCTGGATGGGCGATCCGGCAAAGAAGATGCCGTCAAAGGCGCGCAACTCCTCCACCGTCAGGGGATCCTCCCTCTCCACGCAGGACACGGTGGCGACCTGAAGGTCCGGACGCAGTTGCCGAAGCGCGTCCACATAGCTTTCATGGGAGGCAGCGCCGGAGGATTCGCGTCGGGTCTGACGTTGATCGGCGGTTTCGCTGGCGACGACGAGGACGCGGAGTGTCACGTGGGGATGGGTCCGTTGTGAAGGGATGCCGGGGACAACGTTCGAATGGCGGTTCTGTTCAAGCCGATCGTGGAATGTCGCGTGATCGTGTTCTGGAACGGTATGGCCCCGTGGGACCATGATATTTCTGTCGCCGGAAGGTTCCGCGACCTTTACAAATTGGCGGGTTCCTGCTGAAGACACGAGCGGCTTCTTTGTGCGGCCGCCGGTTCGTGACAATGAACGTTCAACAACAGCGGAGCGGCCGCGATTCGCAGGACCGCCTTTTAGCAGGAGCAGTTTCGACGTGTCAGACCGATACGCCCGGACCCGTCGTGACCCCGGGCCGGCAACGGTCGCCGCCTTCCAGGTGCGCGGCCGCTTCCTGACGGCGCTTGCGCTTCGCATCGACACCGAAAGCGCGGACGGCCCCTTCTATGCCCAACTGGACGATCAGCTGAGCCGGTCGCCGCAACTCTTCCTTGGCGCGCCGATCGTGCTGGACTTCGTCAACGCCCCCGGCTTTGGCGCGGCCGACCGGATGCGCGATCTGGTGGACAATCTGCGCCGGCGCGACCTGCGTGTCTTCGGCGTGCAGAACGCGGCGGGCTTCGATGCGTCGCTGCTGCAGACGCTGGGCCTGATCGCCCTCCCCTCGGGGCGCGAAGCGCCGATTGCCCGCGACGCGGACCCGGCGCCCGTTGCGGCGGCGGCAGCCGATGCCCCCCGGCCGGTGGAAAACAAGGTCATCCGGTCGCCGATACGGTCGGGCCAGATGGTCGTGGCGGAACATGGAGATCTTACGGTGATCGGGTCCGTCGCCTCGGGCGCGGAACTGGTGGCTGCGGGAAACATCCACGTCTATGGTTCGCTGCGGGGCCGCGCCATGGCCGGCTGCCACGGGAACGAGGATGCGCACATCTTCTGCCAAAGCCTGAACGCCGAACTGGTGGCCATCGCCGGCCTTTACCAGACCAGCGAGACGCTGGAAGATGCAGCCCGCCAACGCTGCACGCACATATATCTGGAGGATGAAAAACTTTGCATGGAGGTGATATCATGACGACGGAACCCAAGGACAAGCCGCCCCTCGGGCGGGTCATCGTGATCACCTCGGGCAAGGGGGGCGTGGGCAAGACGACTTCCTCCGCGGCCATTTCGGCGGCGCTGGCCAAGAAGGGCTTCAAGACGGTCGTGGTCGATTTCGACGTCGGCCTGCGCAACCTGGACATGATCATGGGCTGCGAACGCCGGGTCGTCTTCGACTTCATCAACGTCATCCAGGGCGATGCGAAGCTGAAGCAGGCGCTGATCAAGGACAAGCGGCTGGACACCCTGTCGATCCTGCCCACCTCGCAGACGCGCGACAAGGACGCCCTGACGAAAGAGGGCGTGGAGCAGATCCTGAACGAGCTGAAGAGCGAGTTCGACTACATCGTGTGCGACAGCCCTGCGGGCATCGAGCGCGGCGCCCAGCTGGCGATGTATTTCGCCGACGAGGCGGTGGTGGTGACGAACCCCGAAGTGTCGTCGGTGCGCGACAGCGACCGCGTTCTGGGCCTGCTGAGCAGCCAGACGAAGCGGGCCGAAACCGCGGGCGCCGAGCCGATCAAGGCGCAGGTGCTGATCACGCGCTACGACCAGGCGCGCGTCGAGATCGGCGAGATGATGACCGTCGAGGACGTGCTGGAGATCCTCGCCGTGCCGCTGCTGGGCGTCATCCCGGAAAGCAAGGCGATCCTGCGGGCATCGAACGTGGGCACTCCGGTCGTGCTGGACGGTCCTTCCGCCGCAGCCCAAGCTTATGAGGACGCCGTGACCCGCCTGACGGGAACCGAGTTGGAAATGCGCATCGTGGAAGAGCCGCGCCCCGGCCTGTTCAAGCGCCTGTTCGGACGGTCGTCATGAGCCTGTTCAGCTTCGGCCGCAAGAAGCGGCAGCCCAAGAGCGCGCAAACCGCAAAGGACCGCCTGCAGATCCTTCTGGCGCATGAACGCAGCAGCGGCAGCACCGGCGGCGCGGATTATCTGCCCATGCTGCAGCGCGACATCGTCGCCGCCATCCGCAAATACGTCGAGATCGGCGACAAGGATGTCGAAGTCCGCATGGAACGCGGCGACCAGATGTCGAGCTTGGAGATCAACATCGAGTTGCCGAAGGCCGCTTCGAAGGCGGGCTGAGGGATTGCCTTGGCAGGCCCGGAACGATCCGGGCCTGCGCTGCCTCCGACGCGCGCCTGAAGCGTCGGATAGCTGTCGTTATAACGGAGCAGGCCTCCAGATCTCGTCCCCCGTGCCGGCACGCCGAATATTTCGCCGGCACATGTTCGCAAAAGGACCGGCTGCCGCATTTGCTTCCAACCTCCTCTGCTCACGATCGACATTCCTGCTAACCGTTGAAAGTCGCGCCATGGCTGCAAAGAAGCCTTGGGCACACAGGTCATAATCGGGCGTTGTTTTACAATTCTCGCTGGGATCATGTCCCGCAGGACCATCTTGTCCGGGCCATCGCCCGCTCTGTTGATCTGGATTGCACTCGCCAGCAGCATCTTGCGCCGTTCTACAGCAGCCGGCCCGACCTTCGTGGGATCCTGAGCTGATGATCCGCATGCTGTTTTTCGGCCGCGGTTTTGGCATCCGGTGCTGGCGGCGGATCTGCGAGTAGGTCTTGTGGACCTGCCCTATCGGTGGTCATGCCGCTCCACCTGAACACGGCGGTACCATTCGACGTTCTATAAGAACTGGCACAGCCGCATCCGCAACAGCGACCGCTGGACCAAGTGTGCGTGCCGGTCGTCCCCCGCGGAAATGCCGGGTTGGCGGCCGCGCCTTCGCCACCCGTGCCAGCCTGATCCGCGCCGATGCCGGCAAGATGTATGCCAAGTCGCAAGAACCGTCTGATCGTCTAGTGCGCCATCTTGTTCCATTGGACTGCCTTGATGGCTTGCGTTTACTCGCTCACCTTCTGCAAGAACAAGGACACCCGGCTACCGGTTTATGACCCTGCAACATGTGCCTCGGAGTAGAGACAGCGTTCATGCCCCTTCAGAAGACATCTTTCCAATCTTCCTTGACCCCAAGTTTCGGGGAGACATACTTGTGGCCTTTGAGTGAGAACAAGCGAGTGGGCGCTTCTTACCGACAGTTATCAAGAGGCTGGTGAAGAGACCCCGACGATCAGGAACTTGAAGCCTTGTACAATATGTTCACTTTCGTTTCTAGAAATCGTTGCCACGCCTAAACCGATTGGTTTCAAAGCCCATTCACCCGCCAGCAAGCAGAGCATTATGACAAAGCGCAATATCCGGATCGCCTACGGTACCAACATGGGCCTTGTAGGGCCAACCGGGTTCTCCCTCGCCTCGGCCCTATCAGCTACTCCGGGGGTAGGCCATGTGGATATCCTTAGCGTATCCCTTACCGGCGAAGCGGTCAACTTTCTGCAGCGCATCGCCGATGATGCAGAAGTTTCGATTCAGTTTCACCCATTGACGGACGCTCATTTTCGTTCCGCAAAGCCCCAAGGCAATCATGTTCCGAAGGCGGCATTATCTCGGCTTCTTCTTCCGGATTACGTGGAAGGTCGGGTTATCTACCTTGATGGCGACACGTGGGTCCGCCGTGACCTCGCTCCCCTGTTCGACATGGAACTGGACGGCGCCCTCATCGGAGGCGTGCGCGACTACGGCCGCCTCAGAGGTGCCAGCCTTCTTCACGCAGGCCGGGAATCGGATAAAGGGCATGACGTAGCGAAGATCGTCTCCCCTTACCCTGCTGACAGTTACATCAATTCGGGCGTGCTGCTCTTGGACTGCGCTGCAATCCGGAGGGAAGCCGGGATATATGAGGCAATGCATCAATTCCAGCGGGCGATAAAGTACACGACGGTGGACCAAGATTATCTGAACGAACTTTTCCGGGGACGGATCAAGCATCTCAATCCCGCCTGGAACGCATCTTGGGGCCGCGACGCGCGTCAACGGAAATGGATTTCTGCCCATGGCTATTCAGGCGAGGAAGTCCAACACCAGAAGACGAGTGTGTATCACTTCCATGGCGCGGAAAAGCCTTGGCAGCCGCTATCGAAAGACAAGTGGCGTCGCAGACGATATGCTATCCTCGTTTACAAACTACGGCTAGAGATCTTCAAAAAACGCCATCCAAGCAAATTCTTCGCCTAGGGTCAGGATTCATGACCAGTAGATGACGGTTGCGGCGAGGGCGATGGCGGACAGGAAGACCTGTGGACAGCGGTCATAGCGGGTTGCGACGTGCCGTCTTGTCTGGAACCGGCAGCGCTTCGTGAAGGACCCGTCGAGCGGCAAGCGTCAGGCTCGGCCCAATCCGCCCGAGGAATGGATCATCGAGGACGTCGAGCACCTGCGGATCATCGGGGATGACCTGTGGCACCGGGTGAAGGCACGACAAGACGACGTGCGGGAGATGATGAACTTCGCCGCTTCGGACGACACGCCGCTGCGGCGCGATCTCGCACGCCGCCCGAAGTTCCTGCTGTCCGGCCTGATCAAGTGCGGCGGCGGCGCCACCTACACTCTGATCAACAAGACCCTTTACGGCTGCTCCGGCTCCCGCAACAAGGGTCTCGCGATCTGCACCAACCGCGCGACCTATCGAACGCGACGAGGTCGAAGACCGTGTGCTGGGCGGTCTGAAGGACCGCCTGATGCATCCGGACCTTGTGGCGGTGTTCATTGAAGAACACCGCCGCGCCTGGAACGACGCGCAGGCCGGTCAGGTCGCACAACGCGCCAAGACCGAACGTGACCTCACGCTGGTGGAGCGGAAGATCGCGGAGATCCTGTCGGCGATCGAAGACGGGATGTATGACCCGTCGATGAAGACACGGATGGAAGAGCTGAAGGTCGAGAAGGCGCAACTGTCTTCCGAACTTGCACAGACACCCGACCCCCCTGCTCTGCGGCTGCATCCCGGGATGACAGATAGCTACCGTGAGAAGATCGCGAACCTGGCGGCGTCCTTGTCGGATCCGGCAATCCAGCTTCAGGCGACGGAGCCTTGCGAGGCCTGATTTCCGAGGCCCGTCTGGTTCCAGACGCGAACGCACCGGACGGTCACCACATCGAGTTGGTCGGCGAACTGGCCGCCATTCTGTCCCTGACCGACGGCGGGCATGTTCCGGACAGCCACCTGCGGAACAACAAAAAGCCCCGCGGTTTGCGGGGCGTGGTGTCGGAGGTGAGGCCTCTTTGCAAGTTAGAGTGGTTGCGGGAGCAGGATTTGAACCTGCGACCTTCAGGTTATGAGCCTGACGAGCTACCGGGCTGCTCCATCCCGCG